>DAIPYF010000095.1:0-9712 GCA_036782855.1 Solirubrobacteraceae bacterium
AGCGCCGCGAGGTGCCCGAGCTCGATCCGGTCGCGCCCCGCGAGCGCCGTGTCGACGACGACGTCCAGCCCCTCCGCCTCGTCCCGGAGCAGCTCGGCGGTCCGCAGGAGGTTCGCCTCCGCCGCCGGGTGCAGCTCGCGCAACGCGGGCATGGCGCGGCTCCGGACGCGGGCGCGCGCGTACCTGCCCGCGTCGTCGTTGCTCGCGTCCTCCACCCACCGCAGGCCGCGGCCTGCACACCACGCCGCGGTCTCCGCGCGATCGGCGCCGGCGGCCAGCAGCGGGCGCACCAGCAGCCCGCGCCGCACGGGCATGCCCAGGAGCGATCGGCGCCCGGGCGATGCGGCGAGCCGGTAGAGGATCGTCTCGGCCTGGTCGGTGACCGTGTGACCGGCGGCGAGCCGCGCACCGCGCGCCGCCGCCAGCCGCGCGCCGGCCCCGTAGCGCACGTCCCGCGCCCACGCCTGGAGGTTCCCGGCGCCCGCCGGGGCCGCCACCAGCTCGATGTCGAGCGGCACCTCGAGGCGGCGGCACACCTCCTCGCAGACCGCCTGGTCGCCGGCCGACTCCGCGCGCAGCCCGTAGTTGACATGCAGCGCGCCGACGGTTCCCGGACCGCTCAGCAGGACGGCCAGGTCGAGCAGGCAGATGGAGTCGCGACCACCGGAGAGCAGGACCACGACCGGCTCCCCGGCGGGCAGCAGGCCCGTCTCGCGCACCCGGCCGGGAAGCGCATCGGCCGCGGAGGACATGACGCGAGTCTACGCGCGGGTCAGCCGCCGTCGGGGCCGATCGCGAGGTAGAGCTCGGTGGGTTCGGAGAACCCCTTGAGCTTCACCTCGCCGATGCGGTCGAACTCCTGGTGGCCCTCGGCGAGATCGACGATCGCGCGCGTCACCAGCACCTCGCCGGCGGCCGCGCGCGCCGCCACGCGCGACGCGAGGTTCACCTCGCGCCCGTAGTAGTCGCCGTCGCGGTAGAGGACCTCACCGGCATGGATGCCGATCCGCGGCATCGGACGCCCGGCCGCGAGCGCCTGAAAGCCGACCGCCCAGTCGGCGAGCGCCGCCGGATCGCTCGACACGAGCATCACCTCGTCACCGATCGTCTTCACGATCCGCGCCTCGTCGGGGAGGGTGTGGGTCACGTCCCCGACGAAGCGCTCCACGATGCTCGCGGCCTCCTCATCGCCCTGCTGCTCGGTGAGCTGCGTGTAGCCGGCGAGGTCCGCGAAGGCGATCGCGGTGCGCATCCGGCCCAGCTCGTCGCCCGCCGCGCCGAGGTCGGTCTCCATGTGCCCGACGATGTCCTGCTCCACGAAGTGCCGCAGCAGGCGCCGATGGAGGTGGTCCATCACCGGTGAGGAGAACGGGAGCAGGGTCGAGGCGAGCTCACCCATCTGCTCGGCGACCGCGAGGCCGGGGATGCCGTCGCGCATGAGCGGCTCGTGGACGTAGAGGTGCAGCAGCCGCACCTCGGCGTCCGCGATCTGCGCCAGGGCCTGCCCGTACACGCGCATGAGCTGCAGGAACGCCGCGAGCGGAAATCCCGCGTCGAGCACCTGGGCCATGTCGCCGAGCATGTCGACGTCCTCGACCGACAGGTGCTCCGGGCGCGCGAACCCCAGCATCCCGAAGATCCGCTCGATCAGCGCGGGCTCGAGCCCCGTCTTGCGGGATGCCTGCCGCAGCGTGATCGTGCCGTCGTGTCCCGGGAGCAGCTCCTCGACGTAGCCGAAGGCGAGCCGGCCCTCCTTCGTCGCCCGGCGGATCTCGCCGAGGGAGTGACCGCGGTCGCGCAGGCGCGCCACGATCCGCGCGTGGGCGACGGCGACGGGCGGCCACTCGGCACCGGCCTTCCGCGGCGCTCCGGGGACGAGCCCGTCGGCGACCCAGCGGCGGAGGGTCGCCGGGGTCACGCCTGCGCGGCGCGCGACCTCGGCGGCCTTCACCCGCTCGGGCGGGGACGACGGGGCTTCCCCGGACACGGACGACCGGCGCTGTCGACGTGCCGGCGCCCTACGCGAGCAGGTGCGGGTAGCGGTCCTCGAGGACCCCGCGGAACTGCGCGTAGACCGGCTTCGTGATCGGGATCAGCGCGAGGGCGGCCTTGACGTCGCCGCCGGTCTTGATCCGGCGCCGCGCGATCGCGACCGGGACGTTCTCCTTGCCCTGGAAGTAGCGGACGGCGACCTCGGCGCTCATCTTCATCTGCACCTTGGGCTCCCAGTCGACGTCGTCGCTCCACTCCCAGTGGAGGTTCACGTCCTCGCCGTCGCGCCCGGCGCGCACGTTGCACACCATGTCCACGTCGTCGAAGTCGAACCGCTGCGGGACGTCGGCGTCCTTGAGCTTCGGGCCCATGTCGGGGTCCTCGCTCATCAGCGAGAAGACCGCGTCCATGACCTCCTTGAACTCCTTGGGGGACTGCAGCTCCACACCCATCGCGTGACCGTCCTCAGCTCGCGCGCCGCGGGGCGGCGCGCTTCGCCGCCGGCTTCTTCGCGGCGGCCTTCTTCGCCGGCTTGCGCGCGGCCGGCTTCTTCCGGGGCGAGGCCTTCTTCGCGGCCGGCTTCTTCCGCGACGCGGGCTTCTTCCGCGCCGGGGACTTCTTCGCCGCCGGCTTCGGGCGACCGGGGATCTCGAGCGCCGCGACCCGCTGCTCGAGCGAGACGAGCCGGTCCATGATGCGGCGGACGTCGTCGGGCGTCGGCGGTCGAAGCTGGTCGAGCGCCTCACGCACCCGGTCGGCCGCCGAGCTCAGCTCGTCGGCGATCTCCTGCGCGCGCTCCTTGGTGAGCTGGGAGCTCGCGCTCTGAAATGCCTCCTCGACGGCGGAGCGGACCTGATCGGCGCGCTCGGCGGCCTGTCGGCGTGTGCTTGAACCCTGCTGCTGCTTGGCCATGGGCGCAGACTATCCTCGCCGGCCGATGCAGGGGCAACCGCGCCACATCCATCCCACCGCCCCGCTCGCGCCGCGCGCGCTCTTGTCGGGGGATCCGGGCCGCGCGCTGCTCCTCGCGCAGGAGCTCACCGAGGCGCCGCGCATGTTCAACCACAACCGCGGGCTGTGGGGCTACACCGGCACCGCGAGCGACGGCGCGCCGCTGACGATCATGAGCCACGGCATGGGCGGGCCCAGCGCGGCGATCGTGTTCGAGGAGCTGTGCGACCTCGGGCTGGAGATCGCCGTCCGCGTCGGGACCTGCGGTGCGCTCGACGAGCGCCTCGCGCTCGGCGACCTCCTCGCGGTCACGGCGGCGATCCCCGGCGACGGCGCGAGCGCGGCGCTGGGCGCCCGCGACCCGCTCCCGGCCGACGCGCGCCTGACGGAGCGTCTCGCGCATGCCGCCGACCACACCGGGCCGATCGCCTCGGCGGACCTCTTCTACGACCCGGACCCCGCGCGCCCGGAAGGCTGGCGCGCGGCCGGCGCCCTCGCGGTCGAGATGGAGGCCGCGGCGATCTTCGCGGTCGCCGCGCGGCGCGGTGTGCGTGCTGCGTGCCTGCTCGCGGTGAGCGACGCAGAGGCGGGCGCGGGCGCCCGCATCACCTCGGAGGCGCTGGAGGCCGCGTCGATCCGCGCCGGGCGCGAGGCGCTCGCCGCGCTCCTGGCGGAGGCCGCCTGACCGTCAGCCCGTCGCGGGCTTGGGCTTGGCGGCCGGCTTGCGCCGCGCGGGCTTCTTCGCGGGGGCCGCGCCCGTCGCACGCAGGTTCGCCAGCGAGGCGACGACCTCGTTGAGGGCCTCGTCGATCGCCGCGAGGCGTTGCTCGATCGCCGCCGCCTCGTCGGTGCCGCCCCCGAGCGGCCGAGCGAGCTTCTCGTCCAGCCGATCGACCGAGTCCTCGATCCCCTCGAGCCGCTGACTGACGGAGCGCAGGCGCCGGGTGAGGCGCTCGAGGTCGGACGCCGACGGCAGGTTCAGCGCGCCCATGGCGGCCTCCTGCGCCTGGCCGGCGCGCTCGCGCGCCTCGAACGCCCGTGACAGGGCGCCGCTGACCAGCGGGTTCTCGAGCAGGTCCTGGGCGATCTTGCCGAGCGTCTCCTCGCTCTGGCGGGCGATCTTGTCGCGCAGGCCGTCCGCACTGGTCTCGTCGGTCATCGTCGTCCTTCCGGCTCGGGGTCGGGGGCGCGAACCGTAGCGCAGCACCGGAACCGCTTGCCCGGACGCCGTACGGGGGCCTTCTCTCACCTTCTACTGAAGCCTTAGCATTGGCCTCCCGGCGCGCTCCCGCGCCGCAACGCGCACAATCGTGCCCACGGGGGTCAAGCCCGAGGCCCGATCGGCCGAAGGTGAGGGCAGGACGACCGCCGGACGTCCGACATCCTCCAGAACCGTGCCCCACACCCCCCGATCCCCCATCGCCGCGTCGTGGCGCACCCTTCGCGCACGCGTCGCAGACCGCCTGGATCGGTCCGCCACCGCTGCTACGTTCGCGCTGCTCAGGTGGCTCCCGCACCGAACCTCCGTTGCGGGCCAGGCTCCGAGCGTCGACGACGTGATCTACGCCCGCGCGCTCCTCACCAGGATCATCGCCACCTTCTTCGCGCTGGCGGTCCTGTCGATCGCTCCCGCGTTCGCGACCGCGGAAGGCGAGGAGGGCGCCGGGCCCAACGCGGCGCCCGTCCAGTGCATCGCCTCCGACGGCTCGCTCGTGCCCGCCCCCGCCGGCACCCCGGGCGGTGCGCCCGGACCCTGCCCGAGCGCCGCCCCGGAGACGCCGCCCCCGCCGCCCCCGGCTCCCACCCCGGAGCCGGAGCCCGAGCCGCAGGCGCAGCCGCCCGCGCAGACCCCGCTCGACCAGCCGGCCCCCGCGACCGACCCGCAGACGCAGCCCGCGCCGTCCGCGGGCGCTCCCCCGGTGTCGACGCCCACCGCCGGCGGCTCCCCGGCGCGGCAGACGCCGAAGAAGCCGAAGACCGTCAAGCCTGACCCTCGACCTGAGGTTCAGAAGAAGCGCAAGCCCAAGCGCGAGCGCGGCACCGGGCCCGACGACGACCGGCCACCCGCGCCGCCCAGCTCCCTCCTGCAGCCCGTCCCCGCGACGGGCGGACCCGCGTCCTCCGGCCCCGTCGGCTCCTACGTCCTGCCGGCGCCCACCACGCGCGGCGTGCCGAACATCCTGCTCGACGGCTTCCGCGTCCCGCCGTTCCTGCTCCCGATCTACCAGGCCGCCGGCGTCCAGTACGGCGTGCGCTGGGAGATCCTCGCCGCGATCAACTCGATCGAGACCGACTACGGGCGCAACCTCAACGTCTCGACGGCCGGCGCGCTCGGCTGGATGCAGTTCATGCCCAGCACGTGGGCCAGCTACGGCGTCGACGCCAACAACGACGGCCGCCGCGACCCCTACAACCCGGTCGACGCGATCTTCGCCGCCGCGCGCTACCTGCGGGCGGCCGGAGCTGGTGAGGACCTGCGGCGCGCGATCTTCGCCTACAACCACGCCGACTGGTACGTGAACGACGTGCTGCGCCGCGCGCACGCGCTGAGCGCGCTGCCCCCGGAGGTCGTCTCCTCCCTGTCCGGCATGACGCTCGGCCGCTTCCCGATCGCGGCGCCCGCGACCTACGCCGGGCGGCTCAGCCCCAAGGCGATCAAGGCGCGCGTGAGCTCCGGCAACGCCTCGATCGCGACCGAGGGCGGCACCCGCCGCGGTCGCCGCATCTTCGCCAAGGCCGGCTCCCCGGTCGTCGCCATCCAGGACTCCCGCGTGATCGCGCTCGGCACCTCGCGCCGGCTCGGCACCTTCATCCGCCTGCGCGACTCCTACGGCAACACCTACACGTACGGCCACCTCGCCAAGCTCGCGACCGTCTACCCCGTGGCGCGCCCGCGCAAGCAGAGCCTGCGCTCGATCCGCCGTGAGCTCGGCGTCTCGGCCAGCGACCCGGCGCCGAAGCACGCGGCGAGCGCCGGCGCCCAGGTCAAGACCACCCGCCACGCTGCGAAGCACAAGCTGCCGCGGCCAGCGCTGCGCGCCCTGCGCATCGACGTCGGGACGCCCGCCGCGACCCCCGATCCCGCCACCACGGCCGCGCCGGCGACGCCGATCGTCGCCGTGCCGCCCAAGCCGGAGATCTCCCCGACCCTGACGATCGCCCCGGTCCTCGCGCCGACCGCCCCCGGCATGGCCCTGCCGGAGCCCGCTCCGGTCGAGGACGAGGGCGGCGCGAACGCCGAGCAGCCCGCGCCGACGACCATCCCGGCCGGCGTCAGCGCCTTCCGCGCCGCCTTCGCCGAGCCGCTCGCGATCGACCGCCGCGACGTCGTCCTCAAGCAGCTGCGCCGCGGGGCCAAGGTCATCGGCGGCACCGTCATCGGCCGCGTGGGCGCCGCGTCGCTCACCTTCCCCGCCCCGCAGGGCGCCGACGCCGAGGCCGAGGAACGCGCCGAGACGGCCGCCGCCGCGACCCTGAAGCGCGCCAAGGCGCCGCATCTCTACTTCGAGGTCCGCCCCGCGGGCGCCAAGACCCCGCGCATCGACCCCAAGCCGCTGCTCGACGGCTGGCGCCTGCTCGACTCGACCGCGATCTACCGCGCGCAGAACCCGGTGCTCAGCGCCGCCGAGGGCGACCGACACCGCCTCTCGATCGGCGAGATCATGCTGATGAGCAAGGAACAGCTCATGCGGCACGTGCTCGACAACCCGGACATCGAGATCTACGAGTGCGGCCGGGCGGACATCCGGTCCGGCGCCGTCGATCGCCGCGTCCTCGCGTCCCTCGAGTTCCTCGCCGCGCGCGGCATGAAGCCGACCGTCACGCCGATCCACTGCGGGCACGGCTTCTTCACCGCCAGCGGCAACGTCTCCGAGCACTCCAGCGGCAACGCCGTCGACGTCGCCGCGATCAACGGCGTGCCGATCGCGGGCCACCAGGGCCCGGGCTCGATCACCGACCGCGCGGTGCGCGCCCTGCTCACGCTGCAGGGCACGATGAAGCCGCACCAGATCATCACGCTGATGGAGTACGCGGGCACGGACAACACGTATGCGATGGCCGACCACTGGGACCACATCCACATCGGCTACCACCCCAGCGCCGACGCGGGCACGATCAGCGCACTGCGTCCCGACCAGTGGGACCGCCTGGTCTCCGGGCTCGGCCGCATCCGCAACCCGGTCGTCGCGATCCGCCCGAGCCGCTGGTCGATCGCCGTCACCAAGCGCGCGCCGAAGACCGTCGCGCAGGCCCGCCGGCACGACGCCGCCGACCGCCCGCGCCGGGGCTGACCGGCCGGGCGTGAGCGCGCCGGCACTCTTCCCCTTCGTCCAGGTCGAGGTCCCGTGGGTCCTCGGGCCGACCGACGGGCGGTACATCGTCCGCGGCCACGCAGGTGAGCCGGAGCACGTCCTCGTCCTGCGCACACTCGCCGCCCCGGTCGCGCGCGGGCCGCTGGGCCGCCGGCGCACCGCCCGCCCGCGTCCGGTCCCGCCGAGTGCTGCGCCCGCGACCGCCGTCATCACCCGCGCGACGCTGATCCGGGCGCAGCCGCTCCCCGAGCCGGGCGAGCGCTGGCTGCGCTCCGCCGACCTTCCGGCCGAGGCCGACCGCGCGATCACGGTGCTCAACCGCGTGCTGCACGCGCAGCGCGTCGCCGCGGGCGACCCGGCGCTCCCGATGGTGACCCGCGGGCGCGTGCTCGCGATCCGGGTCGGCGTCGGCGCCGGCGAGCAGGTGGCCGACGGTCGCTGGGCGAGCGCCGCGCTGGTGCCGGCGCCCGTGCCGGGCCGGGGATCGCGGACCGCTGGCCTGCGTCCCACCGAGCGCTTCGCCGCCATCCTCGCGGGCCGCGACGTCGCGCTCGCATGCGAGGAGCTGACGCTGCGCGCGCGGACCGACGCGGACGCCGCACGCTGGCGCGACTGCGCCTTCCAGCTGCGCGCGGCGTTCGACGCCGCGCTCGCCGAGCTGCTGCCGTGGAGCGGCCAGGCCGATCTCGACGAGCGGATCGCCGAGCTGCGGGACCTCCAGCAGAGTGTCGGCGAGGCCGCCGGCTCCGCGCTCGAGGGCGGGCTCGACGACGCGCGGATCGCCGCGCTCACGCACGCGCTGGCGCGGCTCGAGGCTGCGCTGCGCGCGCGGACGAACGCTCAGCTCGGCGGCTGAGCGCGCGCGTCGAGCGCTGCGAGCAGGCCTTCGAGCTCGCTGACGACGTCGCCGCCCAGCCGCACGTCAGCGCGGGCGTCGAACGGCGTCGGGCCCTGCGTCAGGATCGCGACTGCGCCGCCGCTGCCGCGCGTGACGCCGGGGAGCTGCGCGACCGGCTGCACCTCGAGCGACGTGCCGATGCAGAGCAGGACGTCCGCGCGCGAGGCGAGCTCGTGCGCGCGCTCCAGCACGCCCTCGGGCAGGAACTCGCCGAACAGCACGACGTCGGGCTTCAGCGGCTCGCCGCAGTCGCAGCGCGGGACGCCGTGCGGGTCGGCCGTGAGCCGGCGCCGCGTCTCGTCGAGCGGGTACTGCATCCCGCAGGTCAGGCACGAGCTGTGCTCGATCGTGCCGTGGACCTCCACGAGCTCGCGCGACCCGGCCTTGCGGTGCAGCATGTCGATGTTCTGGGTGATCACGGCGTCCAGGACGCCGCGGCGCTCGAGCTCGGCGAGCACGCGGTGCGCGCCGTTCGGCTCCTTGTCCTCCAGCGTCTGGAAGCGGGTCCCGTAGAAGTGCCAGAAGCGCTCCGGGTCGGCGCGCCACGCGTCGATGTGGGCGACGGCCATGGGGTCGACGTTCGCCCACAGGCCGGTCCCCGGCGTGCGGAAGTCGGGGATGCCCGACGGCACCGAGATCCCCGCGCCCGTGAGCGCGACGACGGATCCGGCCGCGGCGACGAGATCGGCGAGCAGCTCGAGCTGCTCGCGCTCTGCCCCCACGGCCGTCACGCGCCCGTCCAGTTCGGCTTGCGCTTGCCCAGGAAGGCGCTGATGCCCTCGCGGCCGTCGGCCGAGGCGAAGACGTGCGCGAACGCGGCCTTCTCGGCCTCGATCCCCTCGTCGAGGTCGCCCTTCGCCGAGGTCTGCTTGATCTGCAGGGCCGAGAGCGGCGCCTGCTCGGCGAGCCGCCGCGCCCAGGCCAGCGCGCTGTCGAGCAGCTCGTGGTCCGGCACGACGCGGTTGACCAGGCCGAAGTCCAGCGCCTCGTCCGCGCCGATGGGATCGCCGACGAGGTTCATCTCGAGCGCCTTGTTCTCGCCGACGAGCCGCGGCAGCCGCTGGGTGCCGCCGAAGCCGGGGATGATCCCGAGCTTGATCTCCGGCTGGCCGAAGAGCGCCGAGCGTGCCGCGAGGCGCACGTCGCAGGCCATCGCAAGCTCGCAGCCGCCGCCGAACGCGTGGCCGTTGACCGCGGCGACCGTCACGATCGAGGATCGCCCGAACTCGCGCAGGAGCCCGTGGGCCTCGTCGAGCAGGGTGCGCCCGCCGGCCTCGTCGAGCTGCGTGAAGGCCTTGATGTCGGCGCCCGCCGAGAACAGCATCGGGTTCGACGAGGCGATGACGAGCGCGCGCACGCCGGCGTCGTCCGCCGCCTCCCAGACCTTGCGCAGGTCGGCGATCACCTGCGGCGCGATCGAGTTCATCTGCCCGTTCGCGAGCCAGGCGATCGCCACGTCGCCGCGCGTCTCGAGCTTGACGACCGCGCCCTCGCCGGCGGGCTGCTCGGCGTCCGGCTGCGGGTACGCGTAGAAGCCCTGGCCCGTGGCCGGTCCCAG
>DAIPYF010000096.1:0-9584 GCA_036782855.1 Solirubrobacteraceae bacterium
CGCCGGCTGCGATCGTACTCGATCTCGGCGCGCGGCATGCCGATCCACGCGAACAGGCCCTTCACGAAGCGGATGCGCTCCGGGAGGCGCTTGAACGCCTCGACCGCGCGTCGGTCGAGCAGCCGGAAGTCGCCGAGGTCGGCGCGCACCGGCACCTTCGAGAGCCGGCCCATCACGCGGTAGAACGCGTGCGCGCTCGCACGCTTGAACCAGCTCTCCCCGTCGCGCGAGCGGCGCACGGCGTTCGCACGCGTGCCGCTGGCGGGTGTCCGCGCGGCGGCCCAGCTGCACGGCGCGACCGTCAACGACGCGCTGCTCGGGGCCGCGGCCGTCGCGCTCGGGGCGGCCCTGATCCGCCGCGGTGAGCGTCCCGCGGCCGTGCGGGCGCTCGTGCCCGCGAGCACGCGCGGCACGAGCGAGGACGCCGCGGACCTCGGCAACCGCATCTCGTTCCTCGCGGTCGACCTGCCGCTCGGCGAGCCCGACCCGGCACGCGTTCTGCGCACGGTGCGCTCACGCACCCGTTCGCGGAAGACCGCCGGGGACGCCGGTGCCGGCGATGCCCTCCTGCGGTCCGCCGATCTGCTCCCGCCCGCCGGCCGCGCGGCCGCCGCCCGCGCCGCGGCGCGGGCCGCCCGCTTCACCCTCGTCGTCTCCAGCGTCACCGGCCCCGCGGAGCCGCTCGCACTGCTGGGGCGGGAACTGACCGGTGCCTGGCCCGCTGTGCCGCTGCTCGACGGCCACGCGCTCAGCATCGGCGCCGTGTCCTACGCCGGGCGTCTCCACGCGGGCGTGTACGCGGACGCCGAAGTCGTCCCGGACGCCGCCGAGATCGCCCGGGACCTCGAGCGCGCGCTCGACGCGCTGCGCACCGCGCCGCCGGCGACCGCGACGCCGTGGCGCGCCCGCGCCCGCGCGCGCCGCGACGCGGCACGGACCGCCTGAGGTCAGCGCGAGGCGATCCGGTACACGGGGCCGCTCAGGCTCGTGACGTACACGCGCCCGCTCGCGTCCTCGCCGAACGACGAGAGGCTCTGCACCTGCGGGAGGCCGAGCGCGCGGTCGTTCCGCGCACCACCGGCGCGCAGGCTCGCAGCGCGCAGCTGCCCCTTGCAGAAGTCGCCGTACACGTAGCGTCCGCGCAGCTGCGGAAGACCCGGGTCGCGCACGACATACCCGCCCGTGATCGAACACCAGCCATCTGCGTGGCTCTTCGTCAGCACCGGGAAGACCGCGCCCGGCGCGGGTTCGTCGAAGTTGCGCCGGCGCCCCTCCCACGGGCGCCAGCCGTAGTTCACGCCGCGCGCGCGGCCGCTGCGCGCGAAGTTGATCTCCTCGACCGCGTTCTGCCCGACGTCCCCGATCGCGATGTCGCCCGTCGCGCGGTCGAACGAGAACCGCCACGGGTTGCGCAGTCCGTAGGCGTAGATCTCGGCCCGGGCGCCCGCACGACGGGTGAACGGGTTGCCGTCCGGGATCCGGTAGGGACGTCCACCGGAAGCCCGCGGGTCGATGCGCAGGATCTTGCCGAGCAGCGACCCCAGGCTCTGGGCGTTGCCGCGCCGTCCGTGCTGATCGTCGGCGCCCCCGCCGTCGCCGGTGCCGATGTAGAGCAGGCCGTCCGGTCCGAAGGCGAGCGAGCCGCCGTTGTGGTTGCCCTCCGGGTCGGCCATCCGCAGGACCGTGCGCGCCGAGCCCGCGTCGGCGACGTCCCCGGTGGCGCCGCGCCGGTACTCGACGACCGCCTGCCGGGAGTCGCGATCGGTGTAGTAGACGTAGAGTCGCCCGCTGTCCGCGTAGTCGGGGGCGAAGACGAGCCCGAGCAGGCCCTGCTCGCCGCCGGCGGTGACGCGCGAGCGGATGTCGAGGAACGGGCGGTCCAGGACGCGCCCGCCGCGCACGAGACGGATGACGCCCGGCTGCTCGACGACCATCAGCCGCTCGGTGTCGCTCGGCGGCGCGGTCACCAGGAGCGGCTGGTCGAACGTCCCGACCTGCGCGAGCCGCAGGCCCGAGGCGGCGGCCGTCGCGGTGGTCGTGGTCGTGGTCGTGCCGGTCCCCGGGGCGCCGGTGGTGGTCGCCGACGCGCCGCCCGATCCGCAGGCGGTCAACGTGAGCAGGGCGACCGAGATGACGAGCAGTCGTGGGCGCATGCCGCGAGGATGGCAGCGACCGCGGAGGGACGCGCCGCCCGCCGTCACGAGCGCCCGGACGAGCGCTCGTCGTCCTCGCCGTAGCCGATGGCCAGGAAGAACCCCGCCAGCAGGACCACGGCCGCGAACCCCAGGAGCCCGGCTCCGACGCCGATCGCGAGGTTGCCGCTGCCGAGGAGCAGGACGAGCGTCCCGGCGAGGACGAGCAGCGCGGCCGCCGTCAGCAGCGGAGCGTTGAAGGCGCGGCGCCAGGGTGATCGGGGAGCGTCCATCCCCCAAGGTGTAGCGGGTCAGGACAGCGCGCCTCGCCGGTCGCGGAAGAACGCGAGCGCCGCGGCGCGGGCGTCCGGCGCCGCGCGCAGCTCCGCGTACCCGAGCTCGGCGCCCTGGAACCCGGTCGCGTTCCATCCCGGGTCGGCCGGTCGCTCGGCCCACGGGCCGACGTAGAGGTACGGCTCGGGGTGGTCCCCGTCCCCGGGCGAGACCCCGTAGCCGGCGCGGAGCCCGTCGGTCTCTGACCCCTGCTCGAATGCGGCATCGAAGTGTTCTGGCCACAGGCGCACGGCCGACGCGCCGGCCGTCTCGGGAGCCTCGGCTCGCAGCGCCGTCAGCACGTCCCAGGCGAAGGCGAACAGCGCGGCCAGGGCGTCGGCGGCGGCGCGGTCCACCGCCAGCCGCGCGCCGTCCAGGCCGTCGGCCGGGATCCCCGCGAGCCCCGCCGCCGCCGGCAGCGTCGTGAGGACCGCGCGGCGCTCGACACCGTCCGCGCCGACGACGACGAGCTCGTCACCGGCGACGCGCACGCGCCCGCCGTCAGGGAACGCCGGCGTGCCGAAGCCGCCGGGCGTCGCCTCGAGGGCGATCTCGTTCCCCGTCGCCGCCACGCGGGCGGGGGCGACGATGCGCTCGGCGACGAGGTGGAGAGCGGCGCGGGTGGCGCCGAACGCCTCCGGAAGCGGGGGAAGGACGACGGGAGCATCCGCTGGCATGCCCCTCCGTCCACCGCGCCGCGCAGGCGTTACGCTCGCCGCGCGTTGCCCGAGGACCTCCACACGCCGCCGCCTTCGGACGACCCGGCCGAGAGGCGCCTGCTCGCCCGTCTGCGGGCCGGGGACGAGGCGGCCTTCATGGAGATCGTGGACGCCTGGGGACCCTCGATGCTCCGTCTCGCGCGGCAGTTCACGCCGAGCACCGCGGTCGCCGAGGAGGTCGTGCAGGAGACCTGGGTCGCCGTCCTCAGCGGCCTGGACCGCTTCGAGGGCCGCTCGTCGCTGAAGACGTGGGTCCTGCGGATCCTCGTGAACCGCGCGAAGACCCGCGGCGCACGCGAACGGCGCACGGTGCCGTTCGCCGCGCTCGCCTCCGAGGAGTCCGCGGGCGGGTTCGAGGCCGTCGCCGCCGACCGCTTCCTGTCGGCGGACCACGCGCGATGGCCGCACCACTGGGGCGCGCCGCTCCCGCGCTGGGAGGCCCAGCCGGAGGGCGCGGCGCAGTCCGCCGAGACACTCGCCCCCATCCACGCCGCGATCGAGGTGCTGCCCCCGGCTCAGCGCACGGTGATCCTGCTGCGCGACGTCGAGGGCTGGGACGGCCCACAGGTCAGTAACGCCCTCGACATCACCGAGACCAATCAACGGGTCCTCCTGCATCGCGCCCGCTCGAAGGTGCGCGCCGCGCTGGCGGAGCACCTCGCCCCACCGTCATGACCGGCCACCCCCACACCGACGCCGAGATGCCCTGCCGCGACCTCGTCGAGCTCGTGACCGCGTATCTCGACGGCGCCCTGGACGACGCGGACCGCCGGCGCTTCGAGGGGCACCTCGCCGAGTGCGAGGACTGCGTCGCGTTCGTCGATCAGATCCGCACGACGATCGCGGGCGCGGGGCGCTCCGGCGCGCGGGCCCCCCCGCTGCCGGCCGCGCTGCGCGAGGAGGCCCGCCGCGCCTTCCGGAGCTGGACGCCGTAGGAGGCGCGGCCGCGCCACCGGTGTGGTCCGCTCGCGGTCCGCCGGCAGGGTTTTCGCCTCGGCAGACACACGCTAGGGTCCGCCCCGGTGTCGCAGGTTCCCGATAGCGTCGAGCCCGCCGCAAGCCGTGTGACGCTCGACGACGCGCGCCTTCGGCGGCTGCTGGACGTCGGTCGCTCGCTCGTGTCCGAGCTCGACCTCGACGAGGTGCTGCGCCGGGTCCTCGACGTCGCGCGCGAGCTCACGGGTGCGCGCTATGCCGCCGTCGGCGTGCTCGACGAGGCCCACACCGGCCTCAGCCGGTTCCTGACCAGCGGCCTGGACGATGCCGCGACGCGCCGGATCGGCGACGCACCGCACGGCCACGGCGTTCTCGGGGAGCTCATCCGCAACCCCGTGCCGCTGCGCCTGGACGAGGTGAGCGCCCATGAGCGCTCCTACGGCTACCCGCCGAACCACCCGCCCATGTCCACGTTCCTCGGCGTGCCGATCCTCGTCCACGGGACGCCCTGGGGCAACCTCTATCTCACCGAGAAGGGCGAGGGGTCCTTCACCGACCTCGACGAGCAGGCGCTCCTCGTCCTCGCCGACTGGGCCTCGATCGCGATCCACAATGCCGACCTCTACCGCGGTCAGCGGGAGCGCCGCGACGAGCTCGAGCGCACCGTCGCGGCCCTCGAGGCGACGATGTCGATCGCGCGGGCGCTCGGCGCCGAGACCGACCTCGACCGCGTGCTGGAGCTCGTCACCAAGCGCGGACGCGCCCTCGTCGAGGCGCGCGTCATGGTCATCGCTCTGCTCTCGGACGGCGACCTCGTCGTGCGCGCCATCGCGGGTTCCGCGGCGGCCGATCTGCTCGGCCGCCGGCTTCCGGTCGAGGGCGCCCTCGTCCGGGCCACCGCCAGCAGCTCCGACGGCGACGAGCGTCTGGCCGGCGAGGCGACCCGGCTGCGGCGCGCCCTCGCGCGCGAAGTGCGGGCCACCTCGGGGCTGCTGGTCCCGCTGCGCTACCGGGACGAGACCGTCGGGGTGCTCGCCGCGTTCGACCGCACGGACGGGTTCGGCGGCTTCTCGGCCGACGAGGAGCGGCTGCTCGAGGCGTTCGCCGCGAGCGCCGCGACCGCCGTCGTGACCGCGCAGCGCGTCGCGGCCAGCACGCTGCGACGGCGCGTGGAGGCCGCCGAGCACGAGCGCGCGCGCTGGGCGCGCGAGCTCCACGATGAGAGCCTGCAGGACCTCGCCGGCCTGAAGATCCTCCTCGCCTCCGGGCGCCGCGGCGCCGCGGACGACCGCCTCGCCGCGACCGTCGACGAGGCGATCAACCGCCTGTCGCAGAGCATCGAGGGGCTGCGCGGGCTGATCGCCGACCTGCGCCCCGCGGCACTCGACCAGCTCGGCGTGACCGCCGCCCTGGAGGGACTCGCCGAGCGCACGCGATCGGCGACCGACCTGCAGGTCGAGCTGCAGGTCACGCTCGACGAGACGCGCCTGTGCCCCGACGTCGCGAGCACCGTCTACCGTCTCGTCCAGGAGGGACTGACGAACGTCGCCAAGCACGCCGGGGCCTCGCGGGCCGACGTCCTCGTCACGATGAGCCCCGAGGCGGTGGACGTCGAGGTGCGCGACGACGGCCGCGGCTTCGACCCGGGCGCCCCCGCCGCGGGCTTCGGGCTGCTGGGCATGCGCGAGCGCGTCGAGCTCGCGAACGGCGTCCTGCGCGTCGGGTCGGCGCCCGAGAGCGGCACCATCGTGCGGGCGTCGATCCCGCTCGACCCGGATGCTCCCGAGCGGTTCTCCGCGACGGGCCCCGCCGCCTGAGTCAGCCCTCGGTGGCGGGCAGCGGTGCGCGCAGCGTCACGGCCTGGCGCAGCGCGCGGAACAGCTCGTCGGGAGCCGCGTGCTTCACGATCGTGGCGACCGCACCGAGCCCGTGCGCGTGGCGCTCGAGCGCCGGCGAGGCCTCGTCGGCGAGGACGACCGCGCGCGTCACGGGGGAGGCGTTGAGGAGCCCGGGCAGCAGGACGAGCCCCTCGTCGCCGAGGACGAGCGGCTCGACGAGCAGGAGCTTCGGACGCTGCACGCGCAGCTCGGCCGCGGCCGAGCGCGCGTCCGCCGCCTGCGCGAGGACGGCGAAGCCGGGCTCGACGTCGATGAGGTCGGTGAGCGCACGACGCACGAGGTCGTGGCGGTCAGCCACGACCACCGTGATCCCCTCGTCCCCTTGCGTCCGTGCATGTGGCACCGGGTGACCGTACGCGAGTCGGGTGACAGAGCCATCAGTACACGCCCGCGACGCGCCGTTGCGGAGACCACGCGCCTCGAATGCGGCAAACTACGTACGTATGGCGGGGACTTGGCACGGTGACGCTCGCTCCGGCGCGCTCCTAAGGTCGACAGGCTATGGCTCCTGAACCCCGGACCAATGGCGCTCCCCCCGAAGAGGTGCGCATCGTGCTCGCCGACGATCACGAGGTGGTCCGCGCGGGCCTGCGCCTCCTGCTCGAGGCGGAGCCCGGCTTCGAGGTCGTCGCCGAGGCCGGCGACGTGGAGGGCGCCGTCCGGTACACGCGGGGCCACAAGCCGGGCGTCCTCGTCCTCGATCTGAACATGCCCGGAGCCAAGACCTCGCTCGAGGCGATCCCGGACATCAAGGAGGCGTCACCCGCGACGAACGTCGTGATCCTCACGATGCAGGACGATCCCGCGTTCGCCCGCAGCGCGCTCCAGGCGGGCGCGCTCGGCTACGTCCTCAAGGAGGCCGCCGACGACGAGCTGATCGAGGCGGTCCACCGAGCCTCCGGCGGTGACTCCTACCTCAACCCCCGTCTCGGAGCCGCGCTCGCGTCGCTGCGCCCCAACTCCCCGCCCGACGAGCTCACCGAGCGCGAGACCGAGGTCCTGCGGCTCATCGCCCTCGGGCACACGAACGCCGAGATCGCCGAACAGCTCCACCTGTCGGTGCGCACCGTCGAGTCCCATCGCGCGCACATCCAGCAGAAGCTGCGCCGCACCACCCGCGCCGAGCTCGTGCGCTACGCGCTCGACCGCGGCCTCGTGAAGTAGCGCGTCCACGCCACCCCGGGGACGTATGCTCCGACACCATGTCGAGCGTCAGCGTCGACCCCGCACGGATCCGCACCATCCCCGACCCCGGCGAGCCCGTCCCGCGCCTGAACTGGCCGACGATCCTGCTGCTCCTGGGCGGCGTCACCGTCTTCGTCACGAGCACGGCGCTCGCGCTCACCGACACCTGGCCCTGGTGGCCGAGCGTGATCCTCAACGCGATCGCCGCGTTCGTCCTCTTCACCGTGAGCCACGAGGCCAGCCACCACTCGGCCTCCTCCGACGGGACGCTCAACACGTGGCTCGGCCGGCTCGCGACGCCGTTCTTCGCGCCGCACGCGGGCTTTCGCATGTGGCGCTTCATCCACATGCGGCACCACCGGTTCACGAACCACGCCGACGGCAGCGACCCGGACCATTTCACCCACCGCGGCGCGCGCTGGACGCAGCCGCTGCGCTGGCTGACGATCGACCTCTGGTACGTCGTCTTCTACGTCCCGAAGATGCACACGCGCCCGCGCGGGGAGATCGCCGAGGCCCTGGTCACGTGGGCCGTCCTGCTGTCGATCGCGGCCCTCGCGATCCTGACCGGCAACGGGATCGCGCTGCTGGTCCTCTACTTCCTCCCGGTGCGCATCGCCGTGTTCGTCCTCGGCTGGGCGTTCGACTACCTGCCGCACAACCAGCTGACCGCGACGCCCGAGCAGGACCGCTACCGCACGACCCGCAACCGCATCGGCCTCGAGCGCCTGCTCTCCCCGCTCCTGCTCTACCAGAACTACCACCTGGTCCACCACCTGCATCCGGTGGTCCCGTTCTACCGCTACATCGCGGTGTGGCGCCGCGCGGAGGACGAGTACCTCGAGCACGACCCGGCGCTGAGCGACGTGCGCGGCCGGCCGCTGACCGTGGACGAGTACCGGCGCCTGCGAGAGCTTCAGGAGCACCACTGAGCGAGGAGCGGCTCAGCGACCTGCGGAACCTCGGTCCGGCCTCGGAGGAACTCCTGCCGCAGGCCGGCATCCGCACGCCCGCCGACCTCGAGCGGCTCGGCAGCGTCGAGGCCTACCGCCGCATGCTGGAGCGCCACCCGGGCCGCTGGAACGTCGTCGGGCTGTTCGCGCTCGAGGGCGCACTGCTCGACCTCCCGTGGAACGACCTGCCGTACGACCGCCGTGAGGAGCTGCGCGAGCTGGCCGAGCGCATCAGGGCGGGCGAGCCCGGGATCGTGGACCCCGGGCTCATCGTTCCGCGGGACTGACCGGTCAGGCGCGCGCGGCGGCCAGGCGCGCGGCCGCCATGTGCGCCAGTCGCCCGCGATGGGCGCCCGCGCCGCCGAGCAGCGCCGCGTCGATCTGCGCGCGCTTGTAGAGCCAGTGCACGTCGGCCTCCCACGTGAAGCCGATGCCGCCGTGGACCTGGATCGCCGACGCCGTCACGTCCCGTCCGGCCTGCGAGGCCGCGGCCTTTGCGACACCCGCGGCCTCGGCGAGGCGCTCGGGCGCCGCGTCCGCCGCCCATGCCGCGTTGTAGGTCGCCGACCGCGCCATCTCCGTGTCGCGCAGCATCTGCGCGCACCGGTGGGAGACGGCCTGAAAGGCGCCGACGGGCGTCTCGAACTGCTTGCGGTCCTTGACGTACGCGACGCTCATCTCCAGCGCGCGCTGCGCGAGGCCGACGAGCTCCGCCGAGACGGCGGCGCGGGCAAGGTCGACCGCCAGCTCGCCGTCGCCCGGGAGCGGCGCTCCACCCCGCGCCACGGCCTCGGTCACCGATGCGTGCCGGCGCGTGGCGTCGATCGCGTCCACGCTCGCGCCGCCCGCGGTGGACGCGTCGACGAGCCGCGGCCCGTCGGCGGTCACGAGCACGAGCACGTCCGCGCCGTGGCCGTCCGGGATCAGCCCCGGCGCGCCGACCGCGCCGCGCTGTGCACCGCTCGCCAGGCCGGGGAGCCAGCGCGCCTGCTGGTCCGGTGACCCGGCGGACTGGATCACCAGGCCCGCGAGCGCGTTGCCCAGGAACGGCGTCGCCGCGCACGCGTACCCGAGCTCCTCCAGCAGGATGACGAGTTCGACGACGCCCATACCCTGACCGCCGTGGTCCTCGGCGATCGCGATGCCGGGCCAGCCGAGCTCGGCGAGCTCGCGCCACAGCTCGTCGTCGTACCTGGCGCCCTCGCCGGCCTCGCGGACCTTCTCCCAGGTCGAGCGCTTGGTCAGCAGGTCCCGCGCGGTGCGCTTGATCTCGTGCTGGTCGTCGGTGAAGTCGAAGTTCATCTCGGTCGTCTCCTAGCGCATCCGCGGCAGGCCGAGCACGCGCTCGGCCACGATGTTCTTGAGGATCTCGGTGGTCCCGCCCTCGATCGAGTTCCCGCGCGAGCGCAGCAGCTCGTAGCTCCAGCG
>DAIPYF010000097.1:0-9537 GCA_036782855.1 Solirubrobacteraceae bacterium
GGGCGAGTGGGTCGGCGCGGGCCTGCCGCTGCGGCCGGCGGACGGCTCCGTGATCTGATCGCGGGGACCGGCGGGCTCCGTCCCGGCACGGGCCGGGGTCGCAGCGCTCAAACTCTTGTCCACTCCTGCCGATAGGGAGGGTGCGTCGCATCCCCGCGACCGCGGAACCTCCTTCCCGAACGGAATTCGCCACATGCCCCAGGCCGCATCAGCCCCGTCCCTGCGCGCCGCAGATCCCCCCGCCGATGCCGCACGCCGCCACAACGAAGGACATGGCCGCCGCCTGACGGCCGCCTTCGAGGCCCTCGAGAACTTCCCGGCGCTCGCCGAGTCCCGCGACCGCGTCCTGCGGATCGTCGGCGACGAGCGGACCAACATGGGCGAGATGGTCGCCGCGGTCGAGAGCGACGTCGCCCTCGTCATCGCGGTGCTGCGCGTGGCCAACCAGATCGAGGGCCGCACCCGCGGGCGGGTCGAGTCGATCGTGCAGGCCACCGACGTCCTCTCGCCGGAGGCCGTGCAGTCGGTCGCCGCCCGCGCCCGGACCTTCGACTTCTTCGAGCGCTCCACCGTCTGGGAGGCCGCGCCCGAGCGCTTCCGCCTGCACGGGGTCGCCACGCAGCGCGCCGCCGAGCGCCTCGCCGCCGAGGCCGGCTACGAGGATCGCGACCGGCTGATGGTGACCGCGCTCCTGCACGACATCGGGAAGCTCGTCCTCATGCACGCCTACCCCGGCTACCCGCAGCAGGTGCATCAGGGCGCGCGCACGCCCGAGGAGCGCATCCACCGTGAGCGCCGCGAGCTCGGCGTGGACCACGCCCTCGTGGGCGGCGTCCTCGCACGCCGCTGGGGCCTGCCGAAGTCGGTCGCCTCGGTAATCGAGCGGCACCACGCCGAGGACGCCAGCGATGAGACCGCGTTCGTCCGCCTCGCGGACATGCTCGCCCACTACGCCCAGGGCGGCGCGGTCTCCCCGACGGAGATGCTGCGCTGCGCCCGCGCGATCGGCCTCGGCCCGGAGGAGCTGCGCAGCGTCATGTACGACCTGCCGTTCCCCTCCACCGGCCGCATCCGCCAGGTCGACCCGTGTCCGCTCAGCGGCCGCGAGGTCGAGGTGCTCAAGCGCCTGGCCGAGGGCAAGGTCTACAAGCAGATCGCCCACGAGCTCGAGCTGTCCACGAGCACGGTGCGCACGCACCTGCACAACATCTACGGCAAGCTCGGCGCGGTCGACCGCGCACAGGCCGTGTTGATCGCAACGGAGCGCGGCTGGCTCTAGCCACGGCCCCCTGGCAGGACAGACCGCCGAAGGCGGTCTGATAGCTCTCCAAAGTCTGACCGTTGTCCTAGGATCGAGACCAGATGATCTCGATCACGACGAAGTCGCCCTACGCGCTCCAGGCATTGACCGAGCTCGGGCAGTCCGGTGAGGGGCCGGTCCCGATCGGGGAGCTCGCGAAGCGGCGGGAGATCCCGACCCAGTTCCTGGAGCAGCTGTTCGCGACGCTGCGCCGTGCGGGACTGCTGAAGAGCCAGCGCGGCGTGAAGGGCGGCTACTCGTTCGCCCGTGAGCCGGGCTCGATCACGGTGCTCGAGGTCGTCGAGCTGCTCGACGGGCCGCTGGGCCGCGGCAGCGTCGGGGTGTTCGCCGAGGCTGCGGACGCCGCGCGCGCGGTCCTTCAGCGCACGTCGATCCAGGACGTCATCGACCGTGAGCGCTCTGACGCCGGGCAGGCGATGTATTACATCTAGACCGGGAGTAGGCGCCGTGGGCGCTTTCGAGTATTCATGCGGATTGCGGCCCGAGCTGAACCGATCTGGACCCCGTTGAACTGCCCCCGACTCTCCCATTGCTATCCCATCGGAGGACGTTCGGCCGTCCGTTGGGGCGGCTAGGTCGAGAACGCATACGCCCGGTGCTGGAACGTGTGGACGGACGCGGAACTCAAGCCGATCGACCTACACACCGCGCGGCACACCTTCGCGTCGCTCATGATCGCCGCGGGCGTCAACGCAAAGGCCCTCTCCGACTTCATGGGCCACAGTTCGATCAAAGTGACGTTCGATCTCTACGGCCACCTGATGCCCGGGGCCGCCGAGGGAGCGGCGTCCCTCTTGGGGGTCTACATGCAAAGCGAGCGCAATCGTGCGCGCACGGCACACGATCGACTAGCGTCCGCTGCGTAGATGCCGTACTCGGGCGACCCGCCTTTACGCCGACGTATCCCGCGGCTCCTCGGGGGATGGACCGAGCCTGGCTGGTACACGCGGTGCGGGCGCCTTCAACTACTCCAAGAGGACACGAGCGTGTCTTGGCAGATCGCGCTGACGCCGTGGACAGACGAAGTGGCGCGCCTTGCTCGGCAGTGCGCGGGAGGGCACCCGCATCACTACACGATCTACGGGCAGCCGCGGTACGAGACGCTGACCCGCGCGGCCGAGGCCGTCCAAGATGCCGTAGTTCACGTCGGCGGCAGCGTGGAACGCGACAGGCTACGGGGGGACCCGCCGCCGCCCTGGGCCTGATCCCTGGCCTTCCCGCTATCCCATGGGCTTTCCCATCGCGACCGGGAAGCCCGCATCCTTGGCATTTTCAGGCTAGGTATTACATCTGATCGGCCCTCCCGGTCCTGGAGGCACGCGCGAGCCGACATCCGAACGTGACGACGCGGGTCCGCGCACGTTCGCCGGGCGCCCTGGACACATGTCCGACCTCGCGCGCCGCGGCTCGCCGGCCGGCGCCGGGTCGCCGATGGCATCGCTGTGCTGCGTCGCCTTTCGTCCCTCCTGCTCGTGGTCGCCGTCGCGCTCGTCGCGCCGGTGGCGGCCGCGCCCGCGGCGAAGCGCGTGTCCGCGGAGAAGAAGGCGGTGATCGGCAAGCAGCTGCGCAAGCAGCTGAAGCACAACCCATCCGCGCTGCGACGCCGGTCGTTCCTGCGCCGCGCGGCGCTCGTCAACTTCGAGCTCCCGGTCACCATCCGCCTGCGCAACACGTGCATGACGGACAACGGCGAGAACCCCGCCCCGGGCGGCGGGCAGACCTGCGCGACGCAGGGCACCGCGCTGAACCAGCGCACGCTGCCGTCGGCGCGCGTGAACCTCGGCCCGTCGCTCGGGACCCGCGAGATCGTCATCTCCGGTGCGCTGGGCGCGGTGGTCCAGTTCCAGGACACCTACGACGGCGGCTCGCTGGGCAACGTGAACATCAGGCTCCTGCCGGGCGACAAGACGCTGCTGACATCCGCGGTGCCGCTGCTCTGGAACGAGGCGATCGGCGATCCCGCGACGCGCTCGGACGCCAACTGGCTTGCGTCGCTCGCCCGTCCGGGCGGCGACCTCGCGGCGCTGCAGTCCTACGCGGACGGCGCGGCGGGGGACCAGGGCTGCGGGGACTGGACCACGACCGCGGGCGAGGGCGGGTCGTCCGCCGCGGCGCCCGCCGGCCCGGGCTACAAGGCCCTGTTCCACGGCGCCCCCTACGACTTCGGCGCAGGAACCGGCAGCGGGCTCCCGGGCTACCCGGTCGTGAGCGCCGGAGGCGCACCGAACGGCGTCTTCCTCCCTGTCCGCCCCGGTGTCGACGCGCCGTCGCGCGTCCAGGCCGGCGGCATCACGGGGAACAACGACTGGATCGGCCCGAACACGAACCCGTTCCCGGTCGGCTCGGTCCCCACGGGCCTGTCCTCGGGCGCGGCGAACACGGTCCTGCGGACGGCGGCGCTCCGCCTCGGGATCGCTCCGGGCGGCGTCGCCGTGAACATGAGCACGGGCACCGCGGCGACACCGGGCGGCCTCACGACGGCGCAGGGCTCGCAGGACACGACGCTCGGGTACTCCGGCGGCCAGGCGAACCTCTTCGGGAACATCCCGGGCAAGAACGTCGGCATCGACGTGACGGTCAACCTGATGACGAAGATCAACGCGATCGCGCGGGTGGTCGACCAGGACGTGTTCAAGCAGCCAGGCCTCATCGAGGGCGAGGACGTGCCGGCGCCCTACTTCCAGTGCCGGCAGGTCGTCACCGGCGCCGTGCAGAACTACATCCCCGGAGTGCGGCTGAAGGGCAACCTGCGGATCGCCCCCGCGATCATGAAGGACGGGCGCGTGCGGATCGCCAAGGCGACCGTGCAGTCCGATCCCGGAGCTCCGGATCGCGTCGCGCTCAGCGCCTGCCTGTTCCCGGCCAAGCCCTACAACGCGTACGCGCCGGGCTCGAGCGACGCGGCGGCCGCGCCCGTCCCCACACCCGCGCAGGTCACCACCGGAGGCGCCGCGCAGGCCGTCACCGGCGGCGTGCTCGCCACGGACGGGAACGCCAGCCTGCCGTTCCTCGACGCCGAGCGCTACCCGAACCTCGCCGAGGGCCTTGCGCCGACGACGGTGCCGTGCGGCTCGGACGCGCCCGGCGACCTCGCGGACGTGATCCGCAGCGGTGGGCTGGTCGGGACGGTCGGGGGGCTGCCGACGCCGACCGATCCCGCGTACGCGGGGCTCGCCCACCGCGGCGACCAGGCGAGCGTCGCGGGCGACCTGACGGTCGACCCGATCGAGGTCGACGTCCTGCTCGGCGACGAGCCGGTCGCCCCCTGATCCGTGTCCCCGGTCCGGTCCGTGCGGCGCTTCACACAACGGGTGGTCGGGCGGCCGTACGTTCCACCCATGACCTCCACCGACACCGTCCAGACCCGCACGCAGACCAGCGAGCAGGCCGCGCCGGCCTGCGGCTCGCGCCGCCGCCCGCCGCTCGGCGCCGCCCCCGCATCCACCTCGCACCGCGACCTGCGGGACCGGCTGCTGCGCTGCAACGGCTGACCGCGTCCGCCCGCTGCGCGAGCATCCCGGCATGGGAACACGCCTCGTCTTCGCCGACGGCGAATGGCTCGCCAGCGACCTCGACCTCGCCGACGTGGAGCGGCTGATGGCCGAGGAGCGCATGATCGCCGCGGACCGCAAGGGCAAGCGCATCGTCGTGAATCCCGCGCACGTGGTGTACGCCGAGGAGTGGGACCGCCCGCAGCCGGCCTGAGCGCTGCGGCGAATCACGGTTGTCGGGCGGGCCGGCGTCCACGACGGTCGACGCATGACCTCCTCCGAGTTGACCTTCGCCGTCGTCGCCGCGTACGACGAGCTCGACCGCGCGCGGGCGGACTTCGCGGCCGTCGAGGATCTCGCCGCCGCGCACGAACTGCATCTCGACGATGCCGCACTGCTGCGCCACGCGGTCGGCCACGTGGAGGTGGAGCGCCACGACGCGCGCTCCACCACGCGCGGGGCGGAGGGCGGGATCATCGTCGGCGCTCTCGTCGGGCTGCTCTTCCCGCCGGCGCTCGCGGGCCTCGCGGTCGGCGCGGCAGCGGGCGGCGGGCTTGGCGCCACCATCGGGCATCTGTGGCACGGCTTCTCGCGGCAGGACCTCACGGACCTCGGGAGCCTCGTCGAAGAGGGCGAGGCCGCCATCGTCGCGATCGGCTCCGAGGCCTTCGCGGGCGAGGTCGAGCAGGCGCTCGGCGGCGCGACGCGGATCGTCCGGCAGTCCGTCGACGTGGACCGCGACCTCCTGCGCGCCGCGGCCGTCGGGCGCACCTGATCGCGCCCTGCATCGTCGGCCGGGTGCTCTAGTCTCGGCGGGGCCCAATGGCCGCAATCCCGATCAACATTGCCGATCTGGTCGGTGACACCCCGATGGTGCAGCTCACCCGGCTGCTGGGGCCCGCTCCCGACGCGAACGGGGTGGAGCTGTTCGGGAAGCTCGAGGCGCTGAACCCGGGCGGCTCCGTCAAGGATCGGATCGGCGTGGCGATGATCGCGGCCGCCGAGCGTGACGGGCTGATCGAGCCGGGTCGCAGCACGATCGTCGAGGCGACATCCGGGAACACCGGCATCGCGCTCGCGTTCGTCTGCGCCGCCCGCGGGTACGACCTGCGGATCTTCCTGCCCCAGGGCATGAGCCGCGAGCGGGAGGCCCTGCTGCGCCTCTACGGCGCGACGGTCGAGGTGATCGAGTCGATGGGCGGGATGAACGAGGCCGTGGACGCCGCGCGGGCGCTCGCGAGCGACCCCGACCACTTCCTGCCCGACCAGTTCTCCAACCCGGCCAACCCCGAGGCCCACCGGCTCGGCACAGGCCCGGAGATCCTCGCGGCCATGGACGGCAGGGTCGACGTCCTCGTCGCCGGCGTGGGGACGGGCGGGACGATCACCGGGGCGGGCGAGGCGATCAAGCAGCACAACCCGAAGGCGCTCGTGGTCGCCGTCGAGCCGCAGTCGAGCGCGGTGCTGTCGGGTCGCTCGCCGGGCCCGCACCGCATCCAGGGCATCGGCGCGGGCTTCGTCCCCGCGGTCCTCAACCGGGAGATCCTCGACGAGATCATCCCCGTGCCCGACGAGGCCGCGATCGAGACCGCCCGGCTCGCGGCGTCGCGCGAGGGCGTGATGGCCGGGCTCTCCTGCGGCGCGGCGCTGTGGGGCGCCATGCAGGTCGCCGCGCGCCCCGAATCCAAGGGCAAGCGCATCGTCTGCGTGCTGCCGGACTCCGGCGAGCGCTACATCTCCGCGCCGTTCTTCGCCCCGCAGGGCTGACCCGCTGGAGACCCCCGCGGCGCGCCGGCACCGGCGCAGGTGCGCCCGCTGCGGCCGGTCAAGGGCCGCAACCCGGCGGGCGGGTAGGTCGCGGCCGCCATCCGCGGCGATGGGAGCGCCCGTCGCCGCGGGACGTCCGGTCGTCGTCGCGCCGCGCGACGACGAGCCCGGCCCGCCACCCGGGCGCTCGTCCTCCGGGCGGAGGCGCGATCGCGTCCGCGTCGATCCCGCTGCGCGCGATCAGCCAGGAGACCACCGAGTTCGAGTTCCACATCTCGCCCGTCCCGAGGTGATCGCGGCCCCAGACCTCCCTGGGTACCAGTGGAACGAGATCGAGCAGCGCCAGCGCCCGGTCGTCCTCACCGGCGCTCAGGCGTCGCGGGCCGCCGACGGCCTCGTCGATGTCCGGGATGCGCCCGTCCCGCCAGCAGCGGATCTCGTAGCGGAAGATCCGCAGGCGCCGCGCCCACCGGGAACCGACCGGGCCTTCCCCGACGACGCCCCGGAGCTCGCCGTGGGTGTCGATGACCGGCGTCACCTCGATCACGAACCGGTCGGCCGCGGTGTGGACCTCGAGCGCCGAGTGGTAGAGGTCGCAGGGGCTCCGGCGCCCTGCCCTCGCGGCCACCGCCTCGTAGACGCGACCGTTGAAGCGCACGACGCGCCCGCCCGCGCCGAGCGGCAGCCAGTACAGATCGACGGCGGCCGGCATGGTCCGTCGTCAGTACGCCACGCAGCGGCAGCGGTGCCGCGGGCGGGCCTTGATCGCCGGGTCCTGCCCGCGGGTCCACAGGCGCAGGTCGAGGTCGCGCGGCGCCAGCCCGGTCCGCCCGGACAGCAGTTCGCAGGCGTGCACGGCGCAGGCGCGGATCTCGCGCTCCTGGGGGCCCGGGCGCAGCGGGCGCCCGGCGTCGATGTGCGCGGCGAGGCCGGGGGAGTGGACCAGCACCCCCGCGCAGCGCAGCACGTGGGGGACGAGGTTGTCGGCGAAGATCGTCAGGCGGTCCAGGTCGCCGAACTCGGCGACGCCCGCGAGGGCGAGGTTCGACGGGGCGATCTGCGCGCGCTTCCAGAACCCGCGGTCGTCGTAGAGGGCCATGCCGTCCGCGAGCGTGCGCGCGAGCACCGCGGCGGACCCCTTCGACTCCGCGACCAGGTCCAGGGCGTGGCGACCGCCGAGGAATCGCCCCAGGTCGCGCAGCGCCTGCGCGTAGAGGGCCATCAGCTCGTGGTCGCGCGGCTGGCCGAGGGTGTCGGCGACCTCCTCGGTGCGGATCGCGCGCAGCTCGTCGCCGGACCAGGGCCCGGCGGCCCGGAAGCGGTCGGCGAGCGACCAGGCGACGGTGAAATAGCCGGAGACGGGGGTCCCGCGGTGGTCGGTGCGCTTGCGCAGCGTCGGGAACCACCCGGAGCCGAAGTTGATCGTGTCGAGTGTGAGGAAGTACGCGGCGACGTCCGGCGGGGAGCCGTCGAGCAGGTGGCGCTCGGTGTCGGCCGCGGGCTCGGGGCCCGGGTCGAGCGCCTCCAGGGCCTCCAGGTCGATCGTGACCGAGCGCGCGCCCGCGGCGATCCGCGCGCACGACTCGCGCACCTCGTCGGGCAGGCTCAGCGCCATCACGCGAGCCTACCGTCGCCGCCGCCGGCGGTCGTACCCTGAGAGGTTCATGCCGGACGCCCCCACCGACGCGCGCATCGCCCACCTGCTCGAGGGCCTCAACGAGCCCCAGCGGGACGCCGTGACCCATCCTGAGGGGCCGCTCCTCGTGCTCGCGGGCGCCGGCTCGGGCAAGACGCGGGTGCTGACGCACCGGCTCGCATGGCTGATCCAGACGGGGCGCGCGCGCCCCGGCGAGATCCTTGCGATCACGTTCACCAACAAGGCCGCGCAGGAGATGCGCGAGCGCGTCGAACTGCTGCTGGGCCATTCGACGCGCGCGATGTGGGTGATGACCTTCCACAGCGCCTGCGCGCGGATCCTGCGGGCCGAGGCGCCGCGGCTGGGCTACACGCGCCAGTACACGATCTACGACCAGTCCGACAGCCGCCGGCTCGTCAAGCAGTGCCTCGACGAGCTGGGGGTCGATCCCAAGCGCTTCACGCCCGCGGCCGTCCAGCACCAGATCTCCGCGGCGAAGAACCAGCTGCGCGACGCCGCCGGCTACCGCGAGCTGGTCGGGTCGTACTTCGAGCAGACCGTCGCCGACGTCTACGAGCTCTACGAGTCCTCGCTGCATCGCATGAACGCGATGGACTTCGACGACCTGCTCGGCCGGACCGTGGACGTGCTGCGGCTGTTCCCCGAGGTCCGCGCCCGCTACCAGGCGACGTTCCGCCACGTGCTCGTCGACGAGTACCAGGACACGAACCATGCGCAGTACGTGCTGCTCCAGCTGATCGCCGGGGAGCACGGGAACCTCATGGTCGTCGGCGACGACGCGCAGTCGGTGTACAGCTTCAGGTCCGCCGACATCCGCAACATCCTCGACTTCCAGAAGGACTTCGACGAGGTCGCGACGGTCAAGCTCGAGCAGAACTACCGCTCGACGCAGACGATCCTCGACGCCGCGAACGCGCTGATCGCCCACAACCGCGACCAGATGCCCAAGACGCTCTGGACGGACATCGGCCCGGGCGACGAGATCGTCGTGCGCGAGCTCGACGACGAGCACAGCGAGGCGCGCTACGTCGCCGGGGAGATCGAGCGGCTCGTCGACGAGGGGCTGTCGCGCAACGAGATCGCGGTGCTCTACCGGATGAACTCGCAGTCGCGCGCACTGGAGGACACGCTCGTCCGGCGCGAGATCGGCTACCAGGTGATCGGCGGGACGAAGTTCTACGAGCGCGCCGAGGTCAAGGACGCGGTCGCCTACCTGACGCTGCTCGGCAACCCGCAGGACGCCGTGAGCTTCCAGCGCGTCGCGAACAGCCCGCGGCGCGGCATCGGGCAGACGTCGCTCT
>DAIPYF010000098.1:0-9524 GCA_036782855.1 Solirubrobacteraceae bacterium
AAGCCGAAGCCGAACAGCGCGGCGCTGGTGGGATACGTCGTGGCGCTGTGGGCCTGGCGGCTCATCTGCGGAGGCATTGAACCACACGCCTGCGGCGAGCGCGAGCGCACGGTTGCGAGATCGTCACACGGACGAGCGGACGGCGGCGAGGGCGTCGGCGATCGCGGCGAGGAAGCGCGCGTTCTCCGCGGGCGTCCCATACGTGACGCGCAGGCAGCCCTCGCGCCCGAGGGCGGTCCCGGCGCGCACGAGCACGCCGCGGTCGCGCAGCGAGGCGACGACGTGGCGCTCCAGCGCCGCGGGATCCTCCCCGGGCTGCGCCGGCAGCGTGAGCCAGCAGAAGTTCGCCTGCGAGGCGGCGACCGCGATCCCGAGCCGGTCCAGCCCGTCGGCGACCTCCACGCGCGCGAGCACCGCCCGCTCGACGCGCTCGGCGACCGCGTCCTGGTGGCGCAGCGCCTCGATCGCCGCGGCCTGCGCCGGTGCGCTGCAGAAGAACGGCTGGCGCACGAGGTTCACCGCCGCGACCGGCTCAGAGGAGCCGCAGAGCGCGAATCCCACCCGCAGGCCGGCGAGACCGTAGACCTTGCTGAACGTGCGCAGCAGGATGACGTTGGGGTGCCGCGCCGGCAGCGGCAGGGTGGTGTCGGGGTCGTCGAGCGTGTTGAACTCGCAGTAGGCCTCGTCGAGGAGCACGCAGACGTGGTCGGGCACGCGGCCCACGAAGTCCGCGATCGCGGCCGCGGGCACCGCGGTGCTCGTCGGGTTGTTCGGGTTGTTGACGATCACCAGGCGCGTGGCGGCGGTGATCTCGGCGAGCATCGCCTCGAGGTCGTGCTCGTCGCGGTCGTTCAGCGGGACGCGGATCGCGGTCGCCCCGGACGCGGCCTCCAGATGCGGGTAGACGGAGAACGACGGCCAGGCGTACACGAGCTCGGCTCCGGGCTCGAGCAGCGCCTCACCCAGCGCGAGCAGCACGTCGCATGAGCCGTTGCCGATCGCGATGCGCTCGGCCGGCACGCCGTACCGGTCCGAGAGCGCGGCGCGCAGCCCGGCGTTCGTCGGGTCCGGGTAGCGGTTGAGCCCGCGCACGACGCCCTCGATGGCGTCGGCGACCGCCGGCAGCGGGGGGGGGGGGGCGCCGCCGGACGCCCCCGTGGGGGGCGGGGGCGCCCGCCGGCAGCGGCGGGTCCGGCGACTCGTTCGACGCGAGCTGCGCGACGTCGTCGGGCAGCGCGTACGCCGACGCGGCGGGGTAGGACGGGATGCGCCGCAGGCGCTCGGAGTACTCGATCGTCACGGGCTGATTGTGTCAGGCGTCGAGGGGCCCGCCGGCGCGCTCCTCACCTTCCGGGAGGTGCGCGTCGCGGCCGACGTAGCCGCCCTTGCCGCCGACGACGAAGATCACGGCGTCGCCGTCGCTCAGATTCCGCAGCCGGCGCACGGTCGTCGCGTCGACGCGCGCGATGCCGCCCGGCGCGAGCCGCGCGACCGACCCGTCACCGAACTCGAGCTCCACGTCGCCCTCGTGGACGAAGTAGATCTCCTCCTGCTCGTCGTGGTAGTGGAACCCCGCCTGGTAGCGGGGCGGCAGCACGAGCGCGTTGACGCCCATCGACGTGACGCCGAGCGGCACGCGGACCTTGCGAAAGCCCCAGCCCTCGCCCAGCGCGTCCAGGTGGCCGGCGGACCACCCGGCGCCCTCCACGACCTCGGTGACGACGGGGTTCTCGGACACGGCGGCCTCCTACTGGGCGGATTCCAGGTCGGCGCGCAGGGCGCGCGCCTCCCGCAGGTACACGTGACGGGCAACGTGGCTCTCCGGCGCGTGGTACTGCACGAGCACGCGGATCACGCGCTCCATGGCGCCCGGGACGTCGATCTCGCGCACGCACAGCAGCGGCACGCGGTCAAAGCCCATCGTGCGCGCGGCGACGGCCGGGAACTCGGCGTTCAGGTCGTCGGTCATCGTGAAGATGCAGTTGACGACGTCCGCGGGCGTGAGCGCGTTGCGCTCCAGCAGCTCGCGCATGAGCTCCTCGGTCGCGTCGAGGATCTGCTCACGCTCGTTGGCGTCGACGGTGATGGCCCCGCGCAGGGCGTGCAGGCGCATGGCGGGCGCCATCATGCCACCCGGGGCTCGTCCGCCGCCGCCCGCAGTGCCTCCACCTCGCCCGGAGTGAGCCGCCGCGACTGACCCTCCCTGAGCTGTCCGAGCGGCAGCGGGCCGAAGCGCACACGGCGCAGCTCGCGCACGGGGTGACCGACCGCGTCGCACATCCGGCGCACCTGGCGCTTGCGGCCCTCGCGCAGCGTCAGCTCCAGCTCATGGGCGTTGATGCGCCGGACCTCGGCGGGCAGGCTCACGCCGTCCTCCAGCTCGACACCGTCGCGCAGGCGCCGCAGGGCGCCGTCGCGCAGCGCCGGGCCGCCGACGATGACGCGGTAGGTCTTGGGCACCTCGAAGCTCGGGTGCGTGAGCTTGTGGGCCAGGTCGCCGTCGTCCGTCAGGAGGATGAGGCCCGCGCTGTCGGCGTCCAGGCGCCCGACCGGGTAGAGGCGGCGCGCGCCGGGTGCGCGCACGAGGTCGACGACCGTCGGGCGGCCGTGCGTGTCCGCCGCGGTCGAGACGACGCCGAACGGCTTGTGCAGGAGGTAGACGACGCGCACGGCGGGCGCGCCGCCGATGCGCTCGCCGTCGACCTCGATGCGCTCGCGGCCGCTGACGTCGCGGGCGGGGTCGGTGACCGTCTCGCCATCGACGGTGACACGCCCGCCGAACACGAGCTGCTCGGCGGCCCGCCGCGAGGCGACGCCCGCGTGGGCGAGGTGTTTGGCCAGGCGCACGCTGTCACCATAGGTGGTCGATCCCGATGGACCTCGATCTGCTGAAGACGACGCTCGACGATGCCGGTGAGCCCGCCTACCGGGCGCGGCAGGCGTGGGCGTGGCAGGCGCGCGGGGTGCGCGGCTGGGACGACATGACCGATCTGCCGGCCGGGCTGCGCGCGCGCCTGGCGTCCGACGTCCCGTTCTCGAGCCTGACGCTCGAGAACCAGGCGACCGCGCTCGACGGCACGGTCAAGGCGCTCTTCTCGACCGCCGACGGCCGCCCCGTCGAGGCGGTGCTCATGCGCTACAGGGACGGACGGCACTCGCTCTGCGTCTCCTCGCAGTCGGGATGCCCGCTCACGTGCACGTTCTGCGCCACCGGGTCGATGAAGTTCGGCCGCAACCTGACCGCGTGGGAGATCCTCGACCAGGCGCTGCACTTCCGCCGCATGTCGCAGGTGGACCACTGCGTCTTCATGGGCATGGGCGAGCCGATGATGAACCTCGAGAACGTGCTCGAGGCGTGCCGGCTGCTCCCCGACCTGGGCATCACGAACCGCCGCACGGCGATCTCGACCGTCGGCTGGATCCCGGGGATCGACGCGCTGACCGCGAGCGACATGCCGATCCGCCTGGCGCTCTCGCTGCACTCCCCGGACGCGGACCTGCGGTCGGAGATCATGCCGGTGAACGACCGGTACCCGCTCGACGAGGTCCTCGCCGCCTGCGATCGCTGGTATGAGCGCCGCCGGCGCATGGTCTTCGTCGAGTACGTGATGCTCGCCGGCGTCAACGACCGCTACGAGCAGGCGCAGGCGCTGACCAGGCTGCTCGATCGCAGGAAGTACAAGGTGAACCTCATCCCCTACAACCCGACGGGGTCGGTCTACGACGGGTCCTCGCGCGAGGCGATCGACGCCTTCCGCGACGTCCTCGTGAAGGCCGGCTTCAACGCGACCGTGCGACTCACGCGCGGGCAGGACATCGACGCCGCGTGCGGGCAGCTCGCCGCGAAGGCGCTGGCCGGGTAGACGCTCCGTGCCCTTCGCCGTCCTCGCGTTCTTCTCGGTCGACCCGTTCACGGCCGCCTCCGCGCAGCCGGGACGCGACGCCGCGTTCCTCGTCCTGCTGTCGTTCCTCGTCTCGTTCCTCTTCATCCGCACGAGCGCGCGGATGATCCGCGCCCAGGTGTCCTGGTGGCCGGGGAACGTCGAGACGAGCTCCGGCCTGCATCTCCACCACCTCGTGTGGGGCATCTCGCTGATGCTCGCGGGCGGCTTCGTGGCGTTCGCGCTCGACACGCCCGCGTCCCCCTGGTTTCAGATCGCCGCCGTGGGCTTCGGCGTCGGAGCTGGGCTGACGTTCGACGAGTTCGCGCTGTGGGTGCACCTGCGCGACGTGTACTGGAGCGAGCAGGGACGCTCGTCGCTCGACGCCGTCGTTCTCGTGACCGCCTTCATGGTGCTCGTCGTCATGGGGACCAAGCCGTTCGGACTGGAGGACGGCGAGGCTCCGGTCCTCGTCATCGTGACGGTCGCCCAGGCGCTCGTCCTCTCCGTGCTCTCGTTCCTGAAGGGCCGGATCGCGCTGGGGGCGCTGTCGGTGTTCATCCCGGGCCTGGGTCTCTGGGGCGCGTGCCGACTCGGCAAGCCCAGTTCTCCCTGGGGTCGGCGCCGCTACTCCGGCGAGAAGCTCGAGCGCGCAGAGAAGCGCTTCCCGCCGGACTCCCGCGGGCACCGCCTGCGCGACGCGTTCCTCGACGCCATCGGCGGCAGGCCGAGCGAGCCGACCCCGCCCGCCGACGGCGCCTGAGATGCACGCCGCCGCGCGCATCGCGGTGGGCGCGGGCGCGGCGGTGGCCGCGGGCGCCGCCGTCCACCAGGGCCTGCACCCGACCGCGCAGCGCTACGGCCGGACGATCCACCGCGAGCCCGCCGCGGGCCGGCGGCTCGCGCTGACGTACGACGACGGACCGAACCCGGCGCGGACGCCGGACCTGCTCGACCTGCTCGCCCGCTACGACGCGCGGGCGACGTTCTTCCTGATCGGCCGCTGGGCCGAGCGCGAGCCCGCGCTGATCCGCGAGACGGTCGCCGCCGGCCACGCGATCGGCAACCACACGTTCTCTCATCCGACGATGCCCGCGCACGGGGCGCGGGCGATCCGCGAGGAGCTGCGCCGCTGCCGCGACGCGGTCGAGGCGTCCGGCGAGCGGCTGTCCACGATCGGCGGCGCCGCCCTGATGCGCCCGCCCTACGGGCGCCGGCGGCCCGGCACGCTGCGCACGCTGCGCGAGGAGGGGTACGTCCCGGTGATGTGGTCGGTGACGGGCTACGACTGGCGGCGCACCACCACCGCCCGCGCGATCACGCGCCGCTGTCTGCGGGCGACCGACGGCGACATCGTCCTGCTGCACGACGGGTCCGACGCCGAGCCGGCCCGCGACACCCGCCGCACGATCGACGCGACGGCGGCGCTCCTGGAGCGCCTCAGCGCCGAGGGCTACCGGTTCGTGACGGTCCCGGAGCTCGTCACGGGCTCCGCCTGAGGCTCGTCGTCACCGAGCCCGGGCTGCTCCGGCGCGCCCTGGCGCCCGGAGCGCATGTCACCGGCGCGCAGCAGCCGGTCGCGCAGCTCGGTCTCCTCCTCCGGTGTGGGATCCCACTCGGTCGGGTCGGGGAGGTCCGCGACCGCGTTCAGGCCGAAGAGCTTGAGGAACAGCGGCGTGGTCCGGTAGAGGACGGCGCCGAACTGCGAGCGGCCGGACTCCTCGATCAGCCCGCGCTCGAGCAGCGTGCCGGACGCCGAGTCGGCGGCGACGCCGCGGATGCGCGTGATCTCCGGCCGGGAGACGGGCTGCAGGTAGGCGACGATCGCGAGCGTCTCGGCCTGCGCGGGCGTCAGCGGCGGGGTGCGCGGGCGGGCCAGCAGGCGGCGCGCGGCCTCCTCCTGCTCGGGCGCGGTCGCGAGTGTCCAGCCGCCGGCCAGCTCGCGCAGGACGAGCCCCCGCTCCCCCGGCGCGTAGAGCGCGGCGAGCTCGTCGAGCGCGGTCGCGAGCTCCTCGGCCGGGCAGTCGGCGGCCTCGGCGAGCGCCGCGGCGGGCACCGGCTCGGGGCTGAGGAACAGGAGCGCCTCGACGGTGCGGGCGAGCGGGGTCATGCGGCGCCTCCGGCGGCGTGCAGCTGGTGGACGTGGGCGGGCCAGTCGGGGTCCGAGCCGTGGACGTGAGCGGTATCGCGCGTCGCCGCGCTGATCGCGATCGGGCCGAACGGCTCGGGCTGGTCCCAGCGCGCCTCGCCCTGCTTGTACAGCTCGAGCAGCGCGAACAGCGTGACGGCGACGGTCATGCGGTCGGCGCCCGCCACGGCCTCGTCGAACGAGACGACGCCGCTGCGCAGGAGGCGGCGCAGGTGCGTGAGCCGCTCGCCGACGCTGATCCGCGGCCGCGCGAGGTGCCCGAGGTCCAGCGGCGGCGGCGGGCGCAGCATGCCGCCGATCGCCGCGCCGAGCTGGCCCGGCTCGTACGCCTGCCCGCTCGCCTCGAAGGTGACCTTGCGCAGGAACGCCGGGGGCGGCGCGAGACGGAAGCGATGGCCGCGCTCCTCGTCGAGCTGGTCGGCCAGGTGCTCGGCGGCGCGGCGGTAGCGGCGCGCGTCGAGCATGCGCGCGAGCAGCTCGTCGGCGGCCTCACCGGCGTCGAGCTCGTCGAGCAGGTCCTCGTCGGCGCGCGGCAGCATCAGCCGCGACTTCAGCTCGAGCAGCGCCGCGATCAGCACGAGGAACTCGGTCGCGACCTCGAGGTCCAGCTCGCCGCGGGCCTCGAGCACGTCGAGGTAGGAGACGACGACGTCGGCGAGCTCGACCTCGAGCAGGTCGACCTCCTCGCGCAGGACGAGCGTCAGCAACAGGTCGAACGGACCCGTGAAGACCTCGAGGTCGAGCTCCAGCTCGGCGACGATCACGGGCGCAACGCTACCTGGGGACCCGGTCGGTCACGGGCAGCCGCAGCGCCGCCAGACCCGTGGCCAGCAGCAGCGCCCCGCAGAGCGTGTACGGGAGCCAGTCGCCGACGACCTGCCCGAGCGCGCCGCCCGCCGCGGCGCCGAGCCCCATGCCGGCCGACCAGCCGACGTTGTTGAACGCGAACGCCCAGGCCTGGTCGACGCCCAGGGCCTCCGAGCGCAGCGAGACGAGCTTGCCCGAGGGCGTCATCAGCATCCCGGCGACCACGGCGAACGCGACGACGAGGGCGGCGAGGACCAACGCGTGCTCCGGGAGCCAGAAGACCCCGACGAGCATGCCGCCCGCGAGCATCGCGCCGCGCACGATCGGCAGCGTCCCGCGGCGGTCGGCGAAGCGTCCGGCGAGCGGGCTGACGACGGCCTCGGCCAGCGCCGCGACGAGGAACGCCGCGCCGATCCCGAGCGCGCTCGCGCCGAGGTCGTCCAGGCGCAGCGGGACGAGCACCTCCTCCACCCCGAAGGCCAGCGACGGAGCGAACGTCAACCAGGCCGCGGCGAGAAACGTCCGGTCGCGCAGCAGCGCTCGCGCCCGCGTCGTCACGTCACCCGCTGCGACGGGCCGCGGCTCCGCGCGCGCGGCGACGGCCAGCCCGAGGCCGAGCGCGGCGACGGCGAGGAACGCCGGCGCGCGTCCGAGCGTCTCGGCCGCGACGCCCACGACCGGCCCGAACTGCGCCCCGAAGACCGCGGCGCCGATCGCGACGCCGATCGCCTCGCCGCGGCGCTCGCGCGGGATCGCCATGCCGAGCCAGGCGAGGCCGGCCGTCCACGTGAGGGCACCGCCGATGCCCTGCGCGAACCGGGCGAGGTCGAGGATCACGGCGCTCTGCGCGACCGCGAACACCGAGCCGGCGAGCGTCATCGTGATCAGGCCGGAGACGACGGTCGCCCGCGGGCCGTACCGGGACGCGAGCCAGCCGCCGGGCAGCGCCCCGAGCAGCGTCCCGACGGGATAGGCGGCGACGAGCAGCCCGGCCTCGGACTTCGCGAGCCGGAACTCGTCCTCGAGGGCCGGCAGCAGCGGCGCGAGCGCCGCGTAGAGCATCGTGTCGACGAGGACGATGACGCCGACGAGCAGGAGCAGGCGGCGGTCCATCGCCGCCGCCGTCAGCCGCGCGGCCCGACGCCCATCGCGGCGCGCACGTCCGCGAGGGTGTCGCACGCGATCGCGCGCGCCCGGTCGGCACCGGCGGCGAGGATCGCCTCGAGCCGGGCCTCGTCGGGGCGCAGCTCGGCGTAGCGCTCGCGGACGGGCGTGAGCTCGGCGATCACGGCCTCCGCGGCGGCGGCCTTCAGGTCGCCGTAGCCGCGCGCGCCGGCGAGCGATGCGACGACCTCGTCGGGCGTGCGCCCGCTGCACGCCGCGAGCACGTCGACGAGGTTCGTCACGCCCGCCTTGTCGGCGCCGCGGCGGATCACGGGCGGGTCCTCGGAGTCGGTCACCGCGCGCCTCAGCTTCTTCTCGATCGCCTGCGGCTCGTCGAGGACGTAGATCGTCCCCTCCGCGCTCCCGCCTGTCGTGGACATCTTCCGCGTCGGATCCTGGAAGTCCATGATGCGCGCGCCGATGGCGGGGATCCGGTGCTCGGGCACGACGAGGATCTCCTCGCCCCCGGGCGCGAAGCGCGCGTTGAAGCGCTTGGCGATGTCGCGCATGAGCTCCAGGTGCTCGCGCTGGTCCTCCCCGACCGGCACCTCGCCGGCGCGGTAGGCGAGCACGTCGGCGGCCTGGAGCACCGGGTAGAAGAGCAGCCCGGCGGACACGAGCTCGCGCTGGGCGACCGACTTGTCGCGGAACTGGTGCATGCGGTTCAGCTCGCCGAGCGCCGTGACCGAGGAGAGCAGCCAGCAGAGCTCCGCGTGCTCCGGCACGTCGCCCTGGCGGAACAGGATGCTGCGGTCCGCGTCCAGGCCGGCGGCGATGAGCGTCGCGAGCGTGTCGTAGACCCGGTCGCGCAGCTCGGCGGGCTCGTAGGCGACGGTGATCGCGTGCAGGTCGACGATGCAGTAGAGGCTCTCGTCCCCCGCCGCCGCCGCCCGCTCCTGGCCCTCGACGTACTGGCGGATCGCGCCGATGTAGTTGCCCAGGTGCTTGCGGCCGGTGGGCTGGATGCCGCTGAAGATGCGCATGCGGGTGGGCAGGCTAGTGGCCCGGGGCCTACAGATGCCTCCGGCGGCAGGCTACGATCGAGTGGTGAGCAGCAAGACCGTGCCCGGCGGGGTGGTGCATCGACTTCCCGCGGACCTGCGCAAGGCGCTGATCGCCAATGCCACGGCACTTGCCGCCTGGAAGGACATCACGCCGCTGGCCCGCAACGAGTTCATCTGCTGGGTCGAGGATGCCAAGCAGGCGAGCACCCGGGAGCGCCGCATTCGGCGCACGCAGGAGGAGCTCGAGGAGGGTCTGCGCCGGCCCTGCTGCTGGCCGGGATGCAAGCACCGGGAGCGCACCGGCAGATAGCCGACCGTTCGGGGGACACGCCACGAGCGCGGCAGACGCTGGGTTCGCCACCCTGATGTGACCAAACGCGGATCCCGCCCCACGGCGAACGTCCCTCGTCACGGGATGGAGAACGCAGCGCGGGACGTTCGCGCGTTGAGCGCCTGCGCGCCGCACCCGCAACGCCGCGAGCTCAGGGGCCGGGGACGATGCGGTCGAGGAGGGAACGG
>DAIPYF010000099.1:0-9368 GCA_036782855.1 Solirubrobacteraceae bacterium
CGACCCGGTAGCTCGTCGCGACCCGGTTGGGATTCACCGTCCCGGCGACCGTCGCGCCCGACGTCGTCAGCGACCCCACCGACGTGCCGCCCACCGACGGCGGGAGGTCCGACGTCGTGAACGTGACATCCGGGCCGTTGGTGGTGCCCCCGGCGCTCATGGCGACGACGCGCGCGTGGTAGGCCGTCGAGGACGTCAGGCCGGTCAGCGGCACGCTCGCGACGACGTCCAGCGCACCGGAGCCCGCGGACGTCGATGCGGTCGAGGACCCGTAGGCGAGCGTCGGGCCGTACTCGACCCGGTAGGTCGTCGCGACCCGGTTGGGGTTCACCGTCGCGGAGATCGTCGCGCCGGACGCGGTCACGGTCCCCGCCCCGGAACCGAGGATCGTCGGCGGCAGGTCGGCGGTGGTGAACGTGAGGTCGGGGCCGGGGGTCGTCCCGCCTGCGTTGCGTGCGACGAGCCGTGCGTGGTGGGTGCTCGAGGACGTCAGCCCGGTGATCGCGACGCCGACCGCCACGGGTGTCACGCCCGTGCCCGCGGCCGTCCACGCGGTCGCGGACCCGTAGGCCGCGGTCGCCCCGTACTCGACGCGGTACTCGCTCGCCGTGCCGCTCGGGCCGACGCTGCCGGACACGGTGGCCCCGGACGTCGTGACCGACCCGACGGAGGTCCCGCTGACCGTCGGCGGCGCCGTGGGGGCCGCCGTCGCGAAGGTCAGGTCGGGGCCGTTCACCGTCCCCTTCGGGCTCTGCACGACGAGTCGCGCATGGTGGGTCGTCGACGACGGCAGGCCCGTCAGCGGCACGGCGACCGGCACGGCCACCCCGCCCGACCCGGCGGCCGTCCACGCGGTCGCGGACCCGTAGGCGGCGGTCGTGCCGTATTCGACGCGGTAGGTCGTCGCCGAGCCGTTCGGCGTCACGTCCCCGGTCACCGTCGCCCCGGTCGCGGTGATCGTGCCGACGGCCGTGCCGGTCAGCAGCGGCGGCAGCGCAGCCTCGTCGGCGCCCATGTCCGGCAGGTCGCCGATGACGCGCGGGTCGCCCTCCCAGTCGGTGGCGCTCGTGGAGGCGTCCGCCAGGGATCCCACGCCGATGGTCGGCGAGCCGTCCTGCTGGTGGACGTCCAGCCCACCCGAGAGGTTCACGAGCAGCGGCGGCGACGCGGTCACGTTGCTCGTGCCGAGGACCAGGCCGCCGCCGAACGGGCCCTGGGTGCGCCCGGAGCGGAAGCTCGAGTAGTCGATGTCGCCCGCTGCGGACTTCGGGCCGAAGCCGTCGTCGTCGGTGACGCGCAGGTCCCGGCCGCCGGTGCCCGCGCCGCCGCGCAGGATCGCGTTGCGCACGACGAGTTGCCCGTAGAGCGGGAACCGCGCGGTGCTGACCTCGAGGGCGATGCCGCTGCTGAGGTCGGCGATGAGGGTGCTGCCGATGACGAACCCGGTCAGCAGCCCCGCGACGCCGGTGGTGCTCTTGTTGACGACGACGGAGTCGCGGACGGTCAGGCCGATCCCGGTCAACGCGGGCGCGGTGCCGGACTGCACCACCTCCATCGCCTCGACCTGCCCGCCGCTGCGGGTGCCGGAGAACGCGACGAGATCGTCCGTGGCGGCCGTCGAGGTGCCCTCCACCCGCAGGCCGCGGAGCGTCACGTTGTCGGCGTCGATGAAGAGGGCCGTGGCGCTCGTCGGGTTGCTGTCGACGATCGTCGGCCGGGATGCCGCGCCGGCCTCCGGGAGGACGGTCACGTCGCTCGCCGTCAGCGTGAGCGTCGACGGAGCGTCGTAGCTGCCGGCCGCGAGCCGGATCTCGTCATACGCACCGGCGGACGCGAGCGCCGCGGGCAGGGTGCAGGGCGCCGCGAGGTCGCACGCGCCGGCTGCCGCGCCGCCGGCGGGGACGGCATGGCGCACGGCGGCCTGGGCTGCGGGAGCGCAGACCGACGAGAGCGCGAGCGCGACGACGAGCGCACCGATCCGGGCGGGCATCGCGTTCCCATCGGCGCGAACGCGCGATTCCCAAAGCCTCGGGCCCCGCTTGTGGACACTCCGTCACGCATCGGCGTGGTCACGATGCACCAGGACGCTAGGCTCGGCCGATGGCCATCAAGCTCCATCGCTGTCCCCTCACATTCCTGCACACCGATCTCGACGCCTGCTGGCGCGTCCAGCACGCGCTCGACGAGCAGGGCGTCGCGTACGAGATCGTCAAGGCCCCGATGCTCCCCAAGAGCCGGCGCACGGACGTCGAGCGGCTCTCCGGTCAGCGCATGCTGCCCGTGATCGAGTTCGAGGACGGGACCGCCTACCGCGCCGAGTCCAAGGACATGGCCGCGCGCATCGCCGCCGGCGACCTCGGCACGACCGCTTAGACCACTCCCAGCGAGAGCGCGCCGCGCTCGAGGTCGAGCAGCGCGCGCTTGCACGCGAGCCCACCACCGAACCCGGTGAGCGACCCGTCGGCCCCGATCACGCGGTGGCACGGGACGATCACGGGGATCGGGTTGCGCCCGTTCGCCCGCCCGACCGCGCGGGCGGCGGCCGGCTCGCCGATGCGGGCCGCGATCTCGCCGTAGCTCGTCGTCTCCCCGTACGGGATCCGCCGCAGCTCGTCCCACACCCGCTGCTCGAACGGCGTCCCCGCGGGGCGCAGCGGCAGGTCGAAGCTCGACCGCTCCCCCGCGAAGTACTCGCGCAGCTGCCGGGACGCGCTGCCGATCAGCGGGTCCTCCGCCCCGCCCGGCGTCGGTTCCCCGCGGCGCGCATCGTCGAACCGCAGCGCGACGAGCGCCGCGCCGTCGCTCACGAGGAGCAGCTCCCCGATCGGGGTGGACAGCGTGGCGGCGGCGTTGGTGCTCATGCGGGGAGAACGCGGGTCAGCCCGCGGGCGTGAGGTCGCGCCTGCATCAGAAGAGCCCGACCGTCCGGCCCGCCGCGTCGATGTCGATCGTCTCCGCGACCGGCCCGTCAGGCAGCCCCGGCATGAGCATCACGTCACCGCAGAGCGCCACGACCCAGCCGGCGCCCGTGTAGGCGCGCACGTCGCGCACGGGGAGCGTGAACCCCGTGGGCGCCCCGACGATCGCCGGATCGGCCGTGAACGAGAGCGGCGTCTTGGCCACGCAGACCGGCAGCCCGCCCAGCCCCTCGGACTCCAGCCGGGACAGCCCCGCGGCGGCCGCGGGTGCGAGCGTGATGCCGGCGGCGCCGTAGATGCGCGTGGCGATCGCCTCGAGCTTCTCGGCGAGCGGAAGCTCACTCGCGTAGAGCGGGCGGAAGTCGGCCGGCTCCTCGCAGGCCGCGACGACGGCCTCGGCGAGCGCCGTCGCCCCCGCTCCGCCCCGGTCGAACGCCTCGCAGACGACCGCCGCGCCCGCGCCAGCCTCCAGCGCGAGCTCGCAGACCCGCTCCAGGTCGATCGCCTCGTCGCCGGCCCGCCGGTTGACCGCCACGACGCACGGAAGCCCGAACGCGCGGACGATCCCCAGGTGCCGCCGCAGGTTCGCGGCGCCGTCGGCCAGCGCCTGGGGCCCGTCCCCGCCGCCGCCGTGGTGGCGCAGCGTCCCGACGCTCGCGACCACGACGACCGCGTCCGGCGTCAGGCCCGCGCCGGGGCACACGATGTCGCAGAACTTCTCGAAGCCCAGGTCGGCGCCGAACCCCGACTCGGTGACGGCGTAGTCGCCGAGGGCGAGGGCGACGCGATCGGCGATCACCGAGTTGTTCCCGTGGGCGATGTTCGCGAACGGCCCGGCGTGGACGATCGCCGGGCGCCCCTCGCGGGTCTGCACGAGGTTGGGGTCCAGCGCGTCGCGCAGCAGCACCGTCATCGCACCGGCGGCGCGCAGGTCCTCCGCGGTCACCGGCCGGCCGGCGGCGTCGTGGGCGACCGTGATCGCGCCCAGTCGCCGGCGCAGGTCGCGCAGGTCCGCGGCGACCGAGAGGATCGCCATGACCTCCGACGCGGCGGCGATGTCGAAGCCCGACGGGCGCGGGAAGGCGCCCTCTCCGGGGTCGAGCCCGAGCTCGATCCGCCGCAGCACCCGGTCGTTCACGTCGATCGCGCGCCGCCACGTGACCGTGCCGGGGTCGATCCGCAGCCGGTTGTCGTGGATGAGCGACGCGTCGAGCATCGACGCGAGCAGGTTCGTCGCCGCGGCCACCGCGTGGATGTCGCCGGTGAAGTGCAGGTTCACCCGCTCCATGGGGACGAGCTGCGCACGGCCACCGCCCGCGCCGCCGCCCTTGCGCCCGAAGGCCGGGCCGACCGAGGGTTCGCGCAGACACAGCACCGGCCGGCGCCCGATCGCGCCCAGCCCGTCGGTGAGGCCGATCGCGGTCGTGGTCTTGCCCTCGCCGAAGCGCGTCGGCGTCACCGCGGTCACGCAGACGAGCCGTCCCCGTGGCCGGCCCGCGGTGCGGGTCAGCACCGCGTCGGCGTCGACCTTCGCGATCCCGCGGCCCCATGGCAGCACCTCGCCCGGCGCCAGCCCGGCGGCCGCCGCCACGTCGGTGACGGGCCGTGCGTCGCGATCCTCCTCGCTCACGACCGCGACCCTAACCGGGGTCGCGGCGCGGGCGGTGGTCAGATCAGGTGCGAGACGACGTACGCCGCCGAGACGAGAATTGCCGCACCCATCGCGACGAGCGACCAGTCGACGGGGCTCTTGTCCTGCATGCCGGGTTCCATGACGTTCTCCAGTCGGTGGGACCGTCCTGACTATACACCATGTCTGGACATCTTGTCCATACGTGGTGTCCGCGGGTGCGGTACGGTCGTGCGATGGGACGCTCCCCGGCCATCGCGCGCACCCGCTCACGCCGCCCCGCCGCCGGCGGCGACATCGAGCAGGCCGCGTGCGACGCGGCCGAGCGGCTGCTCGCCGGCCGCCGGTTCGCCGACATCAGCGTCGCCGACATCATCGGCGAGGCGGGTGTCTCACGCGCGAGCTTCTACTTCTACTTCGGCTCGAAGTACGAACTGCTCACCGCCGTCAGCGGGCGCGTCGTCGACGAGGTCTACGACGCGACGCGCACGTGGCTGCAGCGCGCGGACGGCGAGCCGCCCGAGGCGGCGCTGCGCACGTCCATGCAGGGGGCGCTCGCCGGCTGGCGGCGCCACGGGCCCGTCCTGCGCGCGGTCGTGGAGGCGGCCCCGAACTCCCCGGAGATCGACGCGGCGTGGCGGCGCCTGATCGGGCGATTCACCGACGGCGCGGCGGCACAGATCGAGCGCGAGCGCGCGGCGGGCGTCGCGCCGGCCGGCACCGATGCGCGGACGCTCGCGGCGATGCTCACCTGGATGACCGAGCGCGCGCTCTATCTCGTCATCAGCGACGCCGAGCCGCAGTTCACCGACGATGCGCGGCTCGTCGAGACCCTGACCGGCGTGTGGTGGCGCGCGATCTACGGCGCCGGGCCGGACGCCACCGGCGCCAGCAGCGGGCTCGTCCAGAGCCGCTGATCCTCCTGCCCCAGGCGCCACACGCCGATCCCGAGCCCGCGCGCCGTGGCGAGTGCGAAGCGGCGCTCGACCGTCGCCGCGTCCGCGAGCCACACCTCGTGCGGGACCCCGCCGGAACCGGCGTAGGAGAACGTCATCCCGTCGGTCACGGGGTCCAGGCGCATCGTCGAACCGGTCGCCTGCGCCATCGCGACGGCGTCCGCATACTCGTAACTGGTCGCGGGGTGGGCGGCGCCGCCCCCGCTCGGCCAGTCCATCGCGTACAGCTGCGTCCCCATGACGAACCGCGAGGGGTCCGGCATCGTCTTCACGTAGTCGGCGACCCGGGTCACCCACGTGATGTCGTCCTGGGCGCCCGGCCCGGACGTCGCCCACTTGATGCCCCAGGCCATGACGAAGACCTGGTCGGCCGACTCCGCGAGCGCCTTGTAGTCGAAGAACGTGGAACGCGGATGCCGCGGCACGTCGGCGGTCTTCGCCGACACGGCGATCGTCAGCCGCTGGCCCTGGCCGTGCAGGCGATCGGCGAGGTCCGCGACGAACGACGTGAGCGCCGCGCGGTCGGTGTAGAGCCCGGCCTCGAAGTCCAGTGACGCGCCGTCCGCCCCGCTCTCGGTGACGCGCTCGACGATCCCGTCGAGCCACGTCTCCCGCAGCGCCGGCTCGTTCAGGATCCGGTTCAGCACCGCGGTGCGCTGGCAGTTGAAGCGCGGCAGCACCTCGACCCGGCGCGCCTGCGCCCAGCCCGTGATCAGCGGGTCGTCCTTCCCGATCAGGACGGCCGCGGTCGTGCAGTCGTAGTACGTCGGGTGGACCGTCGCGATCTGGCGGTAGTGCGCCTGGAAGTCGCGGAAGCTCTGATCGGTGCTCGCCAGCAGGAACGCGTGGAGCCGGCCCTCCGTCGGATCGGGGTCCGCCGTGCGCACCGTCAGCGGCGCGGACGGCGCCGACGCGCCGCCGAGCGTGTCGACGGCCTGCACGCGGAAGGTGTACTCGCGGCTCGCCCAGAGGTTCGTCGCGCGCGCCGACGCGCCGCCGACCTGGAACAGCGGCGTGCCGTCGCGGATGATCCGGTAGCCGGCCAGGCGCCCGCGCGCAGGGACCGACGGCGTCCACTGCAGCGCCACCGCGGTGTCGGTGACCTCGCTGACGCGGACGTTCACCGGCGTCGGCGGTGGGGTGTGCCCGGTCGAGATCCGCACCGCCTCGGACGCCGGTGAGAGCACGCCACGCCGGTCGACCGCCGTCACGGTGAAGCTCGCGGAGCGGTTGGACGACAGCGGGACGGCGACCGTCGTGCCCCGCGTCTGCCGATACATCCCGCCGTCACGGCGCACGCGGTAGGCGGCGACCGGGCTGTCGCCCGGCTTGGACGGCTCCCACGAGATCGTCGTGCTCGCCCCCTCGACGGCGCCGACGGTCACCATCCGCGGCGCGGACGGCAGGCGGTAGCTGTCCCGCACGACGATGCGCGCACGGCAGCGTGTGGCCCGGCCCTGCGCGGTCACCGCGGTCACCGTCAGCGTGTACGTCCTGCCGACCCGCACGCGGATCCGCATCGTGCGGCGCGGCGTCTGCCCGACGACCGCCGCGCCGCGATACACGCGAAAGCGCGTCTTCGCGCGGCGCGAGGCGCGCGCCGCGGGCTTCCACCGCAGCACGCCGGCGGTGCCGCCGCTCGGCCGCTCGAACACGAGCGCCCGAGGCGTCAGCGCCGAGCAGCGCTTGGGCTTGGCCTTCGCCGCCGAGGCGGCGCCCGCGGGGAGCGTCCCGGCCGCGAGCAGCGTGAGGGCGAGCGCGGCGACCCTCATGCCGAGCGCTCCCCGGGGTTGTGCCGGACGAGCCAGGAGCGCAGCGCGTCGGTCGTCGTGTCGGTGTGGACCTCGTAGCGCAGCGCCGCCCCGGTCGGTCGCGTGTAGCGCGGGTCGTTCCCCGGCGACTGCACGAAGACGACGCGGAACTGCGTGGCGAGCAGGTCGTCGAGGAAGCGCGGGATCCGCTGGTCCTTCGCGTTCTGGCCGTGGTCGCCGAACGGGACCGCGAACGTCTCCGACGGGATGTCCTGCCGGCGGAAGTCGTCCTGGAGCTCGTAGATGTCGCTCGCCACGCGCTGCGTGTACGCCGGGAACGTCTCCAGTCCCGTGCTGCGGGTGAAACGGCGGTTCGCGTAGAACGGCGCCATCGTCCCGTCCGGGTCGGTGACGATCTCGCGGTGCCCGTCGGCGGCGTGGGGCTGGATGTCCCAGCGGCCCGAGTCGCGCATGCGGTGCAGTTCCCTCCAGGTCAGGTAGAACGGGTTGCCCTCCTGCATCGGGCCCGTGATCACGTACATGGCCGCCGAGAAGCGGTGCCGCTCGAGGATCCGGTCGGCGCCGCGATAGGAGTCCAGCCGCCCGTCGTCGAAGGTGATCAGGATCGGGCGCGGCGGCAGGCCGGCCGTGTCGCCGCGGCGGAAGCGCAGGAACTGGTCGATCGTGATCGAGCGGTACCCGGACAGGTCGAGCATCGCCATCTGGCGGGCGAACTCCTCGCGGCTGACGGAGTACCGGTCGTTGTTCGCGTTGATCCCGTGGTACGTGAGCACGGGGATCGCCCCGCGGAACGGCGCCACCCGCGTGTACCGCGCGACCGTCGCGGGCGTGAAGAGCACCGCCGGAGCCGCGTGGGGCGCCGAGTCGTACGCGCGCTGGAAGCGCGAGTGCGAGTGCACGAGCGAGGGGCCGACGAGCAGCATCGGGACGGCCGACAGCGGAAGCAGCGCGAGCGCGCCCGCGTTCCCGGCGGCGGTGCGCAGCCAGCCGATCATGAGAGCGCCGGCTCCGCCGGCTGCGCGGTCTGGCCCGCCGTCGCCGGGCGCGTGCCCCACGACGACGTGCGCGCGGTGAGGATCGCGTAGTACGTCTGCCAGAGCAGGAAGACCAGGTAGAAGAAGCAGAAGACGATCCCGTAGACCCAGGTCGACGAGTACGTCGGGCGGCGCACGACGTAGTAGAGGCCGTAGGCGACCGCCATCGCGTACACGCCGAGCGCGTAGATCAGCGGGGCGGGCGCGCCCTCGATCACCGGCATGAAGATCACCGCGCGGATCGCGACGATCGGGGCGATCAGCGGCAGCAGCATGCCGACGTACGCCGACGCCGCCGCGACCGGGTGCTTGCGGTAGATGAACGAGGCGAGGATCAGGCTCTCACGCGTCCACGAGCGCTTCCAGCGCACCTGCTGCGTCATGAACTGGCGAAAGCCGTCCGGGACGATCGTGTGCGAGACCGCCTCCGATTCGTAGCGCACCCTCCAGTCGCGCAGCACGCAGTTGGTGAGCGAGCGGTCGTCGCCGAACGTCGACTCGACCCCGAGGAACGTCTGACCCTCCCACCACTCCAGGTGCGGCATCAGCGCCTCGCGCCGGTAGGCGGAGAAGCAGCCCGAACAGCACGTCACCGCGTTGAAGAGCGACTCGGCGGCCTTCACGACCTTGAACGCGACGAAGTAGCGGACCGCCTGCATCTTCGTCAGCCACGTGTCGTGGAGGTTCAGCACGTCGGCGTGACCGCAGATCGCGCCGACGCGCGGGTCGTGGAACCCCTGCACGAGCTTCGTCATCGCGTCGGGCTCGAGCACGCTGTCGGAGTCGACGAACGCGATGATCTGTGCGTCCGTCGCCCGGATCCCGGCCGCCATCGCGGCGCGCTTGCCGCGGTTGCGCCCCAGGTCGATGACGCGCACGCGGCCGCCGGCGCCGCCGGCGACCGCGAGCATCCGCGGGAGCGTGTCGTCCGTCGACCCGTCGTTCACGGCGACGATCTCCAGCAGCTCCGCCGGGTAGTCGAGGTCCAGGAGCGAGGTGAGCGACGCGGCGATCGCCTCCTCCTCGTTGAACGCCGGCATGACGATCGCCACGCGCGG
>DAIPYF010000100.1:0-9329 GCA_036782855.1 Solirubrobacteraceae bacterium
CGCCGTAGGCCTCGGCGACGTCCTGCGTCTCGTCGTGCAGGTAGGGCATCGGCCAGTCGTCCGGCTCGGCCTCCACGCGCGCGACCATCGCCTCGAAGGAGTCCCGCGGGTAGCGCTCCGCGTCGTTGCTGTTGATGTTCAGGACGACGACGTCGTGCTCGGCGTAGTCACGGGCGACCGCGGCGATCCGCTCGTGCCAGGCGAGCGCGTACGGGCAGTGGTTGCACGTGAACACGACGACCGTGGCGGGCGGGTTGCTCTCCGCGACGACGCCGTGGCTCGTGCCGTCGGTCGCGGGGAGGTCGAACGGGGGCGCGTGGGCGCCGATCCGCAGGGTCATGGCGTGGCTCCTTCGGGGGCGGTGGCCGCGCGCCGCAGGGCGTCACGCAGGTCGTCGGGGTCGGGGACCGGGGAGACGCGCCCGTCGCGCCGCCGGTAGACGCGGCAGGCGAGCTGCACCGGCTCGCCGGCGGACGGTACGACGTCCAGGCCGTCGATGCGGATCGTGGGAGAGCCGGTGAAGCGCTCGCGCTCGGCGTCCGCGTCGTCGCGGACCTCGGTCAGCGTGATCGCGCCCGGGTCGAGGCCGGTGTCGGCGAGGGCCGCCCGCAGGTCGGAGAGCGCCCGCGGGTGGGACGGGCAGCCGTCCCAGAAGAGCAGCTCGATGCGCGGCGCCATACGCGGAGGGTACGCACGCTCCGGCCCGCTCGACGACTGTGCAAGGATGCCGCCCGATGCGCCGACCCGCCCTCGCAGCGCGGACCCGTGCCCTGGCCTTCGCCGGGGCGGTTGTCGCGATCGCGGCGGCGTTCGCGATCGCACCCGGGTTCGCCGTCGCACTGGCGCCGGCCGCGGGCATGCTGCTCCTCCTCGTCCATGGGTTCTTCCCGGGGGAGGAGACGATCGGGCGCCTGCGCGCACGGCGCCGCGCCCCGGCTCGCCGCCCGGCGGCGTCCACTCCGCGTCCCGCACTCCCGGTGCTCCTGCGCCGCACCGGTCGCCGCATCGCCTTCGCGCTCGCGGTGCGTCCGCCGCCGGCCGCTCACGCGGTCATCAGCAGCTAGGGCGCGCGCGGACCAGGTGAGGACCGGCGTGCGCCGGTTCACCCTGTCGCGAAAGGAGGGCGCATGCACGCCCCCGCACCATTCCTCGCCGTGCCGCTCCGGCACCCCGCACCGCCTGACGCCGGGCCGCTGAGGCCCGCTCGAGCCACGCGGACATGACCCGACTTCAGGCCGTCCGGCGCCTCGGCGCCGGGCTGGCCCTCGCGCTCGTCGCCGCCGGACTGCCTGCGGGCGGCGCCGCCGCGGCCCCCGGGCCGTGCGGCGGCGTGCCGCAGATCACCGACGCGACGGGCGACGGGCACCACAGCAACACCGACGTGGTCAGCGCGTGGCTCGCCGAGTCCGCGGGGCGCCTTCAGGCGGTCGTGAAGGTGCACATCGCCGTGTGGGAGCCGGTCCACGACGACTCCGACGCTGCCGGATTCGCACTCCTGTGGGCGTCCGGCAGTCAGACGCGGTACGTGCGCGCCGAGGCTCCGCGCGGTGCGCCCGTGCGCTTCGACCATGGCACCTGGACGCTCGCGGGGGGCTTCGCAAGCGCGGGCGCGACGACCGGCGTCACCACGACCGGCACCGGAGGGACCGTGACGATCGACGTGCCGGCCGACGGTGGAACCGCCGCGGGCGCGGTGCTCGCGCGGCCGTTCGTCCTGACGTACGACGGCGTGACCGGCACCGACACTCACTGGGTGGACCGGGCGCCCGGCGGCGTGAGCCCCGCCGGCGGCGAGTTCGGGGCGGACGTCGTCGTGGGGGCATGCGGTCTCCAAGCGCCCGGCGCACCCGGTTCGCCCGGCGCCGGGCCCACGACCGTCGGCGGGAGCCTGCCGGGCGGGGGCGGGGGCGCGGCGCCCGCCCGCACGACCGCGATCCTGCTGCAGGGGCCGGCGACCGTCCGCGGGGGCGGTCCCGTGCGCGTGACGGGCCGCGTCGTTCCAGCACGATCGGGCGTGCCCGTGGTGCTCACGGCCGCCGCGACCCGCACCGGGACGCGCACCGCGGTCACCGGCGCCGACGGGCGCTACGCGTTCACCCTTCCGGTCACCGAGACGACGCGACTGCGGGCCGTCGCCGACGGCCTCGGCTCGCAGACGCTCACCGTGACGGTGCGATCGACCGTCGCGTTCACCGCACGGCGCCTGCGCGACGGGCGCGTCCTCGTGACTGGCACCGTGCTGCCGGCCCTCCCGGGCCGGGTCCTCCTTCTGCGCCGCGACGCGATCACGCCCAGCGCGAAGACCTCGGCGCGCGGCGGGCGGTTCCGCCTGCTGCTGCGCCGTCCGATCCCGGGCCGCTACCAGGCGGTCTACATCCCGTCCGGCGCACGCGCCGAACGTTCCACATCCACGACAGGAGTCATCCGATGAAGTTGAGCCGTTCCATCCAGGCCGTTGCGGCGGTCGCCGTCGCGGCGCTCGCACTGCCCGCCGCGGCAGGTGCACACGGGTCCGTGTTCACGGTCACCGCGAAGACGGTGGTGGGGCCCGTTCCCGCCACGCAGGGCGGCCTCGTCGACCAGACGCAGTACGCCGTCACGAACCACGGGTACACGTACGTGCTGCGCGAGAGCAACGGCGCAACCGACAAGGGCATGGTCAACTTCAAGGTCCTGCCGGGCGCCTACCGCAACCAGGCGGGCTTCACGAAGAGCCGCCTGCTCTCCGAGGGCGACACCGGCGCGCAGCCGCATGCCACATGCCGCAACGTGCCGCAGCTCGAGTCGCTCGCCGCGATCCTCGCCTGGCAGGAGGCCGATCCGTTCTACAATTACGTGCCCTTCCAGGCCACGGGCGCCGGACTGCAGGATGACCCCGCGCACTGGATCCCCGTGGTTCTCGCGCAGACGGGCATCAACCTCGCGACCGTGACGGACTTCGCGGCGGCGTGCACGAGCATCGCGGGCACGTACGTGCCGGCGGACACGACGCAGACGACCTCCGCGTCGCTGAACGCGGGCCAGGTCGCTGACGCCCTCGCGCCGTTCCAGGCACAGGTGGCGTCGCTCCAAGGCGACATCGGCGGTCTCGACGACGAGGTCACCGCGCTGGAGGCCAAGGTCACGACGCTCGAGGGCGAGAACGCCGCCCTGGCCGCCGGGAAGAGCGCAGCCGAGAAGGCCGCCGCGGACGCCGAGACCGCCAGGAAGGCCGCTGAGGCCAAGCTCGCCGCCACCCCGGCCACGCCGGCCGCGGCGACCGCGGCGGAGCGTGAGCGCAGGCTGACGGTGGCGCTCCACGCCCGCCGCTTCTCCGCCCGCCCCGGCGCGATCGCGCTGGTGACGGGCCCCGCCGGCGCGAAGGTGACGCTGACGCTGCGCACCAAGGCCGGCGTCACGCTCGCGACGTCGACCCGGAACCTCGGCTCTGAGGGCGCCGCGGTCGCGGCGCTCGCACCCTCCAAGGGGACGCTCGAGTCGCTCGCCAAGGCCGGCAAGCCGGTCGCGGTGACCGTCGAGGCGGCCGCCGGCGGGGCCAAGGCCACGGCAGGGGGGACGCTTCTGCCGTAGCCACAGACTTCCGGCTGCATCACCCATGGGCCTCGCACCCCACGCAGCCGGGGCGGTGACGCGCCGCGCTCGGGCTTCTCGCCCGAGCGCGGCGCCCACCACGCCACCATCCGATCGAAGGGCCTGACGCATGACCGCCACCCGCATCCGCATCTCGACTCGTCTCCTCGCCGCCGCCCTCGCAGTCACCTGCGTGATCGGCGCCGGCGTTGCGCTCGGTCACGCCGAGGTCACGTCCACCAGCCCGAAGGCGGGGGGTACCGCCCGCACGACGCTCTCGCGTGTGACCGTGCGCTTCGGCGATCCCGTCACCACCGGCACCATCACCGTCACCGGCCCCTCCGGCGTCGTCTCGCGCGGCCGGGGCGGCCCCGATCCCCGCAACCCCGCGCGCCTGCTCGCCGGTCTGCGCAGGCCGCTCGCGCCGGGCGCCTACAAGGCCGCCTGGACCGCGCTCGCGACCGACGGGCACCGGCAGCGCGGCTCCTTCACGTTCAAGGTCCGGCGCTGAGCGGGCCGCTCACGGCACCAGCACCGCGGCGCCCTCGATCGTGCCCGCGCGGATCGCGTTCAGCGCATCCTCGGCGCGCTCCAGCGGGAACGTCGTCACCGTCGTGCGGATCGGGACGCGCGGCGCGAGATCCAGGAACTCCACCGCGTCCGCGCGGGTGAGGTTCGCGACCGACCGGATCTGCCGCTCCTCCCACAGGTCCGCGTACGGGAACGACGGGATGTCGCTCATGTGGATCCCGGCGCACACGACGACGCCGCCGCGGTCGCACGCGCGCAGGGCCGCGGGGACCAGCTCGCCGGCGGGGGCGAAGACGATCGCCGCGTCGAGCGGCTCGGGCCCGGGCGCGAGCGCGTCGCCGGCCGACGCGCAGCCGAGCTCCAGCGCGAACGCCTGCGACGCCGCATCCTCGGCGCGCGTGAATGCGTGGACCGTGCGGCCCTGGTGGATCGCGGTCTGCGCGACGATGTGCGCGGCGGCCCCGAAGCCGTACAGCCCGAGCCGATGCGCGTCCCCGGTCATCCGCAGCGCCCGGTGGCCGATCAGCCCGGCGCACAGGAGCGGCGCGACCTGCAGGTCGTCGTAGTCGTCCGGGAGCGGGAAGCAGAAGCGCTCGTCGGCGACCGTCAGCTCCGCGAACCCGCCGGGGATGTCCAGTCCGGTGAAGCGCGCCGCGGTGCACAGGTTCTCGCGCCCGCTCGTGCAGAACGCGCAGGTGCCGTCGGTCCAGCCAAGCCACGGGACGCCGACGCGCGTGCCGGGCGGCGTGCTCGTTCGGGCGCCGCCGCGCTCGACGACCCCGACGATCTGGTGCCCGGGGACGATCGGACGGGTCGTCGTCGTGACCTCGCCGTCGCGCACGTGCACGTCGGTCCGGCAGACCCCGCACGCCAGGACCCGGAGCAGCAGCTGTCCGTCGCCCGGGACGGGATCGGGCAGCTCCACCGCTCGCAGCGGCGTGCCGGGCTCCTCGAGGGCCATCGCGCGCACGGCATGGGTTCTACTCTGATGGCGCGATGCCCGCCAGAGCCGACAGCTTCGACCTCGCCCGGCTGAACCTCCGCGCGGGGGAGGGCAGGCGCATCGATCTCGAGGTCGAGCTCGGGAGCTTCCGCTTCGCCGAGGAGGGCTACGTCCCGGAGCCCGCCGTCGTTCCCGTGCGGCTCGACATCTCACGGATGACCGGCAACGGCTGGGCGCTGCGGCTGCGCTTCGGCGCCGCGATGCGCGGGCCGTGCATGCGCTGCCTCGAGGAGGCCGCGCCGCGCGTCGAGGTCGATGCGCGCGAGGTCGACCAGCCGGGTGGCGGGGAGGACCTCGAGAGCCCGTACGTCGAGGGCGAGGAGCTGAACCTGCGCCAATGGGCCCACGACGCGTTCGCGCTCGCGCTGCCCGCCCAGGTGCTGTGCCGCCCCGATTGCGCCGGCCTGTGCCCCGACTGCGGGGCCGACCTCAACCGCGATCCAGGGCACACGCACGGGCCGAAGATCGACCCGCGCTGGGCGAAGCTGGGGGAGCTGAAGCTCGACGACTGACGGCGCGCGCTCGGCGGCCCCGGAGCGACGCGATCGTGCTGCGCTAGAGAAACGCCCCGCTCGGAAGAAACGGCGCGAGCGGGCCGAGCCGGCCCTTGACGCACACCGGCCCGTCCGGTGAGAGCGGGAGGCGCGCGTCGAGCGCGACCCGGATCGCCCACTGCTGCGCGGCTGTCATGAACAGGACGAGGGCGGTGACGCCGGCCGGGGCGGTCACGAGCGCCGCCCACAGCACGAGTGCCGCCGCCTCCTCGTCGCGCGCCACGAGCAACTGGACGTAGCCCTCGCGCGCGCAGACGGCCGCCCGGTCCTCGAGGACGAGCAGGCGCGACCCCTGCTCCAGGAACATCGCGACGTCCTCCTCGTACCCGGCGCCGCGCAGCTCCCGCCCGATCTCGTTGACGAGGTCCAGTCCTCCGGCGCCCGCGTCCTGGACCGCAGCCACAGCGTCCGGCGCGCGCCGCAGGTCCGCGACGCCCATGGCGGCGACGGACGGGAGCAGGTCGAACCCGGCGTTCCCGTACACGCGCATCGCCGCGGGCTTCTCGGACGAGAGGATGATCCAGCCCGTCGCCGCTCGGGACTCGCCATAGGCCAGTGACCGGCGCAGCAGCTCCCGCCCGACTCCCCGGCCCTGCAGGTCCTCGTCGACGGCGAACAGCGAGAAGCCCCACAGCCGCTCGCGGACGATGGCGAGCGCGATCCCGGCGACCTCGCCGTCGCGCTCGGCGACCCAGGCGCCGCCGGGGTCGGTGTGCCGCGGGTGCTCGATCCGCGCGATCGACCGCGCGCGCTGCACCTCGGGGCTGACGTTCGGGTCGTCGTCGAACAGGACGCGGGCGCACAGGTCGTGCACTGCGGCCCCCTCACCCGCGGCCATCGGCCGGATCACGACGTCGCGCGGCGACATGGCGCCAGTCAACCACGCCCGCCGCCCGGTCGCCGCGGCGATCCCGCTACCCTGTCCTGCCTCATGGCCGTTCCCAAGCAGCGACAGTCGCACTCCCGCACGACGAAGCGCCGTTCGACGCACAAGCTCAGCGCGCCGACATACAACTCGTGCCCGCAGTGCCACACCCCGCGTCTCCCGCATCGGGTCTGCCCGACGTGCGGGACCTACGCCGGCCGTGAGGTCGTCGCGCCCAGCGCGCACGACCACCACGATCACGACCACTAAGGGTTCCCCGTGACCGTCACGGTCGCGGTCGACGCCGGAGGGGCGGACCTGGGTCCCGCCGAGGTCGCCGCCGGTGCGGCCATCGCCGCGAACGAGGGTGTGCGCGTCGTGCTGTTCGGCGCCGCCGAAGAGATCGGCGCGGTGCCCGAGGGCGTGGAGGTCGTCGACGCCCCCGTCTCGATCGCGAAGGCCGCCGACCCGGCCCGCGCCGTGCGCTCCACGCCGGAGTCCTCGATCGTCCAGGCCGCGAAGGCGGTCGCCGCCGGCGACGCCCACGCGCTCGTCAGCGGCGGCTCCACCGGGGCCGCGCTCGCCGCCGGGCTGTTCGAGATCAAGCGCGACCGCGGCATCTACCGGCCGGCGCTGGCGACGCCCGTGCCGGTCCCCGGCAACCCGATCACGCTCGTCGACGTGGGCGCGAACGCGGAGGTCCGCCCCGAGCATCTGGTGCAGTTCGCGTTCATGGGCGCCGCGCTCGCACAGGTCGTGCTCGGGGTGCAGCGCCCGCGCGTCGGCCTGCTCTCCAACGGCGAGGAGCCCACGAAGGGCACGCCCACGGTGATCGAGGCGCACGCCGCGCTCGCGGAGCGCGCAGCCGCGGCGCCGTCGGCGCTGACGTTCATCGGGAACGTCGAGGGGACCGATCTGACGACGGGCGTCGCGGACGTCGTCGTCACGGACGGGTTCACCGGGAACGTCGTGCTGAAGACGATGGAGGGCGTCTCGCAGGTGCTGCTGGGCGCGGTTCGCGATGCCGCCATGTCCAGCCCGAGGGCCAAGGCCGGGGGCGCGCTGCTGCGCCCGGCGCTGCGCGGCCTGCGCGACGAGATCGACCCGGAGGGCCCGGGCGGCGCCTACCTGCTCGGGCTGCGGCGCCTGGGCGTCGTGCCGCACGGGCGGTTCACGCGCTACGGGTTCTCGCAGGCGATCCTGCTGGCGGCACGCGGAGTGACGGGGGACGTGGTCGGGCGCACGCACGCGGCGCTGGAGGCCGCGGGGGCGCTGCGCCGTCCGGCGTCCGGTGCCGCGTCTAGCGTGTCCGCGTCATGACCCCCGACGAGGTTCTTCAGCGCATTCGCGAGCATCTCGCCGACGAGCTCGATCTCGAGCCGTCGGCGATCTCCTCGGATTCGCGCTTCAAGGAGGACCTCGAGGCCGATTCGCTCGACCTCTACACGCTCGTGCAGGAACTCGAGGACACGTATGGCGTCTCGATGACCGACGAGCAGGCGGCGAAGATCCTCACGGTCGGTCAGGCGGTCGATTTCGTCCTCGCCCACGCCTCCAGCACCACCTGAGCCCTGAAGCTCCTCAACGATCTCCTCGACGAGCTGCCGGAAGATCTCTACCGGCAGGTCTTCACGCACGCCTCGTGGAGCGACCGGCGCGCGGATTCGTACGCCCGTCTGGCCTTCCTCGGGGACAGCGTCCTCGGTCTCGCGATGACCGCGCACCTGTACCCGCGCCTGGAGGCCGAGCGCTACGGGGCGGGGCGCCTCACGAAGATCCGCGCGCAGACGGTGTCCGGGCCCTCGTGCCGCGACGTCGCCGAGCGCCTGAGCGTCCCCGACCGGCTGCGGGCCTCCGCGCCCGAGGCGATGACCGTGCCGGACACGGTCATGACGGAGCGGGTCCTGGCCTCGGTGATCGAGGCCGTGATCGGAGCCTGCTTCCTGCACGGGGGCTACGAGCGGACGGCGGCCGCGGTGGTCGAGGCGTTCGAGCCGGAGCTCGAGCAGGCGCTGGAGCATCCGGTCGACTTCAAGTCGACGTTCCAGGAGCGCCTCGCGCAGCGGGGCGAGGTCGTCGTGTACGAGGTCACGGCGGAGATCGGGCCGCCGCACGACCGCACCTTCGAGGTGCGCGCCATGGTGGACGAGAAGGTCGTCGCGACGGGACGAGGGCGGTCGAAGAAGGCCGCCGAGCAGGAGGCCGCGCGACTTGCGCTGGACGACGTCGAGGCCGTCGAGGAGGACGCCTGACATGCATCTGAAGTCGATCACCCTGAAGGGGTTCAAGTCGTTCCCGGACCGCACGACGCTGCAGTTCGCGCCCGGCGTCTCCGTCGTCGTGGGCCCGAACGGGTCCGGCAAGTCGAACGTCACGGACGCCGTGCTGTGGTGCATGGGCGAGCAGTCGCCGCTGGCCGTCCGCGGTCAGTCGATGCAGGACGTCATCTTCTCCGGCGGTCACGGCGTGCAGGCGCGCTCGTCCGCCGAGGTCGAGCTGGTCCTGGACAACGCGAACGGGGCGATCGACCTGCCGCTGGGCGAGATCTCGATCAGCCGCCGGCTGGACCGCAGCGGCGAGGGCGAGTACCGCCTCAACGGCGCGAAGTGCCGCCTCGTGGACGTCCTCGAGGTGCTCTCCGACACGGGCCTTGGCAAGGAGATGCACTCCGTCGTCAGCCAGGGCCGTGTGGAGTCGATCGTCACCTCCAAGCCGAAGGATCGCCGGCTCCTGATCGAGGAGGCCGCAGGGCTGGGCAAGCACCGCAAGCGCCGTCGCCGCGCGCAGCTGAAGCTCGACCGCACGC
>DAIPYF010000101.1:0-9316 GCA_036782855.1 Solirubrobacteraceae bacterium
AAGTAGCGCATGCCAGATCAGCCCGGCACGCGGCGCGGGCCGGCGAGCAGCCCGGCGACCGCCTCGTGCACCTGGGCGAGCCACGCCGCGCGGTCACCGCGCGGATCGGCGTCGATGAGCGCGAACGGGATCGCATTCCTGTCGCGCGCGTGCTCCATCTCCGCGACACCCGCCGCGAGCACATCCGCGCCGACCGTCCCGGCCGCCTCGTAGACGACGCCCCGCACGGTCGTGTCGGTCGTCTTCTCGAGCATCATCCGCAGCCGCGAGCCGGGGAGCGCCGCGAGCCGCTCGGCGTCCGTCCCGCTCGCCGTCCCCAGGAGCCACAGCACGAGCGTCACGTTCTCCAGCGCGTAGCGCAGCGTCCCGACCACATCCGGGTCGCCGATCCAGCATTCGCCGCCGGCCGCCTCGATCGCGCCCCGGCCCGCCTCGGTGCGTGTGACGACGCGCGCCGCGTGGCCGTCGGCGACGAGCGCGCGCGTCACGTCCAGCCCCCGGCAGCCGCCTCCGACGATGAGCGCCCTCACGCCGGCTCCCCTCCGCCCTCGCCGAGCAGCCCGCGCTCGACCTGCTCGCGCGTCAGCGGCGGCAGGCCCTTCTTCGCGCGACGCCGGTTCTTGACCTCGAGCATCTGCGCGATGTCCTCCTCGGCCAGCTCGTCCTCCCCGCGCGCCACGGTCGCGGCGAGGTCCGCCTGCACCTCGGCGCGCAGCCCGACCTCGGTCAACTCCGGCTCGCCGCGCGCACGGCGGCGGCGATTCACCGCCTCGGTCATCTGCTCCAGGTCGTCCATCTCGTTCTGGAACTCGACCTCGGCCGACCGCGTCGGGCGCCAGTCCACCTGGTCGGCGCCCGACCCGGGGTAGAAGACCCCGAGCAGGATCACGCCGGCGAAGAGGCCCCCGACGAGCACGACCATGACGACGACGAACGGGTCCATCGAGAGTGAGACTACGTGTGCCGCCGCCGGTCGGCCCAGCCGCTGCGATAGCGTCGCCCGGCGTGAGCGACCCCGTCTCCCCCGCCGCGATCGTTCAGGCCGCCTGGCGCGAGGGCCGACTGGCCTACCCGTGCGCCACCGACGGCACGCCCGTGTGGCCGCCGCGCATCGCGGCGCCCGGCACCGGCGGGCCGCTGACGTGGCGCGACAGCGCGGGCCTGGGGACCGTGTACGCGACGACCGCGCTGCACGGGCGGGACGCGGAGCCCCGCAATCTCGCGCTGATCGACCTCGACGAGGGCTTCCGCGTGATGAGCCGCGTCGACGGCCCATCCGGGAACGCGGTGCCGATCGGGATGCGCGTGGAGGTGCGGTTCACGGACGCCGACCCCGAGACGGGGGACCGGCTCCCCGTGTTCGTCCCGCGGAAGGCCTCGTGACCTCGCCGCTGCGGGCGAGCGCCGCGATCGCCGGTGCCGCGGAGTCCGACCTCGGCGCGGCGCCCGACGGCACCCGGCCGGTCGACCTGATGGCGCAGGCGTCGCTGCGCGCCCTGGCGGACGCCGGGCTCACGCCGGCCGACGTCGACGGGGTCTTCGCCGCGACGACGCAGCTGCCGATGGCGCCGCTGAACCTCGCCCTCGAGCTCGGCATCGAGGCGCGCTGCACCGACGCGACGAACGTCGGCGGCTCGTCGTTCATGTTCCACGTCGCACACGCCCGCGCGGCGATCGCTGCAGGCGTCTGCGACGTGGCGCTCGTCGCCTACGGCAGCACGCAGCGACTGGTCGGGCGGTCGAGTGCGAGCGTCCAGGAGCTCGACCCGTGGGAGGCGCCGTTCCACCCCGCGATGCCGGTCACCGCGTACGCGCTCGCCGCCGCGCGCCACATGCACGAGTTCGGGACCACGCGCGAACAGCTCGCGAGCGTCGCCGTGGCCGCGCGCGCGTGGGCCACGCTGAACCCGGCCGCCTGGTCGCGCGACCCGCTCACGGTCGAGGACGTTCTCGGTGCGAGGATGGTCGCCGATCCGCTGTCGGTGCGCGACTGCTGCCTGGTCACCGACGGCGGCGCGGCAGTCGTCGTCACGTCCGCCGAGCGCGCCGCCGCGCTGCGCCGCGACCCGGTGCTCGTCCTCGGCGCCGGCGAGGCGCACAGCCACCGGCACGTCACCGGCATGCCGTCGCTCACGACGACGGCGGCCGCGCGCTCCGGTGCGACGGCGTTCGCCGAGGCCGGCATGACGCCCGCGGACGTCGACGTCGCCCAGCTGTACGACGCGTTCACGATCACGCCGATCCTCTTCCTCGAGGATCTCGGGTTCTGCCCCAAGGGCGACGGCGGCCCGTTCGCCGCGAGCGGCGCGATCGCCCCCGGCGGCGGGCTGCCGGTCAACACGAACGGCGGCGGCCTCTCCTACACCCACCCGGGGATGTACGGATTGCACGCGATCGTCGAGGCGGTGCGCCAGCTTCGCGGCGAGTGCGGCGAACGCCAGGTCGCCGGCTGCGAGGTGGCGGTCGCCCACGGGAACGGCGGGGTCCTGTCCAGCCAGGCGACGCTCGTGCTCGGCGCGGCCACCACCGCGTGAGCGCGCGCACCCTGACGTCGGCGGCGGTGGCCTGCCTCGTGCCGGTCGTGCTCGCGGGCAACGCGCTGCTGCTGCTCGCCTGGGGCTGGCTGCCGCGCGCGCTCTACGCGCTCCCCGGATTCCCCGACGGGGACGGCCTGGCCGGCGACGACCGCCTCGCGCTCGCGACGACCGGCGTGGACGCGATCCAGCCATGGGACGCCGGCGGGATGGACGGCCTGCGCGCCGCGCTGCTGCCCGGCGGGGCCCCGGCCTTCAACGCCCGCGAGATCGCGCACATGCAGGACGTCCGCGGCGTCGTGACCGGGCTGCTGATCGCGTGGGTCGTCGCCGTCGTCCTGCTCGCCGTCGCCTGGCTCGCCGGCCGCGGACGTCCCGCCCACGTCGAGGCGCTGCGGCGCGGCCTGGTCTGGGGCGCGCTGGCGGCCATCGGGCTGCTCGCGTTCCTCGGCCTCTTCATGCTCGTCGACTTCGACGCCTTCTTCACGGCCTTCCACGGCGTGTTCTTCGAGGGCGACTCCTGGCGCTTCGCGAGCGACGACACGCTGCGGCGCCTCTACCCCTACGCCTTCTGGGGCATCGCCGGCGGCGCACTCGCGCTGCTGACGATCGGCCAGGCGCTGGCGATCGTCGTGGTCGCCCGACGGCGTAGGGTGTCGGCATGGACTTCGAGCTGACCGACGAGCAGCGGCTGATCAAGCAGACGGCCGCCGAGTTCACCGACAACGAGGTCACGCCGGTCGCCGGCCGCAACAGCCGCGAGCACCGGTTCGACACCGAGCTGGTCGGCAAGATCGCCGCACAGGGCTACCTCGGGGCGATCGTCCCCCAGCAGTACGGCGGGGCGGGCCTGGACTACGTCACGTACGCGCTGATCTGCGAGGAGATCGGCCGCGGATGCTCGGCGATGCGCCCCGTCATCTCCGTCCAGACGTCGCTCGTCTGCTCGACGATCCTCAAGTGGGGCACCGAGGAGCAGAAGCAGCGCTACCTGCCGCTGCTGTGCAGCGGCGAGTGGCTCGGCTGCTTCGGCCTGACGGAGCCCGACACCGGCTCGGGCGCCGGCAACCAGAAGACCCGCGCGGTCAGGACCGACGACGGCTGGACGATCAACGGCGCGAAGATGTGGATCTCGCTCGGGAACAACGCGAAGCTCGCGCTGATCTTCGCCCAGACCGACCCGTCACTCGGTCACAAGGGCCTTGCGTGCTTCCTCGTCGAGACCGACCAGCCGGGGTTCCAGCCGGAGCCGATCAAGGGCAAGATGGGCCTCTGGGCCTCCGACACCGCGGTCATCGCGCTCGACGACGTGCACGCCGGCCCGGACTCGATGCTCGGCGCCGTCGGCGAGGGCTTCAAGGTCGCGATGAGCGCGCTGGACTCCGGCCGCTACAGCGTCGCCGCCGGCTGCGTGGGGATCTGCCAGGCATCGCTCGACGAGTCCGTCCGGTACGCGCAGGAGCGCACGCAGTTCGACCGGCCGATCGCGGGCTTCCAGCTCGTGCAGGCGATGATCGCCGACATGGTCGTCCGCACGCACGCGGCGCGCCTGCTCGTCTTCCAGGCGGGCGCCGTGAAGGACGCGGGCCGCAAGAGCACGGTCGAGACCTCGATCTGCAAGTACTACGCGACCGAGGCCGCGAAGTGGTGCTCGGACGCCGCGATCCAGATCCACGGCGGCGCGGGCTACGTCGACGACCACCCGGTCGAGCGGTTCTACCGCGACGCGCGCGTGACGACGATCTACGAGGGCACGAGCCAGATCCAGCAGCTCATCATCGGCCGCGACGCGACGGGCATCGACGCGCTCAAGCCGATGGTGATCGAGCGCGACGCAGCGTCGGCGCCCGCGTGAGTGCGGCGGGCGGGCTGCCCGCCGTCATCGGGGTGGCGGGTGCCGGGACGATGGGCGCAGGCATCGCGCAGCTCGCCGCGACGACGGGCGCGCGGACGCTGCTGTACGACCCGATCCCGGGAGCGGCCGAGCGCGGCGCCGCGCGCGTGCTCGAAGGCCTGGAGGGCGCGAAGGCGCGCGGCAAGCTCACCGCCGACGAGGTGCGCGCGGCGTGGGAGCGCGTCGAGGCCGTCGACACGATCTCCGAGCTGGCCACCTGCGAGCTCGTGATCGAGGCCGCGCCCGAGGAGCCCGAGCTCAAGCACGCGCTGTTCGCCGAGCTGGCCGCCGTCGTCGGCGGCGACTGCGTGCTGGCGTCGAACACCTCATCGATCCCGATCACCGCGATCGCCGGGGCGGTCCCGGGTCCCGAGCGTGTCGTCGGGATGCACTTCTTCAATCCCGCGCCGGTGATGAAGCTCGTCGAGGTGATCCCGGGCGTGGACACCGGCGAGCGCGCGCTCGCGCTGGCGCGCGCCACCGGCGCGGCGATGGGGCGCCGGGTCATCGACGCCGCCGACGGCCCGGGCTTTCTGGTCAACCGCTGCGGGCGCCCGTTCGGGCTCGAGGCGCTGCGGTGCGTCACCGAGGGCCTCGCCGAGCCGCACCTGGTCGACCGGATCGCGCGACTCGGTGGGGGCTTCCGGATGGGCCCGTTCGAGCTGCAGGACCTCGTCGGGATCGACACCGGCTTCGCCGTCTCGCGCAGCTTCTACGACCTGAGCTTCGGCGAGCCGCGCTGGCGCCCGTCGCCGCTGAGCGCGCGCATGGTCGCGAGCGGGCGCCACGGCCGCAAGACCGGCCGCGGCTGGTACGCCTACGACGATGCGGGCGCGATCGTGCGCGAGCCGGACCCCGTCGCGCCCGTCCTCGGGGACGGCGCGCCCGGTGGAGGGATGGTCGTCATCGCCGGCGACCTGCAGGTCGCCGACGAGCTGCGGATCCTCGCGACCGAGGCCGGGTGGGACGTGCGCGACCCGGGCGACGCGGCGGGCGATGTTCCAGAGCTGATCGTCGACTGCGGCGGCGCGCCGGGTGACGACCCGCTGCAGGGTGGGCCGGTCGCGGTGCTGTGCGCCGAGGGCTCACTCGCCGCGCTCGACGGCGGTGGCGCGGCCGCGGGCTTCCACGTCCTGCCGCCGCTGGCGGCCGGCGGGCTCGTCGAGCTGACGCGCACGACCGGCACGAGCGCTCACAGCGCCGAGCGCGCCGAGGCGTTCTTCCGCACGCTCGGCCTGCGCACCGCGCACGTCGGCGACGCCCCGGGCCTCGTCCTGGGACGGATCGTCTGCCAGCTCGTCAACGAGGCGGCGTTCGCGGTCGGCGAGGGCGTCGGCGGCGCCGAGGACGTGGACGCCGGGATGGTGCTGGGCCTCAACCACCCGCGCGGGCCGCTCGCCTGGGGTGACGCGATCGGCCTGGACCACGTGCTCGCCGTCCTCGACGCGCTGCACGCCGAGCGCGGCGACCCCGCCTACCGTGCAGCGCCGCTGCTGCGCGAGCTGGTCCTGACCGGACGCCTCGGGGTGCAGACCGGGCACGGCTTCCACGAGCATCGCGACGGGTAGGCACGGCACCTCACGCCCGGCGCCCCGCGCCCGTTGAACGTCCGGTGACCCCGCCTCCCTTCCAGCGCTTCCTCGATGAGCAGCGTGAGCCGGTCTGGCGCTTCCTCGTCGCGTCCGTCGGCCGCGAGCACGCCGACGACTGCTTTCAGGAGACCTTCCTCGCCGCGATGCGCGCCTACCCGCGGCTGCGCGACGCGGAGAACCTGCGCGGCTGGGCGCTGACGATCGCGCACCGCAAGGCGCTCGACCATCACCGGGCACGCGCGCGCCGTCCCGTGCCCGTCGAGGAGGTGCCGGAGCCCGCGACGCCGCCCTCGCCCGGCCCGGGCGCCGGGCTCGACGCCGACCTGGCGTGGACGGCCGTGCGGCTGCTGCCGCCGCGCCAGCGCGCGGTCCTCACCCTGCGCTTCGCGGGCGACCTGACGCACGCCCAGGTGGCGAACGCGCTCGGCTGCTCGCAGGACGCCTCTCGCCAGGCGCAGCGCGACGGCCTGCGCACCCTGCGCCGAACGATGGAGGACGACCGATGACCCCCGCAGCGATTCCCTCTCCGCGCACCGACCCGCGCGACGCCGCCGCGGCCGCGGCGCGCTTCGCCGCCGCCGCGACGCCCGACGTGCGCTACGCCGTGCTCGACACGCCCGCCGGGCACGTGATCGCCGCGACGACCGTGCGCGGGCTCGTCCGGCTGGCGTACGAGGACTGGAACGGCGGCGTCGACGCGGTCGTCGAGGTCCTCGCCGAGCGACTCTCGCCGCGCATCCTCGAGCAGCCGGCCGCGCTGGACCACGTCGCGCGGGAGCTCGACGAGTACTTCGCCGGCGACCGGAGGGCGTTCGACCTCCCGATCGACTGGTCGCTCGTCACGCCGTTCGGGCGCCGGGTGCTGCGGGCGACCGCGCGCATCCCCTACGGGGACGTGGCCACGTACGCGGACGTCGCCGCCGGCGCGGGCAGCCCCGGCGGCTCGCGGGCGGCCGGCAACGCGCTCGGCGCCAACCCGATCCCGATCGTCATCCCGTGCCACCGGGTGGTCCGCAGCGGCGGCGCGCTCGGCGGGTACACCGGCGGGCTCGAGCGCAAGGAGCTGCTGCTCGGGGTCGAGCGGGGGCTCGGCGGGCGATAGCGTGTCGCCGCCGATGGCCCGCACCGCGCCCGAGCGCACCGTCGACATCGACGACCCCGACGACCCCGGCACGGTCTGGCGCTTCGACCTGCGGTTCCTGCTGTCCCACTTCCACTGCATCTGGGGCCAGGGCTGCCGCTCGGTGCGCGGCGACGACTCCTCGCAGGGCTGCTGCAGCCATGGCGTCTACGTCGAGGGCGCCGACTGGGGCGACGAGGATCGCGGCGAGGGCGCCGAGGTCGACGCGCGCGCGGCGATGCTCACGCCCGAGGAGTGGCAGAACCACGGCGTGGCGAGCCATCTCGGCGGTTGGCAGCGCGAGCGCGAGCAGGGCAGCATCCACACGCGCGTGCACCGCGGCGCGTGCATCTTCTTCAACCGCGACGACCATCACGCCGGCCCCGGCTGTGCGCTGCACCAGGCGGCGCTCGGCCGCGGCGAGGATCCGCGCGACTGGAAGCCGCGCGCGTGCTGGACCGTCCCGCTGCACGTCGAGCACGACGAGGACGCCGGTCGCTGGACCGTCCGCGCCGTGCGGCGCAGCGACTGGGGCTCGCCGGGAGCGATCGACTGGTGGTGCACGTCGGCCGCCGCCGCGCAGACCGCCGAGCGACCCGTGTGGCAGACGATGGAGCCCGAGCTGCGCCGGACCTGCGGGGACGGGGTCTACGACCTGCTCGCCCGCGCCTGCCGCGCCGCCGGCTGACGGCGCCGGTCAGTCCTTCCCGGGCTGGTCGAACTGCGTGCGCAGGAACGCGTCCCACATGCCGTCGGTCATCAGCGCGCGCTGCGTGACGAGCATGTGCGCGCTCGGCGTCACGCGGTAGCGGATCTTCGGGCGCTTGCTGCCCACCGCGCGTTCGATCGTCTTCGCGACGTCATCCGGGCCGCCGCCGAGCTTCGCCATCGGGCCCTTCTCGTAGACGTCGTGCGTCGCCTCGGCGACCTGGGCGTTGAACGCCTCGTACGGGCCGTCGTCGGCGGCGCCTTCGTCGATCGAGGCGACGGCCGCGTCGCCGAAGCCGGTCTTGATGATCCCCGGTTGGATGACGACGACGTCGATCCCGAACGCCTTGACCTCGAAGCGCAGCGCGTCGCTGATCGCCTCGAGCGCGTACTTCGTCGCGTGGTAGAAGCCGCCGCCGGGGAACGTGAAGTTCGCCCCCATCGAGCTGACGTTCACGACCTTGCCGTAGCGCTGCGCGCGCATGCCCGGGAGCACCATCTGCGTGAGCCGCACGAGGCCGAAGACGTTCGTCTCGAACTGCCGGCGCACGTCGTCCATGCCGACCGACTCGATCGCGCCCGACTGCGAGTACCCCGCGTTGTTGATGAGCACGCCGACGGCGCCGTGCTCGGCCTCGACCGCGGCGACGGCGGCGGCCATCGACGCCTCGTCGGTGACGTCGAGCGCGAGCGTGCGGCAGCCCGCCTCCTCGAGGTCCGCGATCGTCTCGGGCCGGCGGGCCGTCGCGTAGACGGTCCAACCGCGCTCGGCCAGGCGCTTGGCGGTGGCGTGGCCGATGCCGGAGGAGCAGCCGGTCACGAGGACGGCCTTGGACGGGGAGGCGGGATCTGGCGACATGCCGCGCACTTGAACAAGTTGCACGCCATTTGTCAAGTCGTCCGTTCGCCCGGTACGCTCCGGCGGTGACGACGACCGGCGCGCGCACCACGACGACCGCCCGCGGCGACGCGGCGCGGGAAGCGATCCTCGACGCCGCCTTCGTCCGCTTCGCCGGCTACGGCCTGCGCCGCACCTCGATGGAGGACATCGCGCGCGAGGCCCGCGTCTCCCGCGCCTCCATCTACTTCCACTTCGGCGCAAAGGACCAGGTGTTCCGCGCGCTCGCCGAACGGCTGCACGAGCAGAACCTCGCGGCGATGCGCGCCGCCGCCGAGGGCCCCGGCCCGCTGGAGGACCGCATTCGCGCCACGCTCGAGGCGCGCCTGGTGAGCTTCGTCGAGATCACCCACAGCTCCCCGCACGGCGACGAACTGCTCGACGAGCACAGCCGCGTCTGCGGGGACGTCGCCGCCGCGTCCAACGACGCCTCGCTGCGGATCCTGCGCCGCCTGGTCCGCGAGGGCACCGCCTCCGGCGAGCTCGCCCCCGCGGCGGTCGGCCTGTCCGAGGCCACCGCCGCCGCGATCCTGCTCGACTGCGCCGAGGCCGCGAAGACCGGCCCGGCCG
>DAIPYF010000102.1:0-9179 GCA_036782855.1 Solirubrobacteraceae bacterium
CCGGCGATCAGCTTCTTGACCTGCCGCTGCGACTTGCCGCAGAAGCTGCAGAGGAGCTGCTCGTTGGAGTCGGTCGGGCGCGCCATCGGTCAGTGCTGCGCGATCACGCGGTCGATGATCCCGTACTCCTGTGCCTCCTCGGAGGACATGAAGTAGTCGCGCTCGGTGTCGCCGCGGACCTTCTCGTAGTCCTGGCCGGTGTGCTTGGCGAGGATGTGATCGAGGCGCTGGCGCACGTCGATGATCTCCTTCGCGTGGATCTCGATGTCGGTCGCCTGGCCCTGGAAGCCGGAGCTGACCTGGTGGATCAGGATCTTCGCGTTGGGCAGCGCCATGCGCTTGCCCGCGGCGCCGCCGGCGAGCAGCAGCGCGCCCATCGACATCGCGATCCCGACGCAGATCGTCGAGACGTCGGGCTTGATGAACTGCATCGTGTCGTAGATCGCCAGGCCCGAGTACACCGACCCGCCGGGCGAGTTGATGTAGATCGAGATGTCCTTGTCGGGATCCTGCGACTCCAGGTGGAGCAGCTGGGCCACGATCAGGTTGGCGATCTGGTCGTCCACGGGCGTCCCGAGGAAGATGATCCGCTCGTTGAGCAGGCGCGAGTAGATGTCGAACGCGCGTTCACCGCGCGACGTCTGCTCGACAACCATCGGGACAAGGGGGCTCATGGTCCTCGCTCTGTTTCGGTCCGCGGGCGTGATTCCTTCCGGCTGCAAGCGCGCTGCCGGACGGATAGGGCAAGCCTAGCAACGGAAAGGCCCCGCCAGACGCGCATTCCAGCGGGGTTCCGCCGGTGCCGCGCGGTGCCTGGACGGATGGTGGACGCGCCCTGCGCCGGTCAGCCCGCAGCCGCGCAGACCGTGAACCCGGCGGTCGACGTGAGGCGCGTGTTCCACGGCGGAGGACCGCTCGCAGGCAGCGGGCCGAGCAGCCGCGCCGCCCCCGCGGCGACGCGGACGTCGACCGCGCCGAAGCCCGTCGCCAGCCGGCGCGTCCGGACCTCCACGGGGGCCGCGCCCGCGCGCACGAGCAGTCCGCCGCGTGGCAGCTCGGCGAGGACGAGCGCGCCCGCGGCCCCGGGTGCGGCGACCAGGCAGCCGCGGCGCGGCGTGAGCGTCGTCCCCGGGCCCGCCGTCGCGGCCGGCGGCGCCAGGCGCCCGCCGGGGGGCGCGGCGCGCAGGAGCGGCGCGGCGGCGGCGCGGAGCACGTCGTCGAAGGACTGCCGTCCCGGCGCGGAGTTCGACGGCGGGGCCCCGTACAGCCGGACCGCGGTGCGCAGCTGCCCCGCGTTCGCGCCGTAGAGCGGCAGCGGCGGCCGGAACGCATCGGGTGTCGAGCCGGGCTCGGCCACGACGGCGGCGACGCCCCCGGCCACGTTCGCGCCGATGTCGCGGATCGCGAGCGTCTGATCATGCAGCGCCGTGCCGTTCGCGTACACGACCGCCGCCACGACGACGGCGAGTGCCGGGGCCAGGCGCCGCGGCACGCGCCGCCCGGACAGCGCCTCGCCGAGTACGAGCACGAGCAGCACGGCGCTCGGATAGAGGAACCGCTCCGAGCCGGGCACCCCGAGCTGGGCGCGGGCGAGTCCGGTGAGCGCCCAGAACGCGAGCAGCCCGAGCGCGAGGCCGATCAGCCGGGTCGGCGCACGCGGCGCGCGCGCGATCGCCCAGAGGACGAGGGCGGCGGCCGCGACGACGAGCGTCCGGCCCCATTCCGGGCCGAGTGCCGCGAGCGCACCCGTCGTCCGTGCGAGACCGTCCATCCCGTACGCCCAGACGATGTCGGCGTTCGACCAGACCAGCTCGCTCGTGCCGTAGGCGAGCGTCCATGCCGCGTACACGGTGGCCGGCACCGCGACGACCCACCAGCGGGTCCGGCGCGCCTCCGGGGCCAGGACCGAGCAGGCGGCGACCAGCAGGAACGGGACGGCGACGCTCGACGACGCGATGCCGACCGTCAGCAGCGCGCACGCCGCGGCGGCCCGCCGCCGTCCCGGCCCGCCGTCGAGCAGCAGGAGTGCCCCGACGCCGCAGACGATGGCGAGCTGGAAGCCGACGTTGACCGGGTAGACGAGCAGCTCGGCGGCCGGGCCGAACGCGAGCAGGACGAGTGCCGGCGCCAGCGCCGCCCAGGGGCCGACGCGCTCGCGCAGGTACAGCCAGACGAGGACGACGCCGGCGGCGTGCAGCCCCAGCACCGCCGCGCGGTAGGGCCAGTGGTGCCCCAGGCCGAACGCCTGCAGCAGCAGCTTGTAGAGCGCGATCGGGACGGCGGCGAAGTGCCCGTTGAACGCCCGCAGGAAGACGTCGGGGTCGTGTCCCTGCCGGAACACGATGAACGCCCAGTCGTCGCTCCAGAACGACGAGCCGCGTCCGAGCAGCAGCACCCACAGGCAGGCGCCGGCGATCGCGACCGCGAGGATCGCCGCGGGCAGGAGATCGGTGCCCGGCCGCCGGAGTCCCGGGCGGGTCACCGGGTCAGGCGTCGCCGGCCTCGGGCGTCGCCTCGTCGCCCGCGACGGCGGGCTCCGGTGCGATCGCGGTCGCATGCTCGACGATCAGGTCGAGCGCGGCCCGCTGGCGCAGGTCCTCGAGCAGGTCGTCGAGCCGGCCGGCCTTCTCGAGGCGGTCGCGGAGCTTCTCCGGCGTCGTGTCCTCGCGGGTCGCGCTGGCCTGCAGGGCGTCGAGGATGTCGCCGTCGCTCGGCTCCAGGCCCTCGGCGTCGACGATCGCGGCGAGGACCGCCTCGCGCTTGAGCGTGCGCTCGGCGTCCTCGGAGCCCTCCTCGAGCAGCTCCTCCTCCGACTTGCCGGAGATCTGGAAGTACATGTCGCGGTTGATGCCCTGGTGTTCGAGGTTGTGGAGCATCCGCTCGAGCAGTTCGCCTGCGCGCGCGGCGATCAGCGCGTTGGGGACCGTGACGGTCGCCTGGTCGACCGCCGCGTCGAGCACGGCCTCGCGGTACTCGGCGTCGGCGCGCTCCGCGTCCTGGTCCTTCAGCCGCGAGCCGATGTCCTCGCGCAGCTCGTCGAGCGTTTCGAAGCCCGCGGCGTCGGAGGCGAACTGGTCGTCGAGCTCCGGGAGGATCTTGCGGCGGATCTCCTTCACCTGCACCTCGAACGTCGCCTCGCGCCCGGCCAGGTGCTCGGCCTGGTAGTCGTCGGGGAAGCTCACGGTCACCGTCCGCTCGTCGCCCGCGGAGCTGCCGCCGAGGCCTTCCTCGAAGCCGGGGATGAGGCGGCCGGACCCCAGCTCGATGAGCTGGTCGGCACCCGTCCCCCCGTCGAACGGCTCGTCTTCGCCGGCGAGGGTGCCGACGTAGTCCATGACGACGAAGTCGCCCTCGCCGGCGGCGTCCTCGACGGTGTCGAGGCGGCTCATCCGCTCGCGCAGCTCCTCGATCTGGGTGCTGACCGTCTCCTCGTCGGCCTGCGCCTCGCGACGCGGGGCCTCGAGCCCCTTGTACGTGCCGAGCGTCGCGACGGGCCGCACGCCGATCTCGAAGCTGAAGCTCCACGGCTCGCCCGCGCCGCCCTGGTCGCCGAGGGTGAGGTCGGGGTCCCCGACGGTGTGGATCCCGCTCGCCTCGACGGCGTCGAGGTACCAGCGGCCGATCTTCGCGCGGATCGCCTCGTCGAGGACGACCTCGCGCCCGAGGCGCTGGACGACGACCTTCGACGGGATCTTGCCGGCGCGGAAGCCGGGCATCTTCATGTCGCGGCCGAGCGACCGCGCGACCTGGTCGATGCTCTTCTCGAGCTCCTCGGCGGGCACCTGCGCCTCGACCCGCACGCGGGACTCGGGCAGCTCGGTGACGGTGGCGCTCACGGCGGCGGCTGGCATCGGCCGGACGATAGCGTCAGGGCATCGACCGCCTTCACCTCACACCCGCGCGCCGCCTGCAGGCGTGGATCGTCACCGGGCCGCTCGGGCATCTCGCGGGTGGCCTGGCCGACTGGGCCGCGCTGCTGGCGCGGTGGGCGAGCGCCCGCGCGCGCGGGCGCGACCCGTGGGCGTGAGTTCGATCCGGGCGTGACCGGCTTCGTGCGAGAACCATCGGGCCGGCTTCGCCGGCCCGTCCTGCCAGGGGGCCGTGCCTAGCCGATCAGTCGGAGGATCGGCCAGCTCCCCGGCACGCCCCTGAGCTCCCGCGACCCGAGCGCGGTGAAGCGCAGGCCCGAGCCGACGACCGTGCCGAACGCGGTGCCGGAGGCATGGATCTCGTTGGCGCCCGCGCCGGCGGCGACCCGTGCGGCGATGTGGACCGCCATCCCGCCGACGTCGTCGCCGATCAGCTCGCACTCACCGGTGTGCAGGCCGATCCGGACCTCCAGGCCGAGGGGCATGACCGCCTCCACGATCGCGAGCGCGCAGCGGTGCGCCTGGCTCGGGGCGCCCGAGAAGGCGATGAGGAACCCGTCCCCGAGGTCCTTCACCTCACGCCCCTCGAAGCGGTCCACGGCGCGGCGCACCGCGGCGTGGTGGCCGGCGAGCAGGTCGCGCCAGTCCGCGTCGCCCATCTCCGCGGCGCGGCTCGTCGACCCCACGATGTCCGTCACGAGGATCGTCAGCAGGTCGCGCTCGATCGCCGTCGTGCGGCTGCCGGTGAGGAACTCCTCGATCTCGGCGACGAGCGCGTCGCTGTTCCCGACGCTCGGCATGTTGTCGATGCCGTCGAGCTCGACGTAGCGACTGCCGGGGATCTCGCGCGCCATGACCCGCGAGTGCCGCACATCCATCGCCCGGTCGCCGCCGCGGTGCAGCACGAGCGTCGGGAGCGTCAGGCCGCCGAGATCGCCGCGGGCGTCGTAGGTCGATGTGCTGCGCCACAGGACGCGCATGGCGCCGGGGCTCGACGACAGCCGCGTGAGCTTCCCGAACCAGGCCATGAGGCGCTCGTCGCCGGCGCGCGAGGGCGCGAAGTCCCCGATGTTCGCCGCGCCCCCCCAGCCGGCGAGCGACAGCTCGATCTCACGCTCGCGCTCCGCCTCCCCGCGCTCGAGTTCGGCGTCGTGCGCGGCGACCGTCGTGGAGGCGAGCGCGGCGTACAGGACGAGCGCCTGCGAGCGCTCGGGGTGCCGCGCCGCGAAGCGGATCGCGACCGGCCCGCCCCAGCCGTAGGCGTAGAGCACCGCGCGGTCGGCCCCGGCGGCGTCGAGCACGGCGCAGATGTCCTCGCACTCGTCCTCCATCGTCAGCACGTCGCTGACCGGGTCCGACAGGCCGACGCCGCGGCGATCCATGAGGATCACGCGGGAGAAGGTGGCGATCCGCTCGAAGTAGCGGGCGAGGCCCGGCTCGTCCCACAGGTGCTCGACGTGCGAGAACCCGCCGAGGAGCAGGAGGATGTCGAGTGGACCCTCGCCGATCTCCGTCCAGGCGAGGGTGATGCCGTCGTGCTCGGCGTACCTGACGGGCGGGGCGGTCACGCCCCGCAGTATCGCTCAGTGTCCGTGCGCGACCGCTCGCGCGGGCCGCGGTGCGCTACCCGCGCCCGCCGCCCTCGCGCACCGGCTCGATCCACACGATGTGCGGGCTGAACACGGAGACGAGGCGACCGTTGGACTCGACCTCGATGAACGGCCGCCCGGCGATCGCGGCGCTCAGCTCCTCACGGTCGGCCTCGACCCGCAGCTCGTCGCCGGTGCGCAGGTGGATGATCAGGGGCTCGGGCATGTCCGTGGGTCGGGTGCTGCGACTGCGAGGGGTGAGCGACGGGACTCGAACCCGCGACCACCTGGACCACAACCAGGAGCTCTACCAACTGAGCTACGCCCACCGCGCGCCAGGGAGTGTAGGCCCCCGGCCGCTCGCTACGATCGCCGCGATGCCGGCCCCGTCCGGAACCGGCCCTCACGGCGATCGGGAGCGGCGTGCGGATGCGCGCCGCAGCGTCGAGCGCATCCTCACGGCGGCGCGCGAGGTGCTGGCCGGCGACCCGTACGCGAGCCTGCAGCGGATCGCGGATGCGAGCGGCGTCCACCGCGCGACGGTGTACCGGCACTTCTCCAGCCGCGAGGAGCTTGTCGCGCGCCTCTACATCGGGTATCTGGAGGACGTGGGCGCGATCGTCACCGGCGTCGACCCGGACGCGCCCGACATCCTCGCCGAGCTGCGGCGGATGACGAGCGAGGTCTACGAGACGAACGTGATCTGGCAGGCGTTCGCCTGGGCGCCGGCGTTCCCGCGCCAGTTCGCCGCCCCGCGCGACCGCATGATCGGCGCGGTCGAGCGGGCCTTCACGCGCGCCCAGGACGAGGGCGTGCTGCGCGCCGACATGAGCGTCATGGAGCTGCACACGGGCTGGGGCTCGCCGATCCAGTACCTGTCGAGCCGCATCGTCGACGGGTCGTGGACGGTGGGTGCGGCGGTCACGTTCACGCTGCGCCTGATCGCGGCTCCCGGGCCGGAACGACCGACGGCCCGCTGATGCGGGCCGTCGGGTCCTGCTGCGAAGCGGGTTCCGGTCTAGATGACCGAGACGTTGACGGCCTTGGGACCCTTGTCCCCGGCCTCGCTGTCGAAGGACACCTTGGCGCCCTCGGCGAGCGACTTGAAGCCCTCGCCGTTGATCGCCTGGTGGTGGACGAAGAGGTCCTTGCCGGCCTCGTCGGGCGTGATGAAGCCGAAGCCCTTCTCGTCACTGAACCACTTCACGGTTCCTGTAGCCATTGCGTACTGCCTCCATGTGCGGCGAAACGCGGAGGTGCTGGTAGGCAACGACTGCGGACGCGTGCACTGCTGTTGCCGGGCCTTGTGCCCAGCGAGTACCCATGACTCTAGCCGTCGGCGGCTAGAATGTGTGGATCGCATCAAACGCCGACTCCTCGCCCAGCACAGCATTCTTTCTCCCCGGGACCACGCGGGGCCGTCAGGAGGACGAGTACGGGCGGCTGCGGGAGTGCGCCATGCAGACGACGGGGCTGGAGCCGACGCCGAGCCGGATCCAGCGGATCGCCTGTCGCCTCGGCGGCAAGGACTGCGAGATCGAGGTCGGCAAGCCCGGGCCCGTCGACGGTGCGGAGGTCGTGGCCATCCTCGACCTCGGCCGCGAGCTGAACTACGGCGTCTTCACGACCGCCGACCCCGACGCGCTCGCGATGCAGATCGGCAAGCGCGTCTACGCCGTCACGCCGTTCCGGTGACCGGGACCGGCCGTGCGCCGAGCCGGGAGCCGTCGATCGCCGAGCTGCGCGCGGAGGCCGACTACACGCGTGAGCGGGTGGCTCTGTACCGGCGCAAGCTCTACGCCGGCGGGGGCGACATGCGCCGCATGGCCGAGCTCGAGCGCGAGGCGTCCGGAGCCGCCGGCCGGCTCGCGCGGGCGCAGGCGCAGGGCCGCGCCTAGGCGCCCGGCAGCGCCAGCGACACCACGAACCGCGCGCCGCCGCCGTCGGCGTCGTCCACCTCGATCGGCGGCCCGCCCATCGCCTCGACCAACCGGGCGGAGATCGCGAGCCCGAGGCCCGTGCCACCGTGGCTGCGGGTGGACGTCGTGTCCCCCTGCCAGAAGGGCTCGAAGAGGTGCGCGCGCTCCTCGGTGGGGATACCGGGCCCGGTGTCCTCGACGACGAAGCGCACGTGGCCCGGCGCGCCGGGCTCCGCGCCGATCCGCACACGGCCCTCGTTCGTGAACTTCACGGCGTTGCCGGTGAGGTTCAGCAGGATCTGGCGCACGCGCCGCGGGTCGCCGACGACGAGCTCCGGCAGACCCGGGTCGACGTCGGCCGTCACCTCCACCCCCTTCGCGCGCGCCGGCGGCGCGACGATGTCGGCGACCTCGGTCACGAGCTCGGCGAGTGCGAACGGCTCGGGCTCCAGGTCCTGGCGGCCGGACTCGATCCGTGCCAGGTCGAGGACGTCGTCGATCAGGACGAGCAGATGGTCGGCGCTCTGGCGGGCTATGCCCAGCAGCTCGCGCTGCGCGTCGTCCAGCTCGGTGTCGCGGAGCAGGTCGATCGCGCCGACGACGCCGTACATCGGGGTGCGCAGCTCGTGGCTGATCGTTGCGAGGAACTCGGTCTTCACGCGGGATGCGCGCAGCGCCTCGTCCCGGGCCAGGCGCAGCGCCGCCTCCGCCTCGCGCACACGGGAGATGTCGGTCATCACGCCCTGGACGTAGAGCGGGTGCCCGAACCGGTCGCGCACGATCGAGCCGCGCTCCCAGATGTGCCGGATCTCGCCGTCGGGCCGCACGAAGCGGTACTCGATGTCGATGTCCGCCTCGTGCTCCCCGATCGCCCGCAGCGCGGCGACGGCGCGCGCGCGATCGTCCGGATGCAGCGCGTCCTCCCAGACCGTCGAGTCCGGGCCGATGAACGACTCCGGCGGGTGGCCCGTGAGCTCCTCGATCTGCGGGCTGATGCTCAGGTACGGCGACTGGGTGCTGAACTCGGCGGTGTAGAGAACGGTCGGGACGCTCTCGACGAGTGTCGCCTCATAGGTCCCGGGCGCCGCCTCGTCAGGGCCTCGGGGGTCGGCCGGCGCGGTCACAGCCGGATGACCCCGCGGACGACCAGAAACGCGCCGAGCGCCGCGACGACGACCACCATGATCGTGTGCCCGCGCCGCTTCAGCAGGTCGCCGAGCGCGCGCAGGCCGCGGTCGGCCGGGCCCGGCGCGACGGTCGTGAGCGCGATCGGCAGCCACGCGGGGATCGACGCGAGGACCACGAGGACGACGGCGGCGACCGCGCGGCCGACCGTGCCCACGTGGCTCGCGGCGATCGCCTTCGCCGCCGGGACGACGAGCGCCAGCGTCGTGACGTTCGTCGCCATCGACACGACGCCGAAGCCGAACGCCTCGCGCGCGGTCAGCTCCCGGCGCGGCGCGTCGGCGGGCTTGCGCGCACGCGGGTGCCGCAGGCCGAGCACGAGGGCGACGACGAGCAGTCCGGCCCCGACGACGACGTCGAGCGTCGCGTCCAGGTGCGGATCCTTCGGCAGGTCGATCGAGCGGCCGAACAGGAGGAGCACAGCGACGTACGCCAGCAGCGCCAGCATCGCCCCCGCGGCGTAGCGGATCGCCGCGCGCCGGCCGCCGGGACCTGAGAGGACGACCGTCTGCTCCGTGAGCATCACCGGGCTGACCGCTCCCGCCAGACCGAACGGGACGACCAGTGCTAGCACCTGCAGCACCCACGGGATCGTAGGCGCGCCGGTGGCGGCGCGG
>DAIPYF010000103.1:0-9175 GCA_036782855.1 Solirubrobacteraceae bacterium
GAGGCGGGGAACATGGTCGACCTCGACTCCAACCCGACGAAGCTCATCGAGATCGTCGAGGTCGGCAAGCAGCTGCTGATCACCCGCGGCTCGCTGACCACGTTCTCGATCGCCAACGACGTCGCGAAGTACTTCGCGATCCTGCCGGCGATCTTCGTCGCGACCTACGCGGCGGCGGGCGCGAGCGAGGGCCCGCTGGCCGACCTCAACGTGATGGGCCTCGGCTCGCCCCAGTCGGCGGTCCTGTCCGCGATCATCTTCAATGCCCTGATCATCCCCCTGCTCGTGCCGCTCGCCCTGCGAGGCGTGACCTACAAGCCCGTCGGCGCCACGGCGCTGCTGCGGCGCAACATGCTCGTCTACGGCCTCGGCGGGCTGGTGGTCCCGTTCCTCGGCATCAAGCTCGTGGACCTCGTCGTCTCCGGGCTCCTGGGGGCGTGGTGGAGTGAGCGCGGCGTCCCCCGTCCGCGGTCGCCACAAGGTCTTCCTCGGCATGGCCGCCGGGGTCGGGAAGACCTACGGCATGCTCGAGGAGGGGCACGAGTACCTGGAGGACGGCGACGACGTCGTCGTCGGGGTGCTCGAGACGCACGGCCGCGAGGCGACGGCCGCCCGCTCGGCCGGCCTCGAGATCCTGCCGCGCCGGAGCGTCGCCTACCGCGGCGCCGCGCTGGAGGAGATGGACCTCCCGGGCATCCTCGCCCGGCACCCCGCCGTCTGCCTGATCGACGAGCTCGCGCACACGAACGCGCCGGGCGTCGAGCACGCCAAGCGCTACGAGGACGTCGAGGTCGTCCTCGCCGCCGGCATCGACGTCATCTCGACGATGAACGTCCAGCACCTGGAGTCGCTGAACGACCTCGTGACCGAGCTGACGGGGGTGCGCGTCCGCGAGACGGTCCCGGACGCGGTGCTCGCCCGCGCCGATGACGTCGTCGTCGTCGACCTCACGCCCGAGGAGTTGCTCGAGCGGCTGCGCGCGGGCCGCGTCTACCCGCAGGAGCGGATCGAGGCCGCCCTGAACGGGTTCTTCACCGTCGAGAACCTCATGGCGCTGCGGCAGGTCGCGCTGCGGCAGGTGGCCGATGCGGTCGGCGCGCACCACGTCACGCGCATCGAGCGCGGGACGCGCGGGCGCAGCCTGTCCGGCGAGGCCGCCACGTCCGCCGTCGCCGAGCGGCTGCTCGCGCTCGTGCGCCCGCGGCCCGAGGACCAGCGCATCGTCCGCCGTGCCTGGCGCTCCGCGCAGCGGCTCGGCGCCCCGCTCGACGTCCTCTGGGTGCAGCCCTCGCGCGACCTGGGCGACGAGGACGACCGCGGGCTGCGCGCGCTGCGCCGGCTCTGCGCGCTGCTCGGCGCGGAGCTGCACGTCGTGGAGTCCGACGACGTCACGCGCACCGTGCGCGAGTTCGCCCGCTCGCGCGGGACGACGTACGTCCTCCTCGGCTACCCGCACCCGGCCCGCGGCATCGAGCGGTTCCGCGACGCGCTGCCGATCCGGCTCGTGCGCGCCCTGGAGGGCATCGACGTGCGGATCGTCGCCGATCGCGCGCTGCGCGACCAGCCCCAGGGGGGTGACCGGGCGTGGTGATCGCCTGGGCCCTCGCCGCGCTCGCCGCCGGGCTCCTGATCGGCCTGGCCGCCGGCTGGTGGCTGCCGCCGCACGGGCGGCGCGGCACCCTCGCGCGGCAGGATGCCGCCCGCCGGATCCTGCTGCCGTTCAGCGGCGAGGCGATCTCCACCCGCGCACTCGACGCCGCGTTCCGGCTCGCGCTCGCCGAGGGGGCGACGCTCATGCCCGCCTACCTGGCGACGGTGCCGCGCTCGATGCCCCTCGAGGCGGCCCTGCCGCGCCAGGCCGGCCTGGCCCTGCCCGTCATGGAGGCCGTCGAGCAACGGGCCTCGCGCCGCGGCATCCCGACCGACTGCCGGGTCAGCCGCGGGCGCACGCGGCGTGACGCGCTGCGGCGCCTCGTGGCCGAGGAGCGGGTGGACCGCATCATCGTCGCCGCCCGGCGCGACGGCGATCCCGGGTTCACGCAGGACGACATCGCCTGGCTGCTCGCGTCGGCGCAGGCCGAGGTGCTCGTCCTGCGCCCGGGGCCCGACGACCACCGCGTCGTGACGGCCAGGGCCGTCCGCGGGCACTTCTGAGATCGCCGCGCGTCAGGCCTTCAGCCGGCGTCGCAGCGCCGCGACCGTCCGCCGCGCCACCGGGATCTCGGTGGCGTCGTCGAGCTCGAGCACCGCGGTGCCGTTCTCCAGCGACCGCAGCTCGATCGCGTGCCCGAGATTCACGAGGTGACCGCGATGCACGCGCGTGAACCCGGCGGGGCCCCAGTCCTCCTCGAGGTTCCCGAGCGACGCGCGCAGCACGTACTCGCCGTCCGGCGTGTGGATGCGCGCGTAGTCGCCGTCGGCGTCCACGTGGGTGATGGTCTCCAGGCGCACGAGCCGCTTGCCCGCGCCGCCGGGATTGTCGAGCGCGACGACCTCGGGGGCGGTGGCGGGCAGCGCGGCGTCGCCGCCGTGGCGTCGCGCGCGGGCGTGCTGCACGCGGGCGAGCGCGGCGTCGAGCCGGTCGCGGGTGACCGGCTTGACGAGGAAGTCGAGCGCCTGCACCTCGAACGCCTCGACGGCGGCGTCGGCATGACCGGTGAGGAAGACGACCTCCGGCGGGTCGTCGAAGCGCCGCAGCAGGCGGGCGAGCTCGATCCCCTCGATCTCCGGCATCCGCACATCGAGCAGGAGCATGTCGAAGCTCCCCTCGCCCAGGCGCAGCAGCGCCTCGCGCCCGCCGCCCGCGGTCTCCACGCTGCCGACCCGCGGGGAGCCCTCGAGCAGGCGCTGCACGTCGGCCAGCGCGCGCGGCTCGTCGTCGACCGCCAGCACCACCAGTCCGCTCACGTCTTCACCTCCGTCAGGGGGATGCGCAGCACGTCGTCCGCGCCCGCGCCGCTCACGACGAGCTCGAGCCCGCCGTCGTCCGGTCGCAGCGTGACGGCCAGCGGCCCGGCCTCCTCGCGCAGGCGGCGGCCCAGCGTGGCGGAGACCGGCTCCTGGACCGTCCCGGGGGCCACCCGGCCGCGCACGTCGGCGGCGTCGGGCAGCGCGACCGTGATCCGGTCGGGGAAGCGGGCCTGCTGCAGGCGCAGGAAGGTCGCGGTATGGGCGAGCTCCTGTGCGGCGCCGACCGGCGAGGGGTCCTCGCGCAGCCGGTAGGACAGGAACTGCCCGAGCTCGGCGAGCACGTCGCGGGCGTAGTCCGGATCCTCGTCGATGTAGCTGGCGGCCGCCGCGAGCACGTTGTTGACGAAGTGCGCCGAGATCGGCGCGGCGCTCGCGGTGCCGTTCGGCGCGGGCTGTTCAGGGACGTCGACGGTCACGCTTCTGCGCGCGAACGCTAGCGGCCGGACCGGCGCGCAGCACCGTCTGCGCCGCTCGGCGCGCAGGACCGGCCGTCCACCGCGTGGACATGCTGGACGCAGGCGCTCAACTGTTGTGAGCGAATCTGCCGATACGTACCCTCGGACGTCCCGCTCCAGGGGACGACGACCACCGGTGCACCACCTTCCTGACATCCCACGGGACGCCCTCGAGCAGCGCCTGTTCGAGCTCGCCACCGACGCGCTCGTCGTGTGCAGCGTCGACGGCGCGATCCGCCGTGCGAACCCGGCCGCCGCGCGCCTGCTGCTCGGTGACGCCGAGCGGCCGGTGACCGGGGTGCTGTGGGACGTCGTCCACCCCGAGGACGTCGGGCGTGTCCGCGCGCTCTTCCAGACCGTCGGCGCCGACGGGCGCGTGCGCGACGAGGAGTTCCGCGTGCGCATCGTCCGCCCCGACGGTGTCGTGCGCTGGGCCGAGGTCCGCGCCGTCGTCGACCACGACGCCGGCCTGTGCCACCTCGTCGCCCGCGACATCACCGGGCGCGACGAGGCCGATGCCGAGCGCCTCTCCGAGGCCTTCCGCGACGCGCCGACCGGCATGGCGATCATCCGGCCGGACGGGCGCTTCAGCCGCGTCAACGACGCGCTCTGCCGTCTGCTCGGCCGCACCGAGGAGGAGCTCCTGGCGCTCGGCGCGCTCGAGCTCGCCCAGACCCCGGAGGCCGCCGAGCGGTGGGTCGCGCGGAACTGGGCCGACGGCGCCCCGGGCTCCTTCGAGCTCGAGGCGCGCCTGCGCACAGGTGACGGCCGGCCGGTCGTCGCGCTCGTGAGCGGCACGCTCGTGCGTGATCCCGCCGGCGAGCCGCTGCACTACCTCGTCCAATGGCTCGACATCACCGTGCGGATCGCCGCGCAGGAGGCGCTCGCCGCGAACGAGGCGAAGCTCGCGGAGGCGCAGCAGGTCGCGCGCCTGGGCAGCTGGGAGTGGCAGGTGCAGGCCGACCGGGTGACCTGGTCCGACGAGCTGTACCGGATCCACGGGCTGCGCCCGGAGGCGGCAGCCCGGAGCTGGGCGCGCCACCTGGAGCGCGTGCATCCCGACGACCGCGCGCGCGTCGCGCGGACGATCGAGCAGGCGGTCGCGGACGCCAGCGCCTGGAGCATCGACCACCGCATCCTGCGCCCCGACGGCGACGTGCGCCTCGTCCACGCGCGAGGCGAGGTCGCGGTCGACGGGTCCGGCGTCGTCGTCGCGGTCAACGGCACCTGCCAGGACGTCACCGAGGCGCGCCGCATCGAGGATGCCCTGCGCGCCACCGAGCAGCTCTTCCGCCGGGCGTTCGACGATTCGCCGATCGGCATGGCCCTGATCGACCTCGAGGGTCGCTGGCTGCGCCTGAACCGCGCGCTCGCGCAGATGGCGGGCCGCACCGAGTCCGACCTGCGCGCCACGACGCTCGCGGCGCTCAGCCACCCCGAGGACGTCGACCTCGACCGCCCCCTGATCCGCGAGCTGCTCGCCGGGCGCCGCCGCAGCTACGCGATCGAGAAGCGCATGATGCACGCGGACGGGCGCGTCCTGCACCTGCTCGCGCACGTGTCGCTCATGCACGGCGACGGCGAGCGGCCGCTGTACTTCCTCGTCCAGCTCATCGACCTCAGCGAGCGACGCCGCGCGGAGGCCGAGCAGCGCGCCGGCGAGCAGCGCCTGCAGGCGATCATCGACAACGCCCCGGCGCTCATCTCCGTGAAGGACGCGCGCCAGCGCTTCCTGCTCGTCAACCGCCGCTACGAGGAGGCGATCGGCGTCCAGGCCGACGCGGTCCTCGGGCGCACCGCCGCCGAGGCGCTGCCGCCGGGGCAGGTGGAGGGCGCCGACGACGAGCTCGAGCGCGAGGTCGTGCGTACGGGGGAGACCCGGCAGGCCGAGGTGACGCTGCGCGCCGACGCGACCGGCGACGAGCACGAGCTGCTCGTCGTGAAGTTCCCGCTGCTGGACACGGACGGCCACATCGCCGCGGTCTGCACGATCGCGACCGACCTCACCGACCGCCGGCGGGCCGAGCGCGATCGCGCGGAGCTGGAGCAGCGCCTCGCGCAGGCGCAGCGCCTGGAGAGCGTCGGCCAGCTCGCCGGCGGCGTCGCCCACGATTTCAACAACCTCCTGTCGGTGATCCTCTCCTGCGTCACGTTCGCGCGCGACGAGCTCGACGAGGGCTCCCCCGTGCGCGAGGACGTCGACGAGATCGGCCGCGCCGCCGAGCGCGCCGCGGCGCTGACCCGCCAGCTGCTGATGTTCAGCCGTCGCGAGGTGGTGCACCCCGAGGTGCTCGACGTCGGCGCGCTCGTCACCGACCTCGAGTCGCTGCTGTCACGCTCGCTCGGCGAGCTCGTCGAGCTGGAGATCGCGTGCGCGGACGACCTGCCGCCCGTGCTCGCCGACCGCTCGCGCCTGGAGCAGGTGCTGGTGAACCTCGCGGTCAACGCGCGCGACGCGATGTCGCACGGCGGGACGCTCGGCATCGCCGTCGAGCGCGCCGGGGACGGCGTGCGCGTGCGCGTCGCCGACGAGGGCACCGGGATGGACCCGGAGGTCGCCGACCGCGCGTTCGAGCCGTTCTTCACCACGAAGCCCGCGGGCGAGGGCACCGGGCTCGGGCTCGCGACCGTCCACGGGATCGTCACGGACTCCGGCGGCGAGGTCGCGATCGAGTCGCAGCCCGGCCGCGGCACGGTCGTCAGCTTCACGCTCCCGGGGGCGCGCGAGGAGCTCACCGCCGCCGCGCCCGAGCGCTCGCCGGTGCCCGCCGCGGCGGGATCGGCACGCGTGCTCGTCGTCGAGGACCAGGACCCCGTGCGCCGCCAGGCGGTGCGGATCCTCGAGCGCCAGGGCTACGCGGTCCGCGAGGCCTCCAGCGGCCACGTCGCGCTGGCCGAGTGGGAGCCCGTCGACATCGTCCTCACCGATGTCGTGATGCCCGGCATGACCGGCCACGAACTCGCACAGCGCGTGGCGGCGATCGCCCCCGGCGTGCCCGTCGTCTTCATGTCCGGTCACACGGAGGACGTCGTCGTGCTCGACGGCGCCCGGGAGCGCGAGATCGCCTTCGTGCAGAAGCCGTTCACGCGCGACACGCTGCTCGGCACCGTCGCCCGCGCCCTTGCGGAGGGCGAGGACGCGCCGGCGCCGCGCGCCGCCGGCGGCGCGGCCGCCTGAGGCGCGCCGCAGCTCAGCGCCCGTCGGGCGCGGGGGCGTCGTGCCCGACGCCGTGCTCGATCGCGCCCTTGATGGCGGCGTCGAGGGCGTTGATGCGAAACAGCGCGACCGCCTCCGGCAGCGCGAACCGCCGCTGCGGCAGCGCGTCCGCCCCGTGGTGGCCGAGCACGCAGTGGGAGAGGGCCAGGCGCCGCGCGTCGTCGAGCCCGCTCGCCGCGGCGGCCTCCTCGACCATCCGCAACCCCAGCTCCACGTGCCCGAGCAGGCGGCCCTCGTCGCTGATCCCGACCTCGGCGCCGAGCGTCAGCTCGCGGATGCGCCCGAGGTCGTGGACGAGCGCCGCGGTCAGCAGCAGGTCCTGGTCCAGGCGCTGGTGCAGCACGCACGTCTCGACGGCGAGCGTCGCGACGGCGACGGTGTGCTCGAGCAGGCCGCCGAGGTAGGCATGGTGCTGGGAGCGCGTCGCCGGGGAGCGCCGCAGCGCCGCGCGCAGCTCCGCGTCCCCGAGCAGCCCGACGAGGAGCGCGCGGAAGCCCGGCTGGCGCACCTCGCCGGCGAGCGCGTCGAGGAAGCCGTCGAGCTCGTCGAGGTCGCGGTAGGCGGTCGGCAGGAACGCCGACGGGTCGGCCGTCCCCGGCTCGATCCGCACGAGGCTCGTGAGCTCGGCCTGCAGCTCGCCGCGGAAGCGGGCGACGCGGCCCGCCACCCGCACGAGGTCGCCGCGCTCGAAGCGCGGCGCGTGCAGGTCGGCGTCGCGGAACAGCCGGCCGGGCATCGCGCCCGTGCGGTCGCGCAGCTCGACGACCAGATACGGCGACCCGGTCCGTGCCATCAGCCGGTCCTTGCGCGTGCAGGCGTACACGCCGTCGAGCGGATCGCCGTCGCGCAGCGTCGCGATCGCACCGGCCCGGTCGGCGGCCGATGCCTGCGCGGGAGGGGCGGTCGGGGCCGGGGGCACGCGCCCATGATGTACCGTGACCCGGATGCCGCCGCTGATCTGGGAGAGCCGTCCAGACGGCCTCCGGGCCCCCGCACTCGTGTGCGCCTTCAGCGGCTGGAACGACGCCGGTGAAGCCGCGTCGTCGGCGCTCTCGTTCATCGGCTCCCAGCTCGGCGCGACCCGCTTCGCGCGGCTGGATCCCGAGGAGTTCTTCGACTTCCAGGCCGCACGCCCGACGATCCGCCTCGTCGAGGGCGTGACGCGCGCCGTCGAGTGGCCCGAGGTCGAGGTCTGGGCCGCGCACGCGCCGCGCGCGCCGCGCGACCTCGTGCTCGTCTCCGGCCCCGAGCCGTCGATGCGCTGGCGCACGTTCTGCGACGGGATCATCGAGCTGGCCGAGGTGCTCGGCGTGCAGCTGACGGTGACGCTCGGCGCGCTGCTGGCCGACGTCGCGCACACGCGCCCCGTCCCGCTCGTCGGCCTGGCGAGCGACGCCGCCCTCGTCGAGCGGCATGGGCTCTCCCCGACCTCGTACGAGGGACCGACCGGCATCACCGGCGTCCTCTACACCGCCTTCCAGGACGCCGGCCTGCCGTCGGCGTCGCTGTGGGCGAGCGTGCCGCACTACGTCGCCGCGGCGCCGAACCCCAAGGCGTCGCTCGCGCTCGTGCGCAAGCTCGAGTCCGTCGTCGGGGTGAGCGTGGACGCGAGCGAGCTGGAGACCGGCGCCGCCGAGTACGAGAACCGGGTCACGCAGGCGGTGTCGGGCGACGAGGACGTGCGGCAGTTCGTGGAACGCCTCGAGCAGGCCGCCGACGAGCAGGAGCCGTCGCCCGAGCAGCAGGACGTCCCGTCGGGCGACGTCCTGGCCCGCGAGTTCCAGCGCTTCCTCTCGCAGCGCCCCCCGCGCGATGAGTAGCGACATCAAGGACTCGCTCCTGGACGCCGTCGGCGGCACGCCGCTCGTGCGGCTCGGTCGCCTCGGCGCGGGGCTCGTGCCGCAGCTCGTCGCGAAGGTCGAGTACCTGAATCCCGGCGGGTCGATCAAGGATCGCCCGGCGATCGCGATGATCGAGGCGGCCGAGCGCGACGGCCTGCTGAAGCCCGGCGGCACGATCGTCGAGCCGACGTCCGGCAACACCGGGACCGGCCTGGCGATCGCCGCCCGGCTCAAGGGCTACCGGGTCATCGCGGTGATGCCGGACAAGATGAGCAAGGAGAAGATCGACCTCCTGCGCGCCTACGGCGCCGAGGTGGTCGTCGCGCCGACGGCCGTCGCCCCCGACTCGCCGGAGTCCTACTACCGCGTCGCCGACCGGCTCACCGAGGAGATCCCCGGCGCCTTCCAGCCGAACCAGTACTTCAACCCGGCGAACCCCGCGTCGCACTACGCGAGCACCGGCCCGGAGCTGTGGGAGCAGAGCGGCGGGGGGATCACGCACCTCGTCGTCGGCGTCGGAACGGGCGGCACGATCACCGGCGTCGGGCGCTATCTCAAGGAGCGCAACCCGGAGATCCGGATCATCGGCGCCGATCCCGTCGGCTCGATCTACTCGCAGGGCGAGGAGGGCGTGAAGCCGTACCTCGTCGAGGGCGTCGGCGAGGACTTCTGGCCCGCGACGTTCGACCCGG
>DAIPYF010000104.1:0-9156 GCA_036782855.1 Solirubrobacteraceae bacterium
CGCCGCATCCGGTGGCGGGCTCGAAAACCGTTGTAGGGGTAACCCCTCTACCGAGAGTTCGAATCTCTCCCCCTCCGCTTGACGCACGGAAAGGCCCGCTGATGCGGGCCTTTCGCGTTGAGGTGAGCACGCGCTGGACGATCACCCGACTCGTCGGGTGATCGTCCAGCGCCGCCCCGCCCCGGACATTGGGGGAATCCCTCGCCCGCCCCCCCGATTCGACCCTCAACGGCAGGGCGGCAACCCGGCGGCAATCCGGCGGCAACCGCGCGCGCGAGGATGCGGCCACATGCCTGACGAGCGGACGATCCAGATCGCGTTGCACCTCGAGATCCGCGGCGACGAGGTGTGCGGGACGGCGCGCAGCGACGGGTCCTCGGCCCGGGAGTTCACCGGTTGGCTGGGCCTCATCGCGACGCTCGACGCAATCGTCGCGGCGCCCCAGCCTCCGGAGCCGCCGGGCGACTAGTCCACGAGCGCGGACGCGAGGTCCCGCGCGAGCCCCGCGGCGCCGCAGCGCTCGGCGAGCTCGCACGCTTCGGCGAGCACCGGTGCGGCCTCCGCATCGCGCCCGGCGGCGGCGAGCGCCCGTCCGAGCGCGGCGAGCGCCTTCGCGTGCTCCAATCGCGCGGAGCAGCCCGCCAGCAGGGCGACCGCCTCCTCCAGGTGCGCGATGCCGTCGGCGCCCGCGACCTCCCCGATGATGCGCAGGCCGCGGCCGATGACCCACCGCGCACCCGTCATGCGTGCGAGCTTGAGCTCCTCCCGGGCGAGCGAGACGGCCTGCTCGCGATCCCCGAGCGCGGCGAGCGAGCGAGCGCGCTGCGAGCGCCACGGCGCCCACACCGGATGCAGCTGGCTCGGCCAGGTGCGCTCGACGTCCTCGGTGACCCGGATCGCTTCGTCCCAGCGGCCCTCGGCGAGCAGCAGCTCGGCGTTGCTCGCGCGCCAGAACCGCGACCCGTCGGACGTGCCGGTGCTCGCCGCGTTGCGTTCGAGCGCCGCGCGCGCCCCGGCGAGGTCGCCCTGCTCGAGGCGGGCGAGCGCGAGGAAGCTCGAGGAGTAGCCCATCTCGGCGGCCATCGTCGTCCCCCACAGGATCTCGCCCTCGATCGCGCGTTCCTCGGACGCCTCGGCCGCGGCGAGGTCGCCCGTCCAGATCTGGGTCAGCCCGCCCCAGAGGTCGGCGCCGACGAGCGTCAGTCCCGAGCGGTGCTCGCGCGCCCACGCCCCGATGCGCTCCCAGGCCACGGCGCCCTCCGCCGGCTCCCCGAGGGCGAGTGCCTGGGCCGCTCCCGCGGAGAAGACGCCGGGATCCTCGCGCAGCAGCGTGTGACCCTCGAGCGCCTCGCGCGCCAGGCGGGAGGCCTCCGCCGAGGGACCGGCACCGACCGCGATGCTGAGGCCGGTCAGGGACGTGAGCGCGAGCGCGCCGGCGCCGGACCCGTGCCCGCCGTAGCGCACGCGGTCCAGCCGCGCGAGATGCTCGTGCCCGAGCGCGCCGAAGAAGACGCCGAGCACCTGGATCGCCTCCAGCGCGTCGTGCAGGTCCTCTTCCTCGGCGGGCAGCTCGGCGGCGGTGCGAGCGGCGAGCGCGACCGCCTCGTCCGGAGTGCCGAGGAAGTACAGGACGCGGCCGAGCCGGATCGCCGCGACGGCGCGCTCGACCGGGTCGGTCAGCCCTTCGAGGGCCTCGCGCAGCGGCTTGGCCGACGACGGGCCGCTGACGTACTGGGCGGCCTCGCCGAGCTGGAGCGCCACGGCGGCGCGCTCCTGGGCGGACGGCGGCTCGGACCGCGCGCGCTCGAGGTAGGCGATCGCGCTCCCGGGGGCCCCGCGGTTCAGCGCGATCTGGGCGGCCTCGCGCAGGCGCGCGACGACCCACGCGTCTCCGCGCGGCGGCGCGGCGAGAAGCTGAGTCGCGATCAGGTCGCTCCCGGCTCCGGCGTCCGCCAGGACCCGGGCCGCGCGCCCGTGCTCGAGCGCGCGCCGGGCCGCCGGGAGCTCCCCGTAGACGGCGTCGCGGACGAGCGGGTGGACAAAGCCGAGCGGCTCGTCGGGCCGCAGGATCTCCGCGGCCGCCAGCACGCCGACGGCCTCGGCCGCCTGCGCCTCGTCGATCTCCGCAAGCGCGGCGGCGGCCGGCAGCCCGCTCTGCTCGCCGAGCACCGCGACCGCGCGCGCGAGCGCCACGGCGTCCGCCGGCAGCCGCGCGAGACGCAGGAGCACCGTGCGCGAGACCGCGCGCGGGCCGATCGCGCGCACCTCGGCGGCGTGCGCGGCGTCCGGCGTGACGCCCTCGTCGGCGAGCGCCGCGAGCAGCTGGCGCACGAGCAGCGGGTTTCCGCCGGTGATCTCGTGGCAGGCCTGCGCGAACGTGTCGTCGGCCTCCTCGCCGAGGCGTGCGCGGACGAGCGTCGCCGTCGCGGACGGGCTCAGCGCGACCGGGCGCAGCGGGACCGTGACGGCGTCGGCCGCGATCTCGGCGAGCAGGCTCTCATCCGTCGCGGGCTCGCCGCTGCGCACGCTCACCGCGATGAGGACCGGCAGGTCCGCCAGGCGCCGCGCGAGGTATGCGACGAAGCGCAGCGTCGGCGCATCACTCCACTGCAGGTCGTCGATGAGCACGACCAGTGGCCGCTGCTCGGCGGCGACCTTCAGCGTCAGCAGGTAGAGGGCGTGCAGTGCCGCGAACGAGCGATCGCCCTCCTGCGTCTCACCCGCGACGTCGGTGATCACCGGGCGGGCGGCGGCCGTGGACGCATCGAACAGATCGACGCGCCCGGCGAACGGGCTGCAGAGCTGGCGCACGACCCCGAACCCGTTCTCGCGTTCCAGCACGCCGGCGCGCGCCTCGAGCACCAGCACCTGTGCGGCCTCCGCGCGGTCGCGCAGGGCGAGCAGCAGCCCGGTCTTGCCGATCCCTGCGGGCCCCTCGACGTACGCCAGGCGGCCCTCCCCGGCGTGCGCCAGCGCCAGCAGCCGCTCGAGCTCGGCGAGCTCGTGCTCGCGCTCGACGAGCACGACGCTCGGCGCGATGGGCGCCTGCGGCGCTGCCGGGGCGACGGGCACGGGGGCCGCCGCCGCGACCGCCGACGCCTGCGGGTGCAGGAGCTGCTCGTGCAGCGCCAGCAGCTCAGGACCGGGCGCGGTCCCCAGCTCCTCGCGCAGCAGCCGGCGCACGTCCTCGAACGCCAGCAGCGCCTCGGCGACGTTCCCGCGCGCCTGCAGCACGCGGATGAGCACGGCGCGCGCCGACTCCCGGTAGGGCGAGGCGGCGACCGCCGCGCGAGCGTCGGCCTCGGCCACCGGCAGCTCCGGCCCGCCGAGCCCGAGGCCGGCCTCGGCGGCGACCTCGAGCGCCCCGACCCGCAGGTCCTGCAGGTCCGCCCGCGGGCCCTCGAGCCACGGCGCCTCGAAGCCGGGGAGCAGCCCCGGCTCGGCGAGCGCCGCCGCCTCGCGCGCTGCGGCCGCCGCGGCGGCGAGGTCCGGGGCGCGCAACGCTGCGCGAGCGCGCTCGAGGGCGGCTGTCGCGGCCTCCACATCCATCCAGACGGGCTCGGGCAGGACGAGCGTGAGCTGGTCGCGGCCCTCGATCGAGCCGGGCGCGAGCGTCCCGCGCAGCCGCGAGAGCACGGGTGCGAGCGCCGTGTCGCTCGGCGGGGCGCCGTTGCCCGCCCACAGCGCCTCGACGAGTTCGTCGCGGCGTACGGGCCGGCCCCGGTGCAGCGCGAGATAGGCGAACAGCAGGCGGCCCTGGCGCCCGCGCAGGGCAGCCTCGCGCGGCTCGCCCCTCAGCTCGAGGCGCAGCTGACCGCAGAGCGCGATTCGGGTTCCCTCACCCACTGACAGGCGCGAACCTACCAGCCCGGCACGCGTCGGCACCCGGGTTCGGAACCCGGGTGCCGTGACGCAGTGTGGGTGACGCAACGCGATCAGCGCTCGGGCGTCATCGCGGCGTCGCGGACGCCGGGCGCGCCGACCGTGCGCTGCACGATCCGCTTGAGGGCCGGGCGTCGGCGGGCCGCTGGGGGACCGTGCCGATGGGCGGCGTGGATGGTGGATCGCGGCGCCTCCGGGTATCGGCGGGAGTCGTGGATGGTGGCTTCGTAGAACATGGCCGTGTGGCGGTCGATGCGTGTCGGGGTCAGATGACGTGGTTGGCCCGGAACAGGCCGGTCGGGTCGGCCTGCGCGCGAATCGCCTGGAGGCGCTCAAAGACGGCGGCCTCGAAAGCGGCGGCTGTCTCGATCTGTTCCTCGACGAAGTTCAGGTAGAGACGCCCGCCGGCCCACGGGGCGAGGGCGTTGATGAGACGGTCGGCGTGGATCTGCGACCGGGTGCGGTCCTCCTCGTCGAAGGCCCCGCCGAGGGCGAACGCGACGAACGCGCCCTCGAGGTGCGACAGCGCCCCCCCGTTGGCGTCGGGACGGCCGACGGCGCCGCCGAGCTGCCGCAGCTCCGCCATCACGAGCGACGACCCCGACCCCGGCCCGGCGGCCCGGACGAACGCGGACACGGCCTGCGGCGGAAGCTCCGCCAGCATCCCGGTCGCCGACGTCGAGGGAAGCGGCTCCTCCGGGTCGCCGTGGATCCGCGTGAGCGCGGGCATCGGCACGGTCGCGAACATGTCGATCTCGGGTGCCAGCTCGCGCAGCGGCGCGAGGATCTCCTCCGCGACCTGCGGGTCGCCGAGCACCGCGCCGTCGATGACGACGAGCTGCCGGCCGCGGATCACCTCGGGGATCTCGGGCAGCGGCGGGATCTGCATGATGCGCGCGCTCGTCGTGACGTCGTCTGGGGCGCCCGGCGCCCAGGCCGCCCAGCGCTGCAGGACGCGCTCGGACTGCGACCAGTCCCAGGCGAGCATGCCGGCGTAGGCCTGCGTGATCGGCAGCAGCTCGAACTCGAGCTCGGTGACGATGCCGACGTTGCCGCCACCGCCGCGAAGCGCCCAGAACAGCTCGGGCTCACGCTGCGCGTCGACCGGGACGATCTCGCCGTCGGCGGTGACGAGTTCGGCGGCCGTGATGCGGTTGGCCTGCAGGCCGTGGCGTCGGGCGAGCCAGCCGAGCCCGCCGCCGAGGGAGTAGCCCACGACGCCGACGTTCGGCGAGGAGCCGTGCAGCGCGGCCAGGCCGTGCGGGGTGGCGGCCTGGACGACGGCGTCCCACAGCACGCCGGCGCCGACGCGCGCGCGCCGCGTCGCCGGATCGATGTGCACGTCGTCCATGCGGTTCGTGCGGATGAGCAGCGCGTTGTCGAGCGGGCCCTGCGGTCCGGCGTTGTGGGCGCCGCCCTGGACGGCGACGCGCAGGCCGGCGGCGCGAGCGCCGCCGACGAGCTCGGCGACCTCGGCGGCGCTGCCCGGGTAGGCGATTGCGGCGGGACGCTGGTCCACGGCGAGGTTGAAGCCCGTGCGGGCCGCCTCGTAGCGGTCGTCGCCGGGGCGGATCGCGGTGCTCAGGGAGCCGGCGGGGGAGTGGGTCTCGATGGTCATGGGGCGCTCCTCGGTCGGTTGGTGCGGCGCAGCCTCTCGCGCCGTCCTTGCCCGGCTGTTGCGCCGCCGTTGCGACGTCCTTGCAGGCTCGTTGCCGGAGTGTTGCCGTAGCGCGGGACTGGGCAACCGCGCAGCAATCGGCGGGCAATGCCCACGTGGGAGCGTGCGCGCCGCTGCCCGACCACGACGCCTGATGGAGGCCCCGGACATGACTCGCCGCACCGCAGTGCTCGCACTCGCCGCCCTGATCGCTTCGGCGACGGTCGGCCCCGCCGCCGCCCCCGCCGCCACGCCGAAGCGGGCCGATGTGCGGGCCGCCGCGGTGCGCAGCGCCACGGTCGCACACGCGGGCGGCGCCCTGCCGGTCACCCTCACGGTGCTCACCACCGGGCGCGCCCGCCAGACCACGGCCCGCGTCCTCCTCTCCAAGGACCGGCGACGCTCGAAGGACGACATCTCGCTCACCGGGAGCGGCCGTGTGCGCGCAGCGCGCCGCGCCGGCCGGATCGCGGTGGCGATCAACGCGCAGGTTCCCGCGGGCACGGCACCGGGGACCCTCAAGGTCCTCGCATGCGCCGACCACCCGTCCCGCATCCGCGAGCGCAACGAGCGCAACAACTGCGCCGCCGCGAGCGCCGCGGTCACGATCACTGCCGAGGCCGATCCGCAGCGCACGAGCGCGGCGCTCATCGCCGCCGATCTGGCGAGCGGCAAGCTCACGCGCGAGCGGGCGCTGACCTACCGCGTGTTCGCACTGTTCGGCGATGCGCGGCTCCCGGCCCGCTACCTCGGTGACGCGGGCGGCGGCGAGGACCACCTCGCGCTGCGCGAGGTCGCCGACGCCTGGAGCGGGCTCTCGAAGGGCGCACGCCGCGCGCTCGCGCGCTACATGCTGCCCCCCGCCGCTCCCGGCTCCTGGTACCAGCGCGCAAAGGGCACGGCAGGCGCCGCGCAGTACCAGGCGACACCCGAGGAGTGCGAGACCGAGCGCTTTCGCAAGGAGTGGAACACGAAGTCGGCGGCGGGTGGGAAAGTGAAGCTCCACTGGCCGAAGGACCGCCCGCAGGCCGCCGCGATGGCCGCTGATCTCGCCCAGGCCGCGCACCTGGCCTACGGGCACCACAAGCGCGTGATGGGCCGCGAGCCGCTGCGCGACGCCAAGTCCTCGTGCTTCCACGGCCCCGACGGCGCGCTCGACATCTACCTCGTGGAGAACGTCCCCTACGCCGAGGGCTACACGATCCCCGTGGACAAGACAACGCACACGACGCCCGAGTGCGACGGCATGGCCTCGTTCATCGTCATGGACGAGGGCCACCCGCGCGCAAGCTTCACCCGCCGCTTCACGCTCGCGCACGCGCTGTTCCACGCGTTCCAGAACGCGTTCTCCTACAAGGAGGGCTGCCGGCCCTACTCATGGTTCGACGAGGGGTCGGCGAACTGGGCGGCGCACGCCGTCTTCCCCGACGACCAGAGCGAGCACTTCTTCGAATGGGGCATCACGAGCCCGCAGACGTCGATGACGCTTCGCGACTACCACACGTGGCCGTTCATGCTGTGGATGGAGAAGACACTGGGCGAGGGCACCATCCGCACCACCTACCAGGGTTTCGAGCAGGCGCGGAGCCTGCCGGCGATCGACCGCGCGATCGGCCTGCGGCGGACCTTCCTGGACTTCGCCCGGCACGCCTGGAACCAGAAGCCGCTCGACCCGTCGTTCGTCGCGTGGGACAAGCTCGCGCTGGTGCCCGAGCGGGAGTCGCGGCCGATCCCCGACCTGCACCTGTTCCTCGCCGGGCAGAAGCAGCGCAGCGCGAACGTGCCGTTCGGCCTGCCGTCGGTCGCCCGCGACTACCACCCGTTCACGATCACCGACGAGAAGATCAAGGAGGTCGTCTTCCGCAACCCGCTCGCCGGGAACCCGAACGCGCGAATGGGGGCGATCCTCACGCTGAAGAGCGGTGCCACTCGGTTCGACGACTGGTCGGGCAAGTCGAGCGTGCGCTATTGCCGCGACACCCCGGGGCAGGACGTCGCGTCGCTCGTCGTCGTCTACGCAAACGCCTCGACGGACGAGCGCGACAGCTACGTCTCCGCCACGCCGACCCTCGACCTCAAGGACGAGTGCGAAGGCTTCCCCTGGTACTTCAAGGTCAAGGCGGCGTCGCTCGAGACCACCACGACGGCCTCCCGCACCGCCGGCGGCGACCACATCTGCGGCATCATCGCCGGGCTGCCGATCAGCGGCCGGCAGACGTTCAAGGTCGCCGGCACCGACCTGCCGTTCAGCACGGAGCAGACCGTCGGCCTGGGCTCCGGCGGCGCGCTCAGCGGCAACGTGTTCGTCGACGCGCCCGCCACGTGGGCCTGGACGCTCCGCGGCTGCGAGAACCTCTTCGACGCGCCGCAGGTGTGCGAGACCTCGCTCGAACGCACCCCGAGCCCGGATGGGACATGGGGCATCGGCTTCTCGCTGCGCGCGGCGTCCCCGACGGCGGAGACCGCAAAGCTGTCGTGGGCGATCCCCGACCCGGATCCCGGGTTCGTCGACGCCGACGACGGTGTGTGCAACGTCTCCTCGATCTGGAAGGCGATCGACCAGGGCAAGGAGGACCAGCAGCTCCCCCTGAAGACCCTCGCCGGCACCGACCCGTTCACGCTGACCTTCAGCGGCGACGGCCAGTGGACCCAGGATCAGCTCGGCAAGCCCGCGAACATCGCAATCTCGTGGACGGCCTCGATGACGCTGCAGCGGGTGAACGCCGACGGCAACCCCCTGTGACGGCGGGCGACGGTTCGAATCCCTCCCCCTCCGCCCACGATGATCACGGTCAACGCCGGACCTCGGGTGTGATGCCCTGCGGTCGGCGCGCGAGGTCGATCGCGGCGACGAGCGCCTCGGCGATCGCGGCGGGTGTGGGCGGGCAGCCGGGGATGCGCAGGTCGACGGGCAGGATGTCGTCGAGTGAGCCCGCGAGCTGCGCCGGGTCGCAGATCACGCCGGCGCCCAGCGCGCAGTCGCCGAGCGCGGCGACGAGTCGCGGCTCGGGCATCGCCGCGTATGCGGCGCGGAGCGGTTCGACCATGCGGGTCGTGATGCTGCCGGTGATCAGCAGGACGTCTGCGTGGCGGGGCGAGGCGACGATGGACAGGCCGAAACGGTCCAGGTCGTAGTGCGGGCCGGCGGTGTTCGTGAGCTCGTGCTCGCAGCCGTTGCATGATCCGCAGTCGACGTGGCGCAATGCGAGCGATCCGCTGCTCGCGGGCGCGGGCAGCGCGGCGCTGCGGCGCTGGTGTTGGAGGCGCTTGAAGAGGACGAACATCGTTCAGCGGTCCGCGCAGGCGTAGCAGAGCTCGAAGCTCTTGTTGATGAGGGGAAAGTCGGGGACGATGTTGCCGGGGACCACGCGGGCGAGGACCGGCCAGTTGGCGTAGGAGGCGGTCCGCAAGTGCAGCCGGGTGATGCGGTCCGTCTCGGCCTCGACGCAGCAGACGGTTGCGCCGCGCGGGCTCTCGACGCGTCCGGCGCCGGTGGGTGCGGGGTCGCGGGCCTGGCTGGTGGATCCGGGACCTGGTGGCGCGGTGAGCAGGTCGTCGAGCAGCCTGCAGGTCTGCTGCAGCTCGGCGGCGCGGACCTGCGAGCGGGCGGCGACGTC
>DAIPYF010000105.1:0-9004 GCA_036782855.1 Solirubrobacteraceae bacterium
ACCCCACAACGAAACGAAGCGCCCCTGGCGAGAGGGACGCTCCGTATAGCGGGGGCAGGATTCGAACCTGCGACCTTCGGGTTATGAGCCCGACGAGCTACCAGACTGCTCCACCCCGCGCCGTACCTTCAGGGTACCAACCGGGCGCCCCGCCCGTTGACAGCGTCCGGCCCGTCACATAAGAGAGGCCCATGCCCGTGGGCCGCACCACCGACGGCTCACCCGCCCTGCTGCTCCCGGGGCGCGCATTCGACCCGCTGCGCACGCTCGCCAAGCGGTTCGCCGGCGCCACCGGGCTGATCCTCCTCGTCGCGCTGATCGCGTACGTGGATCGCAGCGGCTACACCGACGGCGCCGGCGGCACGCTCACGCCGATGGACGCCCTCTACTACTCGACGGTCTCGCTGACGACGACGGGCTACGGCGACATCTACCCGTCCTCGCAGTCGGCGCGCGCGATCACCGCGTTCGTGATCACGCCGCTGCGGATCGTCTTCCTCGTGCTGCTGGTCGGCACGACCGTCGAGATTCTGACCGAGAGCACGCGCCAGGCCTGGCGCGTGCGACGCTGGAGGGACATCGTGGAGGACCACATCATCGTCTGCGGCTACGGCTCGAAGGCCGTCAACGCCATCGAGGCCCTCTGCGGCAACGGCGTGCCGCGTGACCGGATCGTCGTGATCGAGCCCGACGATGCACGCGCCAAGGTCGCGCGCGCCGCCGGGCACCCGGTCGTCATGGGCAGCTCGACCCGCCGCGCGAGTCTGATGGAGGCCGACGTGCAGGACGCGCGGTCGGTGGTCGTCACCGTCGATCGCGACGATACGGCGGTCCTCACGGTCCTGACGGTGCGGGAGCTCAACGCGGACGCGACGGTGTCCGCGACGGTGCGCGAGCAGGAGAACGCACACCTCCTGCGGCAGAGCGGCGCGACCACCGTCGTGCCCTCGACGGGCGCGGCGGGGCGCCTGGTGGGCATCGCGACGTTCTCGCCCGCGCTCGTCGGCGTGCTCGACGACCTGCTGAACGTCGGCCGCGGGATCGAGCTGGTCGAGCACGAGCTGGGACCGGGCGAGGGCACCAGCCTCGACGACCGCCACGAGCAGGTGATCCTCGTCATCCGCGACGGGGAGTCGATGCTGTGGAACGACCCGCGTGCGGAGCCGCTGCGCCCCGGCGACCGCCTTGTCGAGATCACGACCGCGCCGACCACGCCGGTCTGAGCGGGCGTGGCGCGCGTCTTCGTCACCCGCGCGCTCCCGGGCGACGCGCTGGAGCGGCTCGCGGCCGCGGGGCACGAGGTCCGCGTGCATCCCGGCGACCTGCCGCCGACCCGGGACGAGCTGCTTGCCGGCCTCGCCGACGCCGACGGGCTGCTGAGCCTCCTGACCGACCGGATCGACGCCGCAGCGCTCGGCGCGGCGCCGGCCCTGCGCGCGATCGCCAACTACGCCGTCGGCTGCGACAACATCGACCTCGCCGCCGCGGACGCGCGCGGGATCCCGGTCGGCGCCACGCCGGGCGTGCTCACCGACGCGACCGCGGACCTGACGCTCGCACTGATCCTCGCCGCGGCGCGCCGGCTGCCCGAAGCGCAGGCCGCGGTGCTCGGCGGCGACTGGCGCACCTGGGAGCCCAGCGGATGGCTCGGGCTGGAGCTGCGGGGCGCGCGCCTGGCGGTCGTCGGGTTCGGGCGCATCGGCCGCGCGGTCGCCGAGCGCGCCGAGGCGTTCGGGATGGTGGTGGAGCCGGTCGGCCGCACGGACGACCTGCACGCCGCGCTCGGCCGCGCCGACGTCGTGAGCGTGCACACCCCGCTGACGCCCGCGACACGGCACCTCATCGACGCGCGCGCGCTCGCCGCGATGCGGCCCACGGCGATCCTGGTGAACACCGCCCGCGGCGCGATCGTCGACCAGGTCGCGCTCGCCGCGGCGCTGCGCGCCGGCGCGCTCGGAGCCGCCGCGCTCGACGTCACCGACCCCGAGCCGCTGCCCGCCGGTGACCCGCTGCTGCAGACGCCGAACCTCATCGTCCTCCCGCACGTCGGGTCGGCGACGGTCGCCACGCGCGAGCGGATGACCGCGATGGCGGTCGACAACCTGCTCGCCGCGCTCGCCGGCGAGCCGATGCCCCACCCGGCCGCGCGCACGTAGGCCACTAGCCTCGGGGCGTGCGCGTCGCCGTCGTCGACATCGGAACGAACTCCACACGACTGCTCGTCGCGGACGTCGACGAGGGGACCGGGCGGCTCACCGAGCTGGACCGCCGCAGCACCGTGACGCGGCTGGGCGTCGGCGTCGAGCGGACCGGCCGCCTGTCGGACGAGGGCATGACGCGGGTCTTCGCCGCGCTCGAGGAGTACACGGCGTCCATCGAGGCGCTCGGCGCTGAACGGCGGATCGCGGTGCTCACGAGCGCGACGCGCGACGCCGCGAACGGGCCCGCGTTCACGGCGCGCGTGCGCGAGGACCACGGTCTCGACGCGCGCACGATTCCCGGCGAGGAGGAGGCGCGCCTGTCGTTCCTCGGCGCGACGAGCGAGCGCGATCCCGCCGACCCCCGCACCATCGTCGTGCTCGACATCGGCGGCGGCTCGACGGAGTTCATCGTCGGGCGCGGCCACGACGTCGGCTTCCACGTCTCCACGCAGATCGGCGTCGTGCGCCTCAGCGAGCGCCACCTGCACACCGACCCGCCGGCGGCCGCCGAGCTCGCCGCGCTCGCCGCGGACGCGCGCGTCGGATTCGCCGCCGCCATCCCCGCGGACGTGCGGGCGAGCGCCGACGCGATGATCGCGGTCGCGGGGACCGCCACCTCGATGGCGTCGATCGACCAGGCGCTCGAGCCGTACGACCCCGCCGCCGTCGACGGCTACACGATCACGCTCGCGGCGTGCGAGGCGATCGGCGCGCGCCTCGCCGCGATCCCGGAGGCCGAGCGCCGGGACACCCCCGGCCTGCACCCCGACCGCGCGCCCACGATCGTCGCGGGGACGGTGCTCATCACCGAGGCGATGAAGGCGTTCGGCCTCGCGGCCGCCGAGGTCTCCGAGCACGACATCCTCCACGGCGTCGCGCTCGACGCGGCGATCCGGTCCTAGAACGAGGGAAAGCCGCCCGGAGGCGGCTTTCCGATCCTTCGAGCCTGCGGACCAGGGCAGGGGTACGACTCCGCAGACTCGATACTCATATGGCCTCTTGCGAAGCCAATGCGCGGAGTATCTCCGACCATTCACGCGCGGGTCAAGTGCCGACCGCGACGTGCCAGGTCGACGTCAGGCGAGATTGGACTTCCGCGGGTACGCGATGCTCGGGTCCTGCAGGACGTTGACGAGGGCGGGCTTGCCGGCCGCGAACGCGCGGTCGAGCGCCGGCCGCAGCTCGGCCGGCGTCGATACGAGCTCGCCGTGCCCGCCGAGCGCCTCGACAAGCTGGTCGTAGCGCGTCTCCGGCCGCAGGTCGGCGATCACCGAGTACCCGTAGAGGAACTCCATCGGGTGCTTCTCGAGGCCCCAGATGCCGTTGTTGCCCATCACGCCGACGACGTTCACGCCATGACGGGCGAGCGTGTCGTACTCCATCCCGCCGAATCCGAACGCGCCGTCGCCGAGCAGCAGCACGACCTGCCGGCCGGGATGCGCCAGCTTCGCCGCGAGCGCGTACCCCGGCCCGGAGCCCAGGCAGCCGAACGGGCCCGGGTCCAGCCAGCAGCCGGGCTGATACGAGCGGATGACGCGCCCGGCGTAGGAGACGAAGTCGCCGCCGTCGCCGATGACGATCGCGTCGCGGTCGAGCACCTTGTCGAGCTCGGCGTAGATGCGCATCGGGTGCAGCGGCGAGCGGTCGTCCTGCAGCTCCGCGTCCTCGCCCGCGAGCTTCTCGGTCTCGATGCCGCGGAGCTGCTCGACCCAGGCGCCGGTGACGGACTCCAGCCCGGCGGTGCCGTCGGTGAGCACGTCGAGCGTTGCGCCGATCCCGCCGTACAGCTCGGCGGCGACGGCGCGCGGGTGGTCGCGCAGCGGTTCGGCGCGGTCGATCGTGATGATGTCCGTCGTCTCGCCGAACGCGCCGCCGAAGCCGAGGCGGAAGTCCATCGGCACGCCGATGACGAGTGCGACGTCGGCGTTCGTCAGCGCCGCGCCGCGCGCGCGGCTGAAGAACAGCTCGTCGTCCGCGGGCACGCACCCGCGGGCCAGCCCGTTGAGGAACACCGGGATGCGCCGCTCGCGCACCAGGCGCTGCAGCGCGCCTTCACCGTGGCCCCAGTAGAGGTTGGTGCCGGCCATGATCACCGGGCGCTCCGCGTCGCGAAGCAGCGCGATCGCGCGCTCGATGCCCTCGGCGGCGGCCGCCTCGTCGGCGGGGCTCGGGATGGTCGTCGTCGGCTCCTGGTCCTCGGCCTCCATGAAGACGACGTCGAGCGGGAAGTCGAGGAAGGTCGGTCCCGAATGCGGCGCGAGGGCCGTTGAGAGCGCGTCGGTGATGAGCCCGGGGATGTCGGCGGTCGCCTCCGCGGTCTCCGCGGTCTTCGTGAGGGGCCGCACGAACGGGACGTGATCGATCTCCTGGAGCGAGCCCTGCCCCCAGCGCATCGCCGGGGCGCGCCCCCCGAGCACGACGAGCGGCGAGTTGTTCTGCAGCGCCGAGCCCATCGCGCTCATGCCGTTCGTGACGCCGGGGCCGGCCGTCAGCGCCGCGACGCCGGGCTCGCGCGTGACCTTCGCCCACCCCTCGGCGGCGAACGCCGCCGCCTGCTCGTGACGGGTGTCGACGAGCTCGATGCCCTCCTCGCGGCAGCCGTCGTACAGCGAGAACAGATGCCCGCCGGACAGCGTGAAGAGCTTCGTCACGCCGTGGTGGCGCAGGCGCCGCGCGATCAGGCGCCCGCCGTGGAACTGGGTGGTGGGCTCGGTCTCGGCTGTCATGCCCGGCACCCTACCCACGGCGGGGGGCCGACGACCGCCGGCGGGCGGAGCGGCGCGGCCCGGCCGACCGCCTTGGGATGAACCCAACCCATACCCCCCCCCTGACGGACCAGCGTGGAAGGAGGCAGTCCCATCGCCGCACAACCGCCGATCAAGCGGCATCCGTACGACCAGTGGTCGCCCGATGCCCGCGCCCTCGACCTCGTCGGGGACAAGTGGACCCTGCTGATCGTTCGCGACCTCGCGGGCGGACCACGCCGGTTCGTGGAGCTGCAGCGCACGCTTCCCGGCATCTCGACCGAGCAGCTGCGCTCGCGGCTGAACCGGATGGTCGCCGACGACCTGCTCACCCGCCGGCGCTACCGCGAGGTGCCGCCGCGCGTGGACTACGAGCTCACCGAGCGGGCGCGCGCGCTGCTGCCCGTCGTCGGCGAGCTCGCCCGCTGGGGCTACCACTGGGCCTGGGGCCCGCCGCGTCCCGGTGAGGCGGTCGACATCGGCGCGATCCTGCGCGCCGCGACGGGCCTCGTCATGCCGCGGCCGCTCGACGGCGTCTTCGAGATCCGCGTGACCCATCCGGAACGCGGTGTGCTCGTGTACGCCCTCACCGTCGAGGACGGCGCGCTGCGCTACGCCGAGTGCGGGGCGCCGGATGCCGACGCCCGCATCAGCGGCCCGGAGCGTGCGTTCGTCGAGGTGTTCATCGAGCAGGGCGCGCGAACGGAACTGGACGTCGAAGGCGACGTCCTCCTGGCCGAGCAGCTCATCGGCGTGCTGCGCGACGGCGCGCGGGCCGCGGCGATCGCCTAACCCGCCAGGCGCTCGCGCACCCCGCCCGCGTCGAGCCCGTCCACCTGGACGAGCTTGTCGCGCGAGCGCACGCCGCGCACGAGCGTGACGCGCGACGGCGCGACGCGCAGGGCGTCCGCGACGGCGCGCTCGAGCGCGGCGTTGGCGCGGCCGTCGACCGGTGGCGCGCTGACCCGGACGACGAGCGTCCCGTCCGGCTTGAGGGTCACCTGCTCGCGCGAGGCGCGCGGCGTCAGGCGCACGCGCAGACGGACCGAGGGCTCGTCGCCGGTCGACGCCACGGCGTCACAGCTCCACGGTCAGGTGCACGACGCCGTCGTGGATGTCGCCGAGGCGCGCGTCGCGGCCCACGCTGCGGCCGAGCTCGAGCATGCGCGTGTTCTCGGCGAGCACGTCCGCCGAGAGGCGCCGCAGCCCGTTCGCACGCGCCGCGTCGACCAGCTCGGCGAGCAGGACGCGGCCGAGCCCGCGGCCCTGCCAGTCGTCGACGATGGCGATCGCGAACTCCGCCTCCTCGGGGTCGTCCAGGAGGCGGACGTAGCGCACGACCCCCACGCCCTCGCCGGTCCGCGGGTCGAGTGCGCCGAGCGCCTCACGATCGCGGTGGTCCACGTCGACGAGATCCTCGACCCAGTGCCGCGGGAGCCGCGGCACGGCCGTCAGGAAGCGTGCGTACCGGCTGCGGTCGCTCAGCGCTTCGAATCCCTCGACGAGGAGCCCGGCATCCTCGGGCTCGACGGGGCGGATGACGGCCGTGGACCCGTCACGAAGCGTGACCGTGCGCTGCATCGGGCCGATCGTAGTGCGGAGCCCGCGCCCTGTCGCGCGTTCCGCCGCCGGGTTCCTCTAGGCTGACGCCCACATATTCGACCAGCCGAATCCCGTGGCGGCCTCGCCGCCCGGGAGCGGGGGAACCATGTTCCCGGGGCGAAGCGGCTCAGCACGAGCCGCCGCGCAAGCTCTGAGCGCGAGCCCGTCAGCTCACCCCGTAGGCACCATCCGGAGAGCGGTCATCCCGTCGTCGCACACCCCCAGCCGTGCCCGTGCCGCCAGGCGCCGCGTCGTCGTGCTCGCGGCCGCCTGCGTCGCGGCGCTCGCCGGCGCCGCGGTCCCGGCCCTCGCCGACGGCGGGAGCGGCGGCGCCGCGGCTCCCGGCACGCCGGCGATCGGCAGCGCCTCCTGCGGCACGCTGCGCGCATGGACGTGCGCCCGCGGCCAGGTGCTGACGCTGACGGGCCAGGAGCTCTCGAGCACGAGCGCCGTCGTGTTCCTCGGCGGCGACGGCACGCGCGACGACGTGCGCGTGCCGATCCGGGCGCGCGCCGCCGCATCCGGGGAGCTGCTCGTCATCGTCCCGCGCCGCGCGCGCAGCGGCCCGCTGAAGCTCGTCAGCGCCTTCGGTGCCGAGGCCCGGTCGCCGCAGCCGCTGACGGTCCTTCGGCAGACGCCCGGCATCGACGACGCCAAGGGCCTCGGCGGCATCCTCGCCGGCGGCCGGCGCGAGGCCGTCGTCACCTATCGCACGCGCGGCACGGTTCCGGACGACGCCGCCGTCGAGGCCGTGCGGGTCGCGGACGGCGCGGTCGTCCGCACCTGGCGGCTGGATCCCGACGAGGACGAAGGCGAGGTGCGCTGGGACGGCTTCGCGGGCGACGCGCCCGTCCGCACCGGGACGTACGTGCTGCGCCTGAACGCCGCGGCGGCCTCCGTCGCCGCCGTCGGCGACGGCTCGGACGCCCAGGTCCGCATCATCGAGGCGCTGTTCCCGGTCCGCGGCCGGCACACCATCGGCCGGACCGTGACCCAGCGCTTCGGCGGGCCCCGCGGCCACCAGGGCCACGACACGTTCGCCCGCTGCGGGACGCCGCTCGCGGCGCTCTCCAAGGGCGTCGTGCACATGGCGGGCTTCCAGGGCGCCGCCGGCAACTACGTCGTCGTGAACACCCCGGACGGCGGCTCGTACGCCTACATGCACCTGCGCGAGCCGGCGCTCGTGACGAAGGGCGACCGCGTCTACGCCGGCCAGCGGCTCGGCCTCGTCGGCGACACCGGCCGCGCGAGCGGCTGCCACCTGCACCTCGAGCTGTGGACCGCCCCCGGTTGGTATCAGGGCGGATCCCCGTACGACCCCTTCCCCAGCCTCGTGCGCTGGGACGCCGCATCCTGACGCGCGCCTCCTCGCCCGATCCGGGCGATGCCGGCGCCTCGGCAAGCCGCGATGGTGCCGAGCACGGCCCGCGGGGTTGTACGCCACGTGTCCGGCCGCGAGGATGCCCGAACCGCCCGCCCCACAAGAGGAGCGCCCCATGGCCATGCACCGCCGCAGCACCCACGAGGACCAGCGTCACGCCGAGCGTGTGATCTCGGCGGAGGCCCTGTCGAGCATGCAGCTCGCGCTCGGTCGTCCCGCCCCGAAGAACCACTTCCCCGAGGGGACGATCGACCCGGATGTCGCGGCCGCCGTGATCAAGGACGAGCTGATGCTCGACGGCAACGCGCGGCTGAACCTCGCGACGTTCGTGACGACGTGGATGGAGCCGCAGGCCGAGGCGCTCATGACCGAGTGCTTCGACAAGAACATGATCGACAAGGACGAGTACCCGCAGACCGCGGAACTCGAGCGCCGCTGCGTCTCCATGCTCGCCGACCTGTGGAACGCCCCCGGCACCGAGGGCGTCGGCTGCTCGACCACCGGGTCCAGCGAGGCCTGCATGCTCGGCGCCCTCGCGCTCAAGCGCCGCTGGCAGCACCGGCGCGCGGCCGCGGGCGAGAGCACCGGGAAGCCGAACCTCATCCTCGGCATCAACGCCCAGATCTGCTGGGACAAGTTCTGCAACTTCTTCGAGGTCGAGCCGCGCTTCGTGCCGATGGACGGCGAGCGCTTCCACATGGGCGCCGAGCAGGCCGTCGAGCTCTGCGACGAGAACACGATCGGCGTCGTCGCGATCCTCGGATCGACGTTCGACGGCAGCTACGAGCCGGTCGCCGAGATCAGCGTCGCGCTCGACGCGCTGCAGGAGCGCACCGGGCTCGACATCCCGATCCACGTCGACGGCGCGTCCGGCGCGATGATCGCCCCGTTCATCGACCCCGACCTCAAGTGGGACTTCTCGGTCCCGCGCGTCGCGTCGATCAACACCTCAGGCCACAAGTACGGGAAGGTGTACCCGGGGGTCGGATGGATCATCTGGCGCGACGAGGAGGGCCTGCCCGACGACCTCGTCTTCAAGGTCAACTACCTCGGCGGCGAGATGCCGACGTTCGCGC
>DAIPYF010000106.1:0-1965 GCA_036782855.1 Solirubrobacteraceae bacterium
GCGCAGTGCTCGCTCCACAGCAGCGAGAACATCGCGAGCTCGACCTGGTTCGGCGGACGCCCGAGCTTCTCGACGACCAGCGCGTACTCGTCACGCGTCAGGCCGAGGGCGACGGCCTCCTCGACGGTCGGCAGCGCCGCCGCGTCAGGCATGCGCACCCCGCGCCGTCAGCGCCATCGACTCGAAGATCCGCAGGCCGTCCGTCGAGCCGGTGAGGGCGTCCACCGCGTGCTCGGGATGCGGCATGAGGCCGAAGACGTTCCCGCGCTCGTTCGTGACGCCCGCGATGTCGCGCAGCGAGCCGTTGAAGTTCTGCTCCGGCACGTACCGGAGCACGACCTGACCGGCCGCCTCGAGCGCGTCGAGCTGGTCCTCCGGCGCGTAGTACCGGCCCCACGAGTGCTTCGCCGGGATGCTCAGCCGCTCACCGGGGTCACAGGCGCGCGTGAACGCGGTGTCGGCGTTCACGACGTCGAGGTCCACCTGCCGGAAGGTGAACCGCCGGTTGGCGTTCGGCAGCAGCGCGCCGGGGAGCAGCCCCGCCTCGCACAACACCTGGAAGCCGTTGCAGATCCCCAGGACCAGCCCTCCGTCGCGGGCGAACTCGATCACGGACTCCATCGCCGGCGAGAAGCGCGCGATCGCACCGGCGCGCAGGTAGTCCCCGTAGGAGAAGCCGCCCGGCACGACGATCGCGTCACAGCCCCGCAGGTCGCGGTCGCGATGCCAGAGCAGCACCGCCTCCCCCACGCGCCCCGCCGCGAGCTGCGCGTCCACCTCGTCGCAGGAGCCGGGGAACTGGAGGACGCCGAACTTCACGGAGCGGCGTGACCGTCGCCGTCGAGGAGCTGCACCTCGTAGTCCTCGACGAGCGGGTTGGCGAGCAGCCGGCGGCACATCTCGTCGAGCTGCCCCGGATCCTCCACGTCGAGCTCGACGATCCGGCCGACGTGGACGTTCGTCACGCCGGCGAAGCCGAGTGCCGGCAGCGCCTGCTCGACGGCGACGCCCTGCGGGTCGAGGATGCCGGCCTTCGGGCGGATGAGGACACGCGCGCGCATCAGGCGGCCGACCGGTCGATCCAGGACTGGAACGGCTCGCCCGTGATCCGCTCGTAGGCCTCGACGTAGCGGGCGCGCGTGCCGGCGACCACGGCGTCGGGGATCGGCGGGGCGGGCGGCGCCTTGTCCCAGCCGCTCTGCGACGCCCAGTCGCGGACGTACTGCTTGTCGAAGCTCGGCTGCCCGCGACCGATCGCATAGTCCTCGGCGGGCCAGTAGCGCGAGGAGTCCGGCGTCAGCACCTCGTCGCCGAGGACCAGCTCGTCCCCGTCGAGTCCGAGCTCGAACTTCGTGTCCGCGAGGATCACGCCGTTCTCGCGCGCGTGCTCGGACGCGGCCGTGTAGAGCGCGATCGACACGTCGCGCACCCGCTCCATCAGCGCGCGGTCGCCGACGAGCGCGGCGGCCTGGTCGAAGTCGATCGCCTCGTCGTGCCCGATCTCGGCCTTCGTGCTCGGGGTGAAGATCGGCTCGGGCAACTGCTCGGACTCCTGCAGCCCTGCCGGCAGCGCGATCCCGGAGACCGAGCCGGTGGCCCGGTAGTCCTTCCAACCCGACCCCGTGATGTACCCGCGCACGACGCATTCCACCGGGAGCATCTCGAGCCGGCGCACGGCGAGCGCGCGGCCGCGGGCCTCCTCCGGCACCCCGTCGGTGTAGGAGAGCAGGTGGTTGGGGACGATCCCGCCGAGGCGGTCGAACCAGAACACCGAGAGTCCCGTGAGGACCCTGCCCTTGTCGGGGATCGGCGTCGGGTGGACCGCGTCGTACGTCGAGATCCGGTCGCTCGCGACCATCAGCAGGCGGTCGCCGAGGTCGTACATCTCGCGGACCTTCCCACTGGCGAGAAGGGGGAGATCGGCGAGGCGGGGCACGTCGGGCAACGGATCCAAGGCGGGGGGCC
>DAIPYF010000106.1:1975-8961 GCA_036782855.1 Solirubrobacteraceae bacterium
AACGTAGCAAGCGCGGAGGACCATCTGACCGGCTCTGCCGGTCTGTCCTGCCACGGGGCCGTGCTCACTGCCTGCGCTGCGTCCCGATCTCCTTGATCGCCGCGGGCGGGTCGGTCGCGTAGAGGCGGCGCAGGCCCGCGATCAGGCGCGCCTTCCCGGCGTCCGAGAGCCGCGCCTTCGCGTGGTTGGGGAGGATGCGGTACTTGCGCGGCGGCATCTGCCCGTCGGCGATGACCTCCGCGAGTTCGTCCACTGCGGGTTGCGCGCGGTCCCACTCGGAGAAGTTCAGGACCTGGCGCCCGCCGTCCACGTCGGACTGCGCGAACCATGACGCCGGCGCGACATTCGTGTACCAGGGCCAGCGGGTCACGTTGCTGTGGCAGTCGGCGCACGCCTCGGCGACGATCGCGCGGGTCCCCGGGTCGAGCGCCGCCGGCCGCGTCACCGGCGGGTTCGCGTGGTCGCGTCCGTACGGGACGAGCTGGATCACCACCAGGAGCGCGAGCAGCCCGGCCGCCGCGATGAGCGCGACGCGTCGCAGCGACGGTCGCGGTGGGCGCTCGGCGCTCATGCGCCGATGGTACGGCTCAGTCGCCCTCGCCCTGCCGGATCGACGGGGGCTGGTCGGCGTACACCTGGCGGAAGCCGGCGATGAGCGCCGCCTTCTCCTCGTCGGAGAGGCGAGCGTTCGCGTGGTTGGGCGCCACCTTGTACTTCAGCGGCGGCATCTCGCCGGACTCCACCGCCTCCACGACCTCGTCGAGCTCCGGCTGGGGCTCGTCCCAGGTCGAGAGGTTCATGGTCGACCGGCCCTCCTCGACGTCGTTCGTCACGAGCCACGATGCGGGGGCGACGTTCGTGTACCACGGCCACGTCGTGAGATTGCTGTGGCAGTCGTTGCACGAGTCAGCGACGAGCTGCCGGGCCGTGGCGCTCTTGAAGACCGCGGCCTGGGTGACCGGCGGGTTCGTGTGGTCGCGCCCGTAGGGCACGAGTTGGATCAGCAGGAACAGCCCGGCGCCGCCGAGGATGACCCACTTGAGGACGCGCTTCATGGAGGCGACGCTACGTCGCCCCGGGTAAAGGACCGGGAAAGCGCGCGTCAGGCGACCGCGTCGAGCCGGCCCACGATCTCGCCCGCATGGCTCGTGTACTGCGCCATGTCGAAGACCGTGTCGAGATCGAGGCCCAGGTCGCGCTCGGCGAGCAGGTCGCGCAGCGGGGTGCCGGTGTCCCATGCCTCCTGCGCGGACTCCTGCGCGATGCGGTAGGCCTCGTCGCGGGTGCGGCCCTGCGCGACGAGCGCGAGCAGCACGCGCTGGCTGAACAGCGCGCCGTGCGTGAGATCGATGTTCGCCCGCATCCGCTCGGCGTCGACGACCAGGCCGCTGACGACCCGGATCGCCAGGTGCTGGAGGTAGTCGATGAGGATCAGCGAGTCCGGGATGATCACGCGCTCGGCGCCGGAGTGACTGATGTCGCGCTCGTGCCACAAGGCGACGTTCTCGGTGGCCGCCTGCGCGTTCCCGCGCAGGACGCGCGCGAGGCCGGTGATCCGCTCGGTCGTGATCGGGTTGCGCTTGTGCGGCATCGCGCTCGAGCCCTTCTGCTGCCCGGAGCGGAACGGCTCGCGGGCCTCGAGGACCTCGGTGCGCTGGAGGTGGCGGATCTCCGTCGCCAGCCGCTCGAGTCCGGCGCCCGCGAGCGCGACCGCCTGCAGCAGCTGCGCGTGGCGATCGCGCGGAACGACCTGCGTGGAGACCGGCTCGGGCTCCAGGGCCAGCCGGCGCAGGACGCGCCGCTCGAAGTCGGGGTCGGTCGCCGAGTACGTGCCGACGGCGCCGCTGATCGCGCCGAACGCCGCCTCGTCGAACGCGCGACGCAGGCGGTCGCGGTTGCGGGCGGCCTCCATCGCGAAGCCTGCGAGCTTGATGCCGAACGTCGTCGGCTCGGCGTGCACGCCGTGGGTGCGTCCCACGCAGATCGTGTCCACGTGCGCGCGGGCCTGCGCGACGAGCGCGTCGACCAGCTCCTGCGCGCCCGCGAGGACGATCTCCCCGGCGAGCCGCAGCTGAATGCCGAGCGCGGTGTCGAGCACGTCGCTCGACGTCAGCCCGTAGTGGATCCAGCGCCCGGACGGGCCGGCGCTCGCGCTCAGCACGTCGACGAACGCCGCGACGTCGTGATCGGTGACGGCCTCGCGCTCCTGCACCGCGGCGACCGTGAAGGTCGCGGCGCGGATCGCCTCGAGGTCCGCGGCCGTCGGGCCGTCCATCTCCTCGCAGGCGGCGACCTCGACCGCGCGCCACGCCTCCATCCGCGCGTGGTCGGTCCACAGGGCGCCCATCGCGGGGCGGGTGTACCGGTCGATCACGCCTTCAAGAGTCGCACGGCCAGGTGGCCGGCGTTCTTCGCGTTGTCCAGGCCGACGGCGGCGACCGGCACGCCCGGCGGCATCTGCACGACCGACAGGATCGCGTCGAGCCCGCCCGCGGCGCTGAGCCGGCTGGAGAGCGGGACGCCGATGACCGGCAGGTCGGTGTGGGCCGCCGCGACGCCGGGAAGCGCGGCGGACAGGCCGGCGCCGGCGATGATGACCTTCAGGCCGCGCATGCGCGCGTTGCGGCAGTAGTCGGCGACGGTGTCCGGGTCGCGATGCGCGGACATCACGCGGATCTCGAACGCGATGCCGGCCTCCTCGAGCACCGTCCCGGCCTTCTCCATCTCGGGCATGTCGGACTTCGAGCCCATGATGATCCCGACCCGCGGCGCGGCGACCTCGAGGTCGTCGAAGGCCGTCGCTGGGTCCGTCTGGGTGAGATCCCTCTCCGGCATGTCCGTCATGTCGTGCGCTCCTCGGCTCGCAACGCGATGTCACTCCGCAGCTGGCGTCCGGCGAACGCCACCCTCTCCGCGGCAGCATAGGCGGCGGCCCGCGCGGCGGCGGGCGTGGTCCCGAGCGCCGTGAGGTTCAGCACGCGCCCGCCCGCGGTCACCAGGCGCCCGCCCTCGAGCGCGGTCCCCGCGTGGGTGACCTCGATGTCGTCCGCGACCGCGTCGAGTCCGCTGATGTCGTCGCCGGACCGCGGCGCGTCCGGATAGCCCGCGGAGGCGAGCACGAGCGTCACGGCGGTTCGCGGATCCCACTCCAGCTCGTGGCCGGCGAGCCCGCCGGGGCGCGCCGCCGCGGCGGCCAGGTCGACGAGGTCGCTGCGCAGCCGGGGCAGCACGGCCTGCGTCTCCGGGTCGCCGAAGCGGACGTTGTACTCCAGCACCTTCGGACCGTCGGAGGTCAGCATGATCCCCGCGTAGAGGACCCCATGGAACGGGGTGCCGCGGCGCGCCAGCTCGTCGACGACGGGCTGGTGCACGAGTGCGGAGATCTCCGCGATCTGGCCGTCCGTGACCCCGGGCACCGGGGAGTAGGAGCCCATCCCGCCGGTGTTCGGACCCTCGTCGCCGTCGAAGATCCGCTTGTAGTCCTGCGCGGGCGCCATGGCGACGGCGCGCACGCCGTCGCACAGCGCCAGCAGCGACAGCTCCTCGCCGTCCAGGTGCTCCTCCACCACCACGCGGCCGGCACCGAAGCGGCGCTGCTCGAGGAACTCGTCGAGCGCCGCGCGGGCGGCGGCCTCGTCCTCCGCGATCACCACGCCCTTGCCGGCGGCCAGGCCATCGAACTTCAGGACGACGGGATAGCGCTCGATCGCGGCCATCCCGGCCGCGACGTCGTCGACCGTCGTCCACGCCGCGGTCGGCACGCCCGCCGCCGCCATGACCTCCTTGGCGAACGCCTTGGAGCCCTCCAGGCGCGCGGCGGCGGCGATGGGGCCGAACGCGGGGATGCCCTCGTCCCCCAGCGCGTCGACGAGGCCCGCGACGAGGGGCGCCTCCGGGCCGACGACCACGAGGCAGACGTCCTCGTCGCGCGCGAGCGCGACGAGGCCCGCGACGTCGTCCACCGCCACCGCGCACAGCCGCGCGTCCGCGGCGATCCCCGGGTTGCCCGGGGCACAGAGGACCTCGGGCTCGCGCGCCGACCGGCGCAGCGCGCGCACGATCGCGTGCTCACGCCCGCCGGAGCCGACGACGAGGACCTTCACGTCAGAGCGAGGCGATGAAATCGTCCACGGGGATCGCGGCGAGCGTCTCGTACTGGGCGGTGCCGCGCGAGCCGAGCTCGAGCGAGACGCGCGCCATCGTGACGTCGTCCGGCGCCTCGACGACGTTGATGAAGTCGAACCGGCCGAGGGTCGACCACTGCGCCTTGACGCTGGCGCCGAGCTGCTCGAGCTCCTTGTTGACCTCGCGGATGCGCTGCGGGTTGTTCTTGATCGTCGCGACGCCTTCGGGCGTCAACTTGCTGAGCATGATGTACGTCGGCATCTCGGCTCCTGTGGTCGCTTGTCGCGGGTTGTATCCGAAATTCGGCGTGCGTGCCCGGCGCGCCGGGAGCGGCGATGCGTCATCCTGCGGAGCGATGCGGTTCGGCGCGACTCGGATGGTCCTGCTCGGCGGCGCGCTCTCCTGCGCGCTGATCGCGCCCGCCGCCGCGCGCGCGGCGACCGCGGCCGTCGACCGGGCGTGCTACCCCGGTGACGGGAGCGGCGTCGTGTCGATCACGGGCTCGGGCTTCACCCCCGACGGCGAGGTCCAGCTGCAGATCGGCGGCGGCATCGTCGGCGTGACCGCCGCGGACGCGGCGGGCAACGTCAGCACGACGTTCCCGGTGCCCGCGCCCCCGGAGTCGGGCCCGTCGAAGGACGAGAAGGCGTACGAGCTGGCGCTCGTCCAGGGCGCGGTGCGCGCGACGACGACGATCCGCTCGGCGCGCGTCGTCGCGGACTTCCGGCCGACCACCGGGCGGCCCTCGACGCTGAAGGTGCGCTTCTCCGCGTTCGGCTTCGGCGTGGCGACCCCCACCGGGAAGCCGATGCCGGCCGTCTACGTCCACTACGTCGACCCGCGCGGCAAGGTGCGCCGGACGATCTCCCTCGGTGCGGGAACGACGCCGTGCGGGACGATCCGGAAGACCCCGCTGCGCAGGCTCTTCCCGTTCAACCCGCGCCGCGGGACCTGGACGCTGCAGTTCGACACGAACCCGGCGTACCGCCGCGGCACGGGTGTGAGCCGGTTCGTGTTCGATCGCGTCGCGCTGACGATCAGCTGATCGCCGGAGCCGGCGCACGGTCGCCGGCCGCCCGCAGAGCGAGGTCGCCTTCGACCGCGTCGACCACGACCGTCTCCCCCGCGGCGAATGTGCCGTCGAGGATGCGCAGCGCGAGCGGGTCGACGAGGCGCTTCTGGATCACGCGCTTCAGCGGCCTCGCGCCGTACACGGGGTCGTAGCCGAGGTTCCCGATGAGCGTGCGCGCGTCGTCGGTCAGTTCGACGGCGATCCCGCGCTCGGCGACCCGGGTGACCAGGCGGGCGACCTGGAGGTCGACGATCGCGCCGATCTCCTCACGGTCGAGCCTGTCGAACACGACGATGTCGTCGAGGCGGTTGATGAACTCGGGCTTGAACGAGCTGCGGATCGCCTCCTCGTAGTCGCCGGTCTGCGAGCCGACGTTGGAGGTCATGATCAGGACGGTGTTCTTGAAGTCGACGGTGCGGCCCTGGCCGTCCGTGAGGCGCCCGTCGTCGAGCACCTGCAGCAGCGTGTTGAAGACGTCCGGGTGCGCCTTCTCGAGCTCGTCGAGCAGGACGACGGAGTACGGGCGGCGACGCACGGCCTCGGTGAGCTGCCCGCCCTCCTCGTAGCCGACGTAGCCGGGGGGCGCGCCGACGAGGCGCGAGACGGTGTGCTTCTCGCCGTACTCGCTCATGTCGATCCGGACCATCGCGTCCTGGCTGTCGAACATGAACTCGGCGAGCGCACGGGCGAGCTCGGTCTTGCCGACGCCGGTGGGGCCGGCGAAGAGGAACGAGCCGATCGGGCGGTCCGGATCCTGGAGGCCGGCGCGCGAGCGGCGGATCGCGTTCGCGACCGCGCCGACCGCCTCGTGCTGGCCGACGACGCGCTCGTGCAGGCGGTCCTCGAGATGGACGAGCTTCGCGGACTCGCCCTCCTCGATGCGGCTGACGGGGATGCCGGTCCAGCGCGCGACGATCTCGGCGATGTCCTCGGCGTCGACCTGCTCCTTGAAGAAGCGGTTCTTGGAGAGCGCGTCCCCGCCCGCCCCGGCGACCTCGCCCTCGGCCTCCTGGGCGTCGGCGAGCTGCTGCTCGAGCTCGGGGATCGCGCCGTGGCGCAGCTCGGCGGCGCGCTCGAGGTTGCCCTCGCGCGCGGCGATCTCGAGTTCGCGCTCGGCGGCGGCCAGGCGCTCGCGCAGGTCTCCGACGCCGGCGATCTTCTGCTTCTCGGCCTGCCACTCGGCCTTCATGCCCGCCGCGCGCTCCTGCAGGTCGGCGAGCTCGCGCTCGAGCGCCTCGAGCCGCTCGGCGGTCGCCTTGTCGTCCTTCTCGCGCTCGAGCGAGGTCTGCTCGATCTCGAGCTGGAGGATGCGGCGCTCGACCTCGTCGATCTCCTCGGGGACGGAGTCCATCTCGATCTTCACGCGCGAGGCGGACTCGTCGATGAGGTCGATCGCCTTGTCGGGAAGGAAGCGGTCGGCGATGTAGCGGTGGGAGAGCGTCGCGGCGGCGATCAGCGCGGAGTCCTGGATCGTGACGTTGTGGTGCTCCTCGTACTTGCGCCGCAGGCCGCGGAGGATCGCGATCGTGTCCTCGACGCTCGGCTCGCCGACCATCACCGGCTGGAAGCGGCGTTCGAGTGCCGGGTCCTTCTCGATGTGCTTGCGGTACTCGTCGAGGGTGGTCGCGCCGACGGCGCGAAGCTCACCGCGCGCGAGCATCGGCTTGAGCAGGTTCGCGGCGTCGACCGCGCCCTCCGCGGCGCCCGCGCCGACGATCGTGTGCAGCTCGTCGATGAAGAGGATGACCTCGCCCTGGGCCTCGGCGATCTCCTTGAGGACGGCCTTCAG
>DAIPYF010000107.1:0-5766 GCA_036782855.1 Solirubrobacteraceae bacterium
CTTGCGGACCTTCGCTGCGCGCTCAGCGGCGGCGCGTGAGCGCGGGGGCGACCCGCTCGAGGAGGCCGCCCGGGCGGGGCGCCCAGGGCTCCTCGGCGTCCGCCGCGGGCTCCGGCTCCACGGCCTGCGGGGCCGGCGCGGACGGCAGCGCGGCCACGGGCCGGGGCTCCGGGGTGTCCTCGTCCACGGGCGTCTGCGCCCGCAGGCGCTCGGCCGCGAGCGCGAGGCCGGCGATCAGCTGCTCGTTGTCCGGTGCCGCGGGCTCGGGCCCCGCGTCCGCGGGCGGCAGGAGCTGCGCCGGCACGGTCGGCGGCGCGCCGGTCTCGGGCGCCGGAGCGGGGACCGGCGCCGTCACCGGCACCGGCGTCACCCGCGCCCGCTCCGCGGTCAGGGCACTCGTGGCGGCGTCGCGGGCGGCGCGCTCGGCGACCACGGCCCGCTCGGCGGCCTCGCGCGCGGCGCGCTCGGCGTGCAACGCCGCCTCGGCGACGCCGCGGGCGGCGATCTCGCGGTCCAGCGCCTCGCGCGCGGCGCGCAGCGTGGCGGCGGCGTCGGCGACGAGCGCCGCCATGCGCGCGTCGCGCTCGGCCCGGGCCGCGAGGCGCTCCCGCAGCAGCCCGGACTCGTGCGCGCCGTGCTCGAGCTGCGCGACGCGCTGTTCGGCATCGGCCAGGCGCGAGCGCAGCTCGCCCTCGGCGAGCTCGGCACGGCGTGCGCGGCGCTCGGCCAGGAGCGCCGGGTCGGTGCCGGAGTCGGGGTCGCGCCCGGGCTTGTCGGCGGCTGCGGACATCACGTGCGAACGCTACCGCGCGCAGCGGCGGTCAGAACGCGCTCAGACGGTCGGGGTGCGGCCGCCGCGGCGGCCGGCGACGACCGCGACCACGGTGATCACGGCGACGACGCCGGCGCCGGCGATCACGGCGCCGCGCACCTGCCGCTGCCGGTGCATCCGCCGCTCGAGCTCGGCGCGCTTGGCCTTCCCCACGAAGCGGCCGCCGTGGTAGGTGGCGAAGCCGATGGCCTGATAGGTCTTTGCGCCGGGCATCAGGAGAAGATACCGCCGCTCAGTCCTGCTGGGAGGCCTTGAGCCGGTAGGCCATCCGCGACTGCAGCGACCACAGCTCGATGAACCCCGGCGACGCCTGCTGACTGAAGAGGCCGCCGCTCGTCTCGAAGGTCGCGAGCGACGCGTCGTACACGGCGTTCGGGCTCTCCCGGGTCACGGCGCGCACCGAGCCCTTGAAGAGCTTGAGGCCGATCGTGCCCGTCACCCGCTCGCTGACGGAGTCCATGAACGCATCGAGGTTCTCGCGCAGCGGCTCCCACCACAGGCCCGCGTACACGAGGTAGCCCCATTGGCGGTCGAGGTCGCCCTTGTACTGGTTCTGGTGGATCGTGCCGACGAGGCGCTCGAGCTCGGCATGCGCGGTGAGGATGATCGCGGCGGCCGGGACCTCGTAGATGTCGCGCACCTTCAGGCCGACGATGCGGTCCTCGATGTGGTCCACGATGCCGACGCCGTGGCGGCAGCCGATCTCGGCCGCGCGCTCCAGCAGGTCCACGAGGCCCAGGCGCTCGCCGTTGAGCGCGACGGGGATGCCCTGCTCGAAGGTCACGGTGACGGTCTCGGCCTCGTCCGGCGCCAGCTCCGGACGCGTGACGAGCTGGAAGACGTCGTCGTCGGGCGCGTGCTCGAGGTCCTCGATCCACTTGCCCTCGGAGGAGCGGCCCCAGAGGTTGTCGTCGATCGAGTACGGCGTGGTCTCGGCGCCCCCCTTGATCGGGATGCCGTGCTCGCGGGCGTAGGCGATCTCCTCCTCGCGGCCCATCTGCCAGCCGCGGACGGGCGCGATGACCTTCAGCTCGGGGGCGAGCGTCGCGACGGTCGCCTCGATGCGCACCTGGTCGTTGCCCTTGCCGGTGCAGCCGTGGGCGATCGTGTCGCAGCCGTGCTTGCGCGCGTAGTCGACGGCGAGCTTGGCGATCAGCGGGCGGCCGAGCGCCGTGAACAGCGGGTAGCCGAGGCCGTAGACGGCGTTCGCCTTGATCGCCGGGGCGATGAAGTCCCGCGCGAACTCCTCGCGCGCGTCGATCACCTCGGTCGCGACCGCCCCGAGCTGCAGCGCCTTGCCCTCGACGACGTCGTAGTCCTCGCCGGGCTGGCCGAGGTTGATCGTCAGCGCCACGACCTCCGCGTCGTACTCGTCCTGGATCCACTTGAGCATGACGCTCGTGTCCAGGCCGCCCGAGTAGAGCAGGAGGACCTTGTTGACCTCGCCGGGCTCGGCGAGGTAGCTGGCGGTGCGGGTGTGGCGGGATTCGGAGGCGTCGGTCATGTGGGCGAGAGTCTAGGAACCGCGCGCCCGCGGCCGCGCTCAGCCCACCCGCTCGGCCCCGGAGTAGACGTTCACCGAGCCCTCGCGGGCGAACCCGCAGAGCGTCATCCCGCGGTCGCGGGCCAGGTCGATCGCCAGGGACGACGGCGCGCCGACGCCGACGAGGATGGGCGCTCCGGCGATCGCGGCCTTCTGCACGAGTTCGAACGACAGCCGGCCGCTGACGCAGAGGACGCTCCCGGCCAGGGGCGCGAGCCCATCGATGAGTGCCCGCCCGACGACCTTGTCCATCGCGTTGTGGCGGCCGACGTCCTCGCGCGCGATCAGGAGATCCCCCGCGGCGTCGAAGAGCCCGGTCGCGTGCATCCCGCCGGTCCGCGCGAAGGCGGGCTGGCGCAGCACGCCTGGCAGGCCCGCGAGCCGGGCGCGCGGCACGACCGGACCGTCACCGACGCGGGGCGCGTGGACCGCGATCTCCTCGAGCGCGCCCTTTCCGCACACGCCGCACGAGGACGAGGTGTAGAAGCGCCGCGTCCCGGGGGCGCGCAGCAGCGGCCCCGTCACGTCGACGATGTTGTTCGCGAGGTCCGCGGTCGGCCCGGCGGCGTGGGCGCGGTCGATGAGGCCCTCGCCGTGGAGGAATCCCAGCGCCAGCTCCTCGTCATGGCCCGGGGTGCGCATCGTGACCGCGAGCGGCTCGCCGTCGACGCGGATCTCGAGCGGCTCCTCGACGGCGACCTCGTCCTCGCCGCCGTCGCGCGTGACGCGGGCGACCATCCGGGCCGTGCCGGTGTCGGGCATCAGGGCGCGGCGAGCGCCGGCGAGCGCGCCGGCTCCTCGGTCACCGGGCGGACGTCGACGGCGACGACCTTGTACTCCGGGCACGACGTGTTCACGTCCGCCGACGCCCCGATCAGGAGATTCGTGCGCACCTCGGGGAAGTGGAACGCGGTGAACACGTGGCCGGGCTCGATGCGCTCCGTCAGGCGCGCCTCGACCTCGATCCGCCCGACGCGGCTGCGCACGGACACGAGGTCGCCGTCGGCGATCCACAGGCGGGCCGCGTCGTCCGGATGGAGCTCGAGCCAGTCGCGGTCCATCAGCTCGAGATTCCCGGTCCGGCGGGTCATCGTGCCCGCGTTGTAGTGCTCCAGCCGCCGGCCGGTGACGAGGACGAGCGGGAACTCCGCGTCCGCCGCGTCGCCCGGCTCCTTGTAGGGAAGCGCCGCGAAGTGCGCGCGGCCGCCCGCGCGGTGGAACTCGCGCTCGTAGAGGATCGGGGCGTCGGCGCCGTCCGCGGTGACCGGCCACTGCAGGCCGCGGCGCCCCAGCCGCTCGTACGTGACGCCGGTGAACTCGGGCGTGAGCGCGGCGATCTCGCGCATCGCGTCCTCGGGGCCGTCGAGCGCCATGTCGTGCCCGAGCGCCGCGGACACGGCGTGCAGGATGTCGAAGTCGGTCCGCGCGTCCCCGGGCGGGTCGATCGCGGGCCGCACGAGCTGGATGCGCCGCTCGGCGTTCGTGAACGTGCCCGTCTTCTCCAGGAACGAGGACGCGGGCAGGACGACGTCCGCGTAGCGGGTCGTCTCGGTCTCGAAGATGTCCTGGCAGACGAGGAAGTCGAGCGACTCGAGCGCGCGGATCACGTGCGTCGTGTTCGGGTCGGTCTGGGCGACGTCCTCGCCGAAGATGTACATCGCCTTCAGGTCGCCGGCGACCGCGGCGTCGAACATCTGCGGGATCGTCAGGCCCGGCGTCCGCGACAGCGCCGTGCCCCAGCGCGCCTCGAAGGCCCGCGCCACGTCCTCGTCGTCGACGCGCCGATAGCCGGAGTACGTGTCCGGCAGCGCGCCCATGTCGGACGACCCCTGCACGTTGTTCTGTCCGCGCAGCGGGAGGAGCGCCGAGCCGGGGCGCCCGATCTTCCCCGTCATCAGCGCGAGGCCGCAGATGAGCTGGACGACCTCCGAGCCGTATTTGTGCTCGGTCACGCCCAGGCCCCACAGGATCGACGCCTCGGCCGCCTCGGCGTACACGTGCGCGGCGCGTTCGAGGTCCGCCGCGGGAACACCGCTGATCTCCTGCACCGCGCCGGGGTCGTAGAGCGCCAGCAGCTCCTCGAACGCCTCGAAGCCCTCGGTGCGGGCGCCCAGGAACGCGCGGTCGGCGAACCCGTCACGGTGGGCGACGTGCGCGAGGCCGAGCACGACGGCCGCGTTGGCGCCGGGTCGCGGCGACAGGTGGACGGCCGCGTGGTCGGCGAGCTCGATGCGGCGCGGGTCGATCGTCACGAGCCGCAGACCGCGCAGCGCCGCCTGCTTGATCCGCGCGCCGACGACGGGATGGCCCTCGGTCGGGTTCGCGCCGATGATGATCGCCGCGCCCGCGTGCTCGATGTCGTCGAACGAGCCGGTCGCGCCGGAGTAGCCGAGCGCTTTGCGCAGCGCGTATGACGTCGGCGAGTGGCAGACCCGCGAGCAGTTGTCGATGTTGTTCGTGCCGACGGCCGCGCGCATCAGCCGCTGCATCGCCCAGCAGTCCTCGTTCGTCGCGCGGGACGATGCGAGCCCGGCGATCGCGTCCGGGCCGTGAGCGGCCTTCACGCGCCCCAGCTCGGCGGCGATGCGCGCGAGCGCCTCGTCCCAGGTCGCGGCGCGCAGCCGTCCGTCCTCGCGGATCAGCGGCGTGCTGAGGCGCTCGCGCGAGCGGGAGAACTGGTGGGCGAAGCGGCCCTTCAGGCACGTGTGGCCGCGGTTGGCGGGACCGTCCGCGGCCGGGCTGATCGAGACCACGCGCCCGGAGCGCGTGTGCGCCTCCAGGCGGCAGCCGACGCCGCAGTAGCCGCAGGTCGTCGTGGCGGAGCTCTCGAAGCGCTCGTCGGTCATGAGGCGGGCTCCACATCATGCTCCGTCGCGTCCGCGATGGCCAGCAGCGACAGTTCCGTGATCGCGTCGGTCGGGCACGTGTCCGCGCAGGCCCCGCAGGACACGCACGCGGAGTCGCGGAACCCGGCGTCGATCCCGGCCGTGACGTTCGCCCCGAATCCGCGGCCGGTGGCGGTCAATGCGAAGGCGCCCTGCACCTCGTCGCAGGCGCGCACGCAGCGCCCACAGGAGATGCACAGCTCGTGCTGGAAGGCGAGGTAGGGATGGCGCGTGTCGAGGGCGCGCTCGTGCACCGCGCCGCTCCAGCGCGGCTTGCGCACGCCCAGCTCGCGCGCGACGGCGGCGAGCTCGGTGTGCGGCGCGGGCGGCGCGGGCAGCTCGGAGAGCACGAGCTCGACGACGGCGCCGACGACGCGGCGCGCCCGCGGGTCGCGCGTGTCGACGGCCAGGCCCTCCCGGCATGGCGTCGTGCACGCCGCGACGATGTCCCCGCCGCCGTCCGGCGCGGCGACCGCGACCAGGCAGACGCGGCACGCGCCGAACGG
>DAIPYF010000107.1:5776-8886 GCA_036782855.1 Solirubrobacteraceae bacterium
CGCTCGTCGAAGCAGAGCGACGGCACGTCCGCGCCGGCGGCGCGCGCCGCGCCCAGCACCGTCGTCCCGGCCTCCACCTCGACCGCCGCGCCGTCGATCGTGACGCGCATCAGCGCAGCCCGAGCTCGTCCGGGAAGTGGGTCAGGAGACTGCGGATCGGCGCGGGCATGCCGCCACCGTGGGCGCAGAGGCTCGCGACCTCGAGTGTCTCCAGCAGGGTCTCGAGGCGGCCGCGGTCGACGGCGGCGCCGCTCGCGAACTCCTCGTGTGCGCGCTGCAGGCCGATCCGGCAGGGGAAGCAGGTGCCGCAGCTCTCGTGCGCGCCGAACGCGAGCAGGTGCGAGGCCAGCGCGCGCATGTCGGTCGTCTCGTCGAAGGCGACGATCGAGCCGTGGCCCACCATGCACCCGTGCTCGGCCAGCGGCGCGGTGTCGAGCGGCGTGTCGAGCAGCGCCGCCGGGAGGATCCCGCCGAGTGGCCCGCCGATCTGGACGGCCTTCACGGTGTGGCCGCCGACGAGGCCGCCCCCGGCGTCCTCGCACAGCGCGCGCACCGTGATCCCGAACGGGACCTCGACGACGCCCGGCGTCGCGAACCGCTCGTTGAGGCAGATGAGCTTCGTCCCCGCGTTCGGGCTGGCCGGGCTGAGGCCACGGTAGGCCTCCGCGCCGCGCGCGGCGATGACGGGGACGTTCGCGAGCGTCTCGATGTTGTGGACGACCGTCGGGCGCCCGTACAGCCCGCGGGTGGCCGGGAACGGGGGGCGGGCGGAGACGGTGCCGCGCAGGCCGTGCAGGCACGCGAGCAGCGCGGTCTCCTCGCCGACGACGTAGGACCCCGCGCCGTCCACCACGTGCACGTCGAACGCGAATCCGCTGCCGAGGATGTCCTCCCCGAGCAGCCCGGCCGCGCGCGCCTCGTCGATCGCGGCCTCGAGCGCGGGACGCGACGCCGGGTACTCCGAGCGGACGAGGACGAACCCCGCGCTCGCCCCGATCGCGTAGCCGGTGAGCGCCATGCCCTCGAGGACGAGCGCGGGCGCCCGCTCCATGAGGTGCTTGTCGATGTACGAGCCCGGGTCGCCCTCGTCGCCGTTGGCGACGACGTACCGCTCGCCCGGCGGCGTCCCGCGGGCGAACGCCCACTTGCGCCCGGCGGGGAACCATGCGCCCCCGCGCCCGCGCAGGTCCGCGGCGTCGACCTGCGCGACGAGCGCGTCGGGGGTGAGGGTCGTGAGCGCGCGGCGCAGGCCGGACCAGTCGCCCTCGACGGTGAGCACGGGCTCGGCGAGCAGGCTGCGGACCGGCGGCTCGGTCGCCTGCCGCGTCGTTCCGGCCAGCACCCGTTCGACGACGCCGGGGCCCGCATCGACGACGTCGCCGTCGCGGACGGCCGGCGCCGCGTGGCAGAAGCCCAGGCACACGGTCTCGGCGAGCGAGACGGAGCCGTCCGCGGCGCAGGCGCCGGGCGCGACGCCCAGCCCGCCTGCCACGTGGGCCTCGTGCGCGCCGCCCGTCGCCGCGAAGCAGGCCGTGCCCGTGCAGACGCGCACGTGGCGCGCGCCCCGCGGCGCGAGCAGGTCGTCGTAGAAGGTGGCGACGCCGTGGACCGTCGCCTCCGGCAGGCCGGTGGCGGCGGCCGCGGCGCGGATGTCGTCGTCGGTCAGCGCGCCACGGTCACGCACCGCAGCACTCAGCAGTTCGACGACCGTGGGCGCACCGGGCGCCCGATGCGCATCGGCGAGCTGGACGAGGTTGGCGGACATGCGGCTCCGAGTCTGCCGACTTCGACGCGCGAGCGCGACAGCCTGCCGCGTGAGATCTCCGCACTTGAGGCCCGCTGAGCGGGCTCTAGCGACGTCGATCAGCTGCGCGTCAGACGGCTCAGACGCTCGAGGGCCTCGCCGATCTCGGCGTCGCTGATCGTCAGCGGCGGAAGCAGGCGGACGGTCTGCGGTCCCGTGGCGTTCATGATCAGGCGCTCCTCGCCGAGCGCCCGCAGGACGAACTCCGGCGCACCCCCGTGCTCGAGGTCGAATCCGATCATCAGGCCGCGGCCGCGCGCGGCGGCCACGCCGGGAAGCTCGGCGATCGCGGCGCGGAGGCGCTCACCGACGTCGGCGACGCGCGCCAGGAGGCCCGGCTCCTCGGTGACGTCGAGCGCCGCCAGCGCCGCGCGGGAGACGATCGGGCCGCCGGCGAAGGTCGAGCCGTGGTCGCCCGGCTTCAGCGCCTGCGCAAGGTCCGGGCCCGTGACGAGCGCGCCGATGGGCAGCCCGCCGCCGAGCGCCTTCGCCGTGGTCATGGCGTCCGGCACGACGCCGGTCTGCTCGTACGCCCAGAGCGTCCCCGTCCGCCCCATCCCGGTCTGGACCTCGTCGAAGATGAGCGCCGCCCCGTGTGCGGTGCACGCCGCGCGCGCGGCGCGCAGGACGTCGTCGGGGATCGGGTGCACGCCCCCCTCGCCCTGGATCGGCTCGATCAGGACGGCCGCGGTGCCGTCGTGGACCGCACCCGTGATCGCCTCCGCCGTCGGGGCGACCGCGCGGAACCCGGGCACGAGCGGCGCGAAGGGGGCCTGCTTGCTCTCCTGCGCCGTCGCGGAGAGCGCGCCGAACGTGCGTCCGTGGAAGCCGCCGACGACGCTCACGATCTCGCCGCCCGCCCTGGCGCGGCGTGCGAGCTTGATCGCCGCCTCGTTCGCCTCCGCGCCGGAGTTGCAGAAGAACACCCGGCCGCCCAGGGAGCCGGTGCTCAGCCGCTCGGCGAGCAGCAGGCCCGGCTCGGTGTAGAAGAGATTCGACGCGTGCATCAGGACGCCGGCCTGCTCGCGGACGGCCGCGACGACCGCGGGGTGGCAGTGCCCGAGGTTCGTGACGCTGATGCCGCAGAGAAGGTCGAGGTACTCGCGGCCCTGGTCGTCCCAGACGACGGACCCCTCGCCGCGGACGATCTCGATCGGCAGGCGGACATAGGTGCCGATCACGTGCGCGGCGTCCAGCTCCTGCAGGTGTTCGAGGCTCATCGCGACGGCCGGACCTTCGTCCCGAAGCCCGCGTCGGTGAACAGCTCGAGCAGGATCGAGTGCGGGACGCGGCCGTCGACGATGTG
>DAIPYF010000108.1:0-8877 GCA_036782855.1 Solirubrobacteraceae bacterium
AGGCGCCCATCGCGATCGCGTACTTCGGCTCGAGCATCTGGTCGTAGATGCGCCGGACGACCGGCGCCATCTTGATGCTCACGCGGCCGGAGAGGATCAGCAGGTCCGCCTGACGCGGCGACGCGCGGAACGCCTCGAACCCGAACCGGGCGATGTCCAGGCGCGCGCCGACGATCGACATCATCTCGATCGCGCAGCAGGCCAGCCCGAACGTCAGCGGGAACAGCGAGTTGCCGCGGGCCCAGTCGACGGCCTTGTCGAGCGTCGTCGTGAGGACGCGCTCCTCGACGTACCGGTCGAGGTCCTGCCCGTCGAGGTCCCCGCGCAGCATGTCGCGCGCCTTGAGCTGACGCGCGCGGAAGTCGTCCGGGGAGGACAGGGACTGGCGGACTACCTCCATGTGAGTGCCCCCCGTCGCCAGACGTAGACGAAGGCGACGGCCAGCAGCCCGATGAAGACCACCGTCTCCACGAGTGCGAACGTGCCGAACGCGCGCAACTGCACCGCGATCGGATAGAGGAACAGGACCTCGATGTCGAACAGCAGGAAGAGCATCGCCACGAGGTAGAAGCTGATGCCGAAGCGGAATCCCTGCTTGATCTCCGACGGCATGCCGGACTCGTAGGGATCGAGCTTGTGATCGATCGCGCGCCTGGGACCGAGCACGTAGTTGAGCCACGAGAACGCGACGCCGATCACCGTTCCGAGCAGCACGAAGACGATCGCCGGGGCGTAGGTGCTCAGCACGCAATGGTTTGTATCAGCTACCAAGCATGGGCAAACGCCCGATGCGGGCTTGTGACAAAGGGCTCGAAATGGCGCAGACAGCAGAGATCACGGCCGTCGTCGTCGCCGCGCTGAACGTGGCGGTGGCGCTGATCGGCGGCTGGGCGTGGTGGCGCGCCGAGACGCCCGCGGCGCTGTGGCGCACCTGGCGGGCCGCGCAGCTCTCGACGACCGTGCTCGCCGCGGTCGCGGCGGTCGCCCTCGTGACGGGCTTCGATCCGCCCGGCGGTCTCTTCTGGCTCTACATGCTGCTCCCGATCGCGGTGTCGATCATCGCCGAGCAGCTGCGGATCGCCGCCGCGCAGACGGTCCTCGACCAGCGCGGGCTGGCGGACGCGCACGCCGTCGGGGAGCTGCCGGACGCAGAGCAGGCCGCGGTCGTCGACGCGATCGTCGCTCGCGAGGTCGCGATCGTCGGGCTCGCGGCGCTCGTCATCGCGTTCCTGGCGCTGCGGGTGCTGATGACGGTGTGAGCCACGGGGCCCCCTGGCGGGACGGCCGCCGCGGGTGGCTGATCGTTCTCCCCGGGTCAGGCCCCGTAGTGCAGGCCGGCGAACGCGCCGCGGTGGTGCAGCAGCGGGCGTCCGCCGTCGGGGTCCGCGCCGAGCGCGCGCACCTCGGCGATCCCGATCGTGTGGTCGCCGCCGGGCAGCAGCTCGCGGATGTCGCAGGTGATCCAGGCGAGCGCGTCGCGCAGGACGGGGACGCCGTCCTCCTCGCCGTGCTCGACCCCGGCGAACTTCTCCGGCATCTGCGCCTTGCTCGCGAACAGCAGCGCGAGGTCCTCCTGGCCCTCGCGCAGGATGTTGACCGAGAACCGCGCGGCGTCGCGAACGGCGTCGAGCGTGCGCGAGCCGTTGTCGAAGCACACGAGCAGCAGCGGCGGGTCCAGCGACACGGACGCGACGGAGCTGGTGGTCAGGCCGGACGGCCCGTCGGGTCCGGCACACGCGACGACCGCGACCCCGGTGGCGAAATGCCCCATGACCTCGCGGAAGCGCTGCTGATCGGCCGCCATGCCCGCCGGACGCTACCGGCCGCGCGCGCCCGACCGGAAGGAGGCACGGTGCGGACGCCGAAACCCGGTCGCGGCAGCCCGGCGCCGGCATACGACGATCGCTCCTGGTGACAACCCCGCGATCGCTCTGACACGGCGGCAACCGGCCGGCGCCGGGCGCTTGAGAACGGCCCCACACAGCGCCCCGCCAGCGCCTCTCGTATGATCCGCCCCGTCATGAAGCTGCGCCGTCTTCTCCTGCTCGGACTCCTCGCGACCGCCGCCGCCGGCCTGCTCTCCGCGTGCGGTTCGGAGAGCGTGGACGTCCCGAACGCGTCCGCCCGGGTGGAGAACGGCGCTCAGCTCTTCGCCGAGCGCTGCGCCGGCTGCCACACGATGGACGTGGCCGGAGGCCAGGGCTCCGCGACGAAGGTCTCCGACCGCGAGCGCGTGGACGGGCCGAACTTCAACACGCGCAAGGTCTGTTACCAGGACGCGCTGTACGCGATCCGCAACGGCGGCGCATCCGGCGCCGTCATGCCCGGGAACATCGTGGTGGGCACGCAGGCCCGCGACGTCGCCGCCTTCATCGCCGAGTACTCCGGCCAGGACGCCAGCGACCCGAAGTCCCCGAGCGGCCCGGCCGTCACCTGTCCGCCGGTCCCGGCGCAGGCCGGCGGCTGACGCTCCTCCGAGCCGACCGTGCTCGACCTGAAGCTGCTCCGCGGCGACCCGGACACGGTCCGGGCGGCGCTGGCGCGGCGCGGCGAGGACGGCGGGCTCGATCGCGTTCTCGAACTCGACACGCGCCGCCGCGCGATCCTGCCCGAGCTCGAGGCGCTGCGCGGCGAGCAGAACGCGGCCAACGACGCGATCGCCGCAGCGAAACGCGAGGGCTCGGGTGCGGACGACGCGATCGCGCGCATGCGCGAGGTCGCGGGCCGCGCGAAGGGCATGTCGGAGGAGCTGGCGACGGTCGACGGCGAGTTGCGGGACGTGCTCGCGCGGCTCCCGAACCTGCCCGACCCGGGCTCACCGGATGCCGACACGGTGGTGCGCGAGGTCGGCACCGCGCCCACGCTCGCCGCGCCGCGCGACCACCTCGAGCTCGCGGGCGCGATGATCGACATGGAGCACGCGGCCCGCCTGTCGGGCTCGCGGTTCGCGTATCTGCGCGGCGACCTCGTGTTCCTGGAGCTCGCGCTCGTGCGCTGGACGCTGGAGCTGCTGCGCGGCCACGGCTTCGAGCCGGTGATCCCGCCGGTGCTCGTCCGCGAGGAGGCGCTGTACGGGACCGGTTTCCTCCCGGACACCGAGGAGCAGATCTACGCGCTCCCGGAGGACGAGCTGTACCTCGTCGGCACGAGCGAGGTCGCGCTCGCATCGCTGCACGCGGGCGAGATCCTCGAGGCCGGGGACCTGCCGCTGCGCTACGCGGGCTTCTCCCCCTGCTTCCGTCGCGAGGCGGGCGCCGCCGGCCGGGACACGCGCGGCATCTTCCGCGTGCACCAGTTCGACAAGGTCGAGATGTTCAGCTTCGTCGAGCCGTCGCAGTCGAAGGCCGAGCACGAGCGGCTGCTCGCCATCGAGGAGGAGATCCTCCAGGCGCTCGGCCTCCCCTACCGCGTCGTGGACATCGCGATCGGCGACCTCGGGAACTCCGCCGCCCGGAAGTTCGACTGCGAGGCGTGGATCCCGAGCCAGGAGAAGTTCCGCGAGCTGACGTCCACGTCCAACACGACGGACTACCAGGCACGGCGCCTGGAGATCCGCTGGCGCCCGCCCGGCGGGGGGCGCCCGGAGACGCTGCACACGCTGAACGGCACGGCGGTCGCCGTCGGCCGCACGATGATCGCGTTGCTCGAGAACGGGCAGCGCGACGACGGCACCGTGGTGCTGCCCGAGGCGCTGGCCGCCTTCGGCGCGCCGGCGTCGCTGCCGCCCGCCGCGGCCGCCTGAGCGCCCCGCGCGAGCGGAGGGCCCGGCTCCTGGAGCAGGGAGACGGACGGGCCGGGCGCTGACCTCTGCGCTCTGGCGCGCACGGAGCCGGTCTGGTTTACTCGGCGGCATCGTCTGTTCACGGCGGAGCCCGTGAACGCTGCAGGGGGAGAACATGAGTCTGACGAAGCGATTCAGCCGCGTCGTTCTCGTCGCCGCGCTGACCACCGGTGCGCTGGCTGCGGGGAGCGTCCTGTCGTCCGCGTCGACCGGGGCCGGACAGGCCACCGGCGCGGCGACGAAGTGCAAGACGACGAGCAAGAAGAAGTGCAAGAAGAAGGCGACGGTCGTCACGCTGAAGGACGGGAACTACACCTACAGGCAGGCGGCGGTCGGCTCGGCGCCCGTCAACACGCTGACCATCAGCGGCAAGGGCACGCGGATCCGGATTCGCGAGCTGTTCTTCAGCTCCGGCGAGAGCACGGCCGGCCTGAAGTGCGCTGCGACCGTCGTCGATTTCGGCACGCTGCCCCTGAAGCGGTCGGGCGACTTCCTGATGTGGAGCACGGGCGGCGCCGGGGTCACCGTGCCGCCCATCCCAGAGGAAGGCGCCGGCGGGGGCAAGGGCACCACGAGCGGTGAGATCAACGTCAAGACGCTCGTCGTCAACGTCAACACCAACGTCGTGATGAGGAACAAGTCGGGGCAGCCGGGCAGCGGGTGCCAGGAGGGCCACACCTACGAAGGCGTGCAGAAGCTCAAGCGCAAGTGAGCGGTCCGGACGGGACGCGTGGGTCCGCCGCAGGATCTCCTGGGCGAGGAGCGCGCGGGGCCGACTACGGAGGGAGCGGGATTCGAACCCGCGGACGAGTTGCCCCGTCTCCGGCTTTCAAGGCCGGTGCATTCAACCGCTCTGCCATCCCTCCATCGGCCATTCTGGCGGAATCCCGCTAGCGTCTGCCGGATGCGCCGCGTCATCCCCGCCCTGCTCATCGCCGTCATCGCGGCCTTCACCGTCGCCGCGTGCGGCGGGAGCGATGACGCCACGCCGCCCACGAAGGCGGAGTACAAGACGGAGTACACAGCCCTCGTCAAGGAGCTGTACGCGGTCGGCGCCGCCGTCGGAGAGGCGGTCGGCAAGGCGGCCGGCAAGTCCAACAAGGAGCTCGAGAAGAGCTTCAGCAGCGTGGCGGACAAGACAAGGGCGATCGCAGACAAGTTCGACGACACCACCCCGCCCGACGACCCGACGATCAAGGCGCAGCAGGCCAAGCTCGTCGCCGGGCTCAACGTCTCCGCCGACGACCTCGAGGCGATCAGCAAGGCGGCGGCCAAGAACGACCTGAAGGCAGCGGGCGCCGCGGCGGCCAAGCTGACGCAGGACAACGCCGGCGTCTCCGGGCCGAAGGCGGCACTCGACAAGGCGCTGGGAATCAAGCCTCCTGCGCCGCCGGCGAAGACGACCAAGACCACGACGACGACCGGGAAGTGATCTGACCGGCGATGTAGCGTCCCCGGCATGCCACGTGCTCTCGCCGGCCTGCTGACCGCGGTCGTCGCCGCCCTCGCCCTCGCCGCCTGCGGCGGGAGCGACGAGACGACGACCGCCGACTACCGCAAGGACTACGCGCCGATCAGCGCGGCCATCCGCGGGCTGGGGACCGAGGTCGGCGGCGCGGTCACGACCGCGAAGGACAAGTCGGACATCGAGCTGCAGGAGCAGTTCGCGGACCTCGCCGATCGCGCGAACGTCGTCGCCGACGACCTCGCGCAGGCGCAGGCCCCGGACGACGCGGCGATCACGGCGGCCCGCGACGAGCTCGTCGCCGGGGTGCGCAAGGCCGCGGGCGACCTCGACGCGATCAGCGCCGCGGCTGCGGCGGGCGACGCCAAGGCCGCGAAGGCCGCGACGATCCGGCTCGCATCCGACTCGGCCGCGATCCGCGACCCGCGCCGCAAGCTCGACCAGCTCGTCCTGTCCTCGAACTGACGAGCCCGTTCAGGCCCGCGGCACCTGCTGCGTGATGCAGTGGATGTTCCCGCCGCCGAGCAGCACCTCGCGCGTCGGGACGCCGACGACCTCGCGGTCGGGGAAGAGCCCGGCGAGGACCGCGCGCGCCTCGTCGTCGGTGCTCTCGTTGAGCAGCGGCATCACGATCCGCGAGTTCGCGATGTAGAAGTTGACGTACGACGCGGCGAGCCGATCGCCCGCCAGGCGCGTCTTCGTGCCGCCGACCGCGTCGACGCCCGCGGCCTCCTCGGCCGTCATCTCCAGCGGGCCCGGCAGCGGCAGCCGGTGCACCTCGAGCGACCGTCCGCGCGCATCCGTCATCGCCTCCAGCCGGGTGAGCGCATCCAGCGAGATCGCGTGCTGGGGGTCGGTCTCGTCGTCGGTCCAGTGCAGGGCGACGACGCCCGGCCTCACGAAGCAGCAGATGTTGTCGACGTGGCCGTCGGTCTCGTCGTTGAAGGTGCCGGGGCCGAGCCAGAGCACCTTCTCGGTCCCCAGGTACGCGTGCAGGTGCTGCTCGATCCGCTCGCGCGTGAGCGACGGGTTCCGGTTGGGGTTGAGCAGACACTCCTCGGTCGTGATGACCGTGCCCTCGCCGTCCACGTGGATCGACCCGCCCTCGAGGACGAACGGCGCCCGGTAGCGCCCCGCACGCTCGATCTCGAGCACCTTGCGGGCAACCTCGTCATCGTCCTTCCACGGCCAGTACAGCCCGCCCTCGGTGCCGCCCCAGGCGTTGAAGATCCAGTCGACGCCGCGGCGCCCGCCCGCGCCGTCGACGAGGAACGTGGGTCCGACGTCGCGCATCCACGCGTCGTCCGTCGTCATCTCGACGACGCGGACCTCGGGCGGGAGCGCGCCGCGGGCGTTGTCGAACTGCCGCCGCGAGACCGCCATCGTCACGGCGTCACCGCCCCCGGCGATCGCGGTCGCGACGGCGACGAACTCCTCCTGGGCGGGCTTTGCGCCGAGGCGCCAGTTGTCCGGGCGCTCGGGCCAGATCATCCAGCACCCGTCGTGAGCGGCCCATTCGGCCGGCATGTGGAAGCCGTCGGCGGCGGGCGTCGAGTCGTAGGTCGTCGTCATACCTGCATCCTGAACCCTCGCGGGCTCGGAGGCGAGCGTCGACGCCGGGCGCGCCGGGCTACACTGCCTCCCCTTGCCCGGAGAGGTGGCCGAGTGGCTGAAGGCACTCGCCTGCTAAGCGAGTAACGGGGTTGAACCCCGTTCGCGGGTTCGAATCCCGCCCTCTCCGCTGTTTGCGGGCCCGATGTACGGTGATGTGGCTCCCAGCGCTCCTTTCGGGCGTCAAGATGTGTTCCAGCATGCGGATGTCGCTACGGACGGCCACCTTCGCGCGCCCCAGGGGCGCGCTCCTCGCACTCGCGCTGCTCTGCTGCGCCGCGCTTCCCGCGGCGGCCCCGGCTGCCGTCCCGACCGCCGCGCCCGCCCTGAAGAAGGGCGACAAGTCCGGCGTGTGCGTCGCGCAGGTCCTCAAGAAGGGCAAGCTGGTCCCGCTCAAGCACTCGCTCTACCGCTACCGCTACGTGCGGATCAAGAAGGGGCGCAACCGGGGCAAGTTCCGCCGGACCATCATCCAGGTCACGGTGCAGGTGAAGACCTCGTGCATCACGCAGTGCGTGCAGCTGCGCAAGAAGGGCGGGTCGCTGCAGCCCGTCTTCAAGACACGCCGTGTCTGGGTGCGCGAGCCGAGCCGCGGCCGGCTCGTGATGGTCAAGCGCCTGCGGCGCGTGTGGCTGCTCGGCCCCTGCGCCTCGCTCCCGTCGATCGACAAGCTCGGCACGCCCGTGACCGTGAAGGTGCTCGACAGGAGCATGCTGACGTTCGACTTCTCGGCCTTCAAGCGCGAAGCGCCGGTGTCCGGCGAGCTGCGCGGCTACGTGCCGGGCAAGCTCGTCGACGACTCCGACAACCAGGTGATCCTCACCGGCGGCAGCTTCGACCTCGGACGTACGACGCTGTTCACCGACAACGTGTGCGGCGGGCAGCCCTCCGACTCGATCCGCACCGCCGACCCGTCGCGGCTGAAGCTCGACGCGGGCAAGCAGAGCACCCTGACCCTCGGCCGGAACGGCACCGTCAGCGCGCTGACCTACATGGTGCTCGACCTGCCGCTGGAGCTGCGCAACGGTGACGACGGCTGCACGAAGCCGTACGTGACGACCGGCTACTCGACAGCGAGCGAGACGGTTCGCCTGACCGGCTCGGTCGGCACGCAGGGCCTCGCCGGCGTCGGCATGAAGATGGCGCCGGCCGACATCGAACTGTTCGGCTGCCTGGCCCCGGGCACGACGACGCAGCCGTGCAACGGCTTCGAGGTGCCGCTCCCGGCGACGGTCAGCATGAGCCTGCAGGTCGCGGTCAACGCGGCCTCCTGAGCGTCCGTCAGTTCGCGAGCCCGCCGAGCACGGCGTAGGGATGCGTGGCGCGCCACGCGTCGGCGGCGGTGCCCTCGACGATGATGTTCTCCGCGCCGAGATCCTCGCCGCGCAGCCGGTCCGCCAGCTCGTTCGCGTCGTCCTCGCTCGCGACGGAGATGAAGACGTGCTTCCAGCGGCGCAGCGGCGCGAGGCCCTCGCCCTCCAGGCGCTCCGCGACGGCGAGCGAGTGGGCGTGCGACTCCAGGTCGATCCGCACCTCCCACTGCGCGCCGCGCTCGGCGGACTCGCGCTCCTCGCGCTGCTCGCGCGCCGCGCGCTCGGCCGCCTCCTGCTCCGGGGTGAGCGGCAGCGGCTCGTCCGGGTCCTTCCACGCCTCCTCGACGGGATGCCACTGCGCGATCGTCACGACACCGTGCAGGTCGTGCGCGGTGAGCACCTCGGCGACCGCGGCGGCGGCCGTCTCGGCCTGCGCGCGGTCGGCGGTGTAGACGAACACGTCGCGCTCGTCCGCGGTGACCGGCAGGCGGCCCCCGAGCTGATCCTGGACCTCGTGCGCGATCTCGCGCTCGTGCATCCCCTTCAGAAGATGGCCTGCGCCGATCTCGTCCTCGAGCTCGGCATGGACCCGCCAGTCGTCACTCATGCCCCAAGCGTATCCCGCTCGCGCCGGGCTACACTGCCTACTCGCTGCGCCCGTAGCTCAGCTGGATAGAGCGTCGGTCTACGGAACCGAAGGTCAGAGG
>DAIPYF010000109.1:0-8839 GCA_036782855.1 Solirubrobacteraceae bacterium
GCCGGGCGGGGCCAGATCGGGGTGCCAGACCTTCGCCTGCCGCCTCCGCGCGAGCTGCACGGCCCGCTTGTCGAAGGGCGGGCTGAGCTCCAGGAGAAGGAGCGCCTGCTCGATGTCCAGCACGGTGGGCATGAAGGACCGAGGCTACCGCGGGGGGTGGGCGGCGGCGGACGGCTCGGCGCGTCGGCGGGGGGCGCGTGCGGGGCGTGGGCGGCCGACGGCGCGGACCCTCGCCCCGGGCTTCGACCAGTCACTGGTGATTTCTCGCGGCGAACGCCCGCCGCTCCCACAGCGTGCGCCTTTCGACTGCTGACTGGTCGTTTCTCGCCACCCACACGCGTCGGTGGCCACGCCCGTCCTCAGTCGATCAGCTTGCGCGTCATCGCGACGATCGCCAGGCGCCACATCGCCAGCCCGAAGACGACGATGTATGCGAGGTTCCACACGTCGACCCACCCGTTCAGACCGAACACCGCGTGGCGCACGAGCTGGACGCGGTGGAAGAGCGGGTTGAGCTCGGCCAGCGCCTGCGCCCGCTCGGGGAGCCCCGGGATCGGGAAGAACGAGCCGGCGAAGAGGAAGAGCGGCGTGATCACCGCGCTCGTCACGTAGTTGAAGTTCTCGATGCCCTTGAGGAAGCCGGCGATGGCGATGCCCGCGGCCGCCCAGCCGTAGCCGGCGATGAAGTTGATGAACGGGACGAGCAGCATCCCCCAGCTCGGGGCGAGGCCGAACAGCATCGCCACGAGCATCGGCGCGCAGCCGTAGACCGACGCGCGCATCGCCAGCCACAGCGCCTCGCCCGTCACGAGCTCCTCGACGTCGACCGGCGCCGCGAGGATCGCGTCATACGTGCGCTGGAACTTGTACTTCACGAACGTGCCGAACATCGCCGGCAGCACGCTCGAGAACAGGACCGCGGTGGCGACCGTCCCCGTCCCGACGAAGTCGACGTAGTCGTAGCCGGCGACGGTCGAGACGAGCGAGCCGAAGCCGAACCCGAACGCGAGCAGGTAGATCGTCGGCTCGACGGTCGACGAGAACGTCGTCGACCGCCAGTAGGAGCTGAAGTTGATGATCTCGCGGACGAGCACGCCCGTGAGCGACGCGCGGTCCAGGCGACCCGGGTCCTTCGCACGCACCGCGGCCTCCGTCGTCATCAGCCGATCTCCTCTCCGGTCAGCAGCACGAACACGTCCTCGAGATTCGCCGCGCGGCGCTCGCCCGCGGGGGCGCGGGCGCCGGCGTCCTTCACCCGCAGCACCGCGATCGACGTGCCGGTGCGGCGCGTCGGCAGGCCCTCGCGCGCCATCTCCGCCTCGGCCTCCTCCAGCCGTGCGGGCGAGCCGTAGATCTCGATCGCCTCGCCGCCGGTGTGCTCGGCGACGAGGTCGGCCGGCGACCCGACGGCGACGGCCCTCCCGTGCGAGACGATCGTGACGGTGTCGCAGAGGCGCTCGGCCTCCTCGATGTAGTGCGTCGACATGAGGATCGACGTCCCCTCGTTGCGCAGCCGGTCGATCAGCGCCCACAGCTCCTGGCGCACCTGCGGGTCCAGGCCGACGGTCGGCTCGTCGAGCAGCACGAGCGGGGGGCGGGGGATCAGCGCCCGGCCGATGAGCAGCCGCCGGCGCATGCCGCCGGAGAGCTCGTCGACCTTCGCGTCGCGGCGGTCGGCGAGGTTCGCGATGTCGAGCACGCGCTCGATCGCCGCCTGGCGGTCGGCGCCGGCGACCCGGTAGAGGTGGCTGAACACGATCAGGTTCTGCTCCACCGTCAGCGTCGTGTCGAGGTTGTCGAGCTGCGGGACGACGCCCATCCGCGCGCGGGCGGCCTTCGAGTCCCCCGGAAGCTCGTGCCCGAGGACCGTGATCTCGCCCTCGTCGGCGATCGTCTGCGCGGTGAGCATGCGCATCGTCGTCGACTTGCCCGCCCCGTTGGGCCCGAGCAGGCCGACGCACGTGCCCGTGGGCACGTCCAGGTCCAGCCCGGCCACGGCGGTGATCGCGCCGTAGCGCTTGATCACGCCGCGCAGCCGGATCGCGGGTCCGTCGGCGGGCACGACCCCAGCATCGCACAGCACTACGCTGGGTCTCATGTCGAGCCAGTACATCTTCACCATGCACCGCCTGACCAAGGCGTACCCGCCGGACAAGACGGTGCTGAGCGACATCACGCTCGCCTTCTACCCGGGCGCCAAGATCGGCGTGCTCGGCTACAACGGCTCGGGCAAGTCGAGCCTGCTGAAGATCATGGCCGGCGTCGACACGGAGTTCCGCGGCGACGCGCAGCTCGCGCCCGGGGCCAGCGTCGGCCTGCTCGAGCAGGAGCCGCAGCTCACCGCCGGGAAGACCGTCCGCGAGTGCGTCGAGGAGGGCGTCGCGGAGACGAAGGCGCTCGTGGACCGCTTCAACGAGCTCGCCGCCAACTACTCCGACGAGACGGCGTCGGAGTTCGCGGACCTCCAGGCGAAGATCGACGCCGCCGACGCGTGGAACCTCGACACGGCGCTCGACTACGCGATGGACGCGCTGCGCTGCCCGCCCGCCGACCAGGTCGTCGACGAGCTGTCCGGCGGCGAGCGCCGCCGCGTCGCGCTGTGCCGCCTGCTGCTCGGCAAGCCCGACCTGCTGCTGCTCGACGAGCCGACGAACCACCTCGACGCCGAGTCCGTCGCATGGCTGGAGCGCCACCTCGCCGAGTACGCGGGCGCCGTCGTCGCCGTGACCCACGACCGGTACTTCCTCGACAACGTCGCCGGCTGGATCCTCGAGCTGGACCGCGGCAAGGGCATCCCCTACGAGGGCAACTACTCGAGCTGGCTCGAGCAGAAGCAGAAGCGCCTCCAGCAGGAGGAGAAGGGCGAGCGCAACCGCCAGAAGGCGATCGCCGAGGAGCTCGAGTGGGTGCGCCAGAACCCGAAGGGCCGCCAGAAGAAGCAGAAGGCGCGCCTGAACAACTACGAGGAACTCGTCGCGCAGGAGCGCAACGTCAAGCTCGACCAGGTCCAGATCCACATCCCGGCGGGCCCGCGGCTCGGCGACCTCGTCGTGGAGACCGACGGCCTGCGCAAGGGCTTCGGCGACAAGCTGCTGATCGAGGACCTCTCGTTCTCCCTCCCGCGCGGCGGCATCGTCGGCGTGATCGGCGCCAACGGCGCCGGCAAGACGACGCTGTTCCGCATGATCACCGGCCAGGAGCAGCCGGACGCCGGGACGATGCGCGTCGGCGACACGGTCGAGCTGGCGTACGTGGACCAGAGCCGCGACGCGCTCGACGGCGAGCGGACCGTCTGGGAGGAGATCTCGGACGGCAAGGACCAGGTGCAGGTCGGCGAGCAATGGATGAACAGCCGCCAGTACACCGCGGGCTTCAACTTCAAGGGCTCCGACCAGCAGAAGAAGGTCTCCAAGCTCTCCGGGGGTGAGCGCAACCGCCTGCACCTCGCGAAGCTCCTGAAGAGCGGGGGCAACGTCCTGCTGCTCGACGAGCCGACGAACGACCTCGACGTCGACACGCTGCGCGCGCTCGAGGAGGCGCTGCTCGGCTTCCCCGGCTGCGCGGTGATCATCTCCCACGATCGCTGGTTCCTGGACCGCGTCGCCACGCACGTCCTCGCGTTCGAGGGCGACTCGCAGGTCACGTGGTTCGAGGGCAACTTCGAGGCCTACGAGGAGCGCCGCCACGAGCTGCTGGGCCCCGAGGCCGACCGCCCCCACCGCATCAGCTACAAGCGGCTGACGCGCAGCTGAGGAGCGAACCGATGCCCGACCACACGACCTGCCGCGACGTCCAGGACGCGGACGTCGTCATCCACGAGTTCACGGACCCCGGCTGCCCGTGGGCCTACTCGTCCGAGCCGTTCCGCCGCCGGATCAACTGGCTCTACGGCGACCGCGTGGTCTGGCGCACCGTGATGGTCGGCCTCGCCGACACACCCGAGGACTTCCTCGCGCGAGGAATCACCCCCGAGTCCCAGGCCAAGGGGATGCGGCGGATCGCCCACGACCACGGCATGCCGATCGACACCGCGCCGCGCGAGCGCCTCTCGGCGACCGTCCCCGCCTGCCGCGCCGTGATCGGGGCGCGGCTGAACGCGCCGGAGCGCGAGCGCCACCTGCTGCGACGCCTGCGCGTGCGCTACATGTCCGGGCACCTGCTCGACACGCCGGAGACGATCCGCGCCGCCGCGACCGGCGCGGGCCTGGACCCGGACGACGTCGAGCGCTGGGCCGCGAGCGAGGACGTGACCGCCGCGCTCGCACTCGACATGGAGCGGGCGCGGCGCCCGCTCCCCGCCGCCCGCGTGCTCGACGACAAGCTCGCGAACTGGTCGGGCGGCCGGCGCTACACCTGCCCGTCGTACGAGATCTGCCGCGTCGCCGACGACGTGCGGATCGCCGTCCCCGGGTTCCAGCCGTTCGCCGCCTACGACGTGATCCTCGCGAACCTCGTGCCCGGCACCGAGCGCCGGGACCCCGCGACGAGCGTCGAGGAGGTGCTCGCCTGGGTCGGGACGCCGCTCGCGACCCGGGAGGTCGCCGTCGTCTGCGACGTCTCCCACGAGCGCGCCCGCGAGCTGCTCGGCCGCGTCGCGGAGGAGTGCCACGTCGGCTTCGACGGGTTCTGGACGCTGCCGGGCGCCTGAGCGGCTCAGGCCGCGGCGAGCGCGGCGAGCGCGTCCGGCAGGTCGCGCAGCGAGCCGATCAGCGCGTCGGCGTGCGCGAGGTCCTCGGCTCCGTGGGGGCCGGTCGGGACGGCGACGACGCGCACGCCGTCGGCCCGCGCACACGCGATGTCGCGCGGCGTGTCGCCGATGACGACCGTGCGCTCGCGGGGCCACGGCGCGTCGCCGTTCCACGCCCTGCCCGCGCGCGCCCGCGCCACCGGCGGCAGGTCCGCGCGGTCTGCGGAGTCCGAGCCGAACCCGCCCTGGCCGGCGTCGAAGTGCCGGCCGATCCCCGCAGCGCGCAGCTTCAGCCGCGCGACGCCCTCGACGTTGCCGGTGACGAGCGAGAGCCGGATCGCCGGGTCCGCGGCGAGCGCCTCCAGCACGTCCGCCGCCCCCGGGGCGAGCCGGTCCGACAGGTCGTCCGGGACGAGCTCGGCGTAGCGGGCGACCAGCCGCTCCTGGAACAGGGCCATCTGCTCCTCGATGCCGGCCGCGTCGACACCGCCCACGACGAGGATCTCCCGCGCGATGTCGGGGTCGGTGCGCCCGCCGGTCTGCACGCGGACCTCCCGCAGATCGACGCCCCACGTGTGCTCGATCGCGTCGTGCAGCGCGAGCGCGTGCTCCCAGGCGCCGCGGATGAGGAGCGTGCCGTCGATGTCGAACAGGAGGAGCACGGGCGCGCGCCCTAGCGCTCGAGCGTCACGTCGCCCGGCAGCCGGCGCGCGAACGCCGCGATGAGCTTCGCCGCGTTGTGCACGTCGTCGAGCTGGACCATCTCCACCGGCGAGTGCATGTACCGCAGCGGGATCGAGACCAGGCCGGTCGCGACGCCCCCGCGCGAGGTGTGGATCGCATCGGCGTCGGTGCCGGTCGAGCGGGCCGATGCGGCGAGCGTGTAGGGGATCCCCTCGGCCTCCGCGGCCTCGATGAGCAGCTCGCTGACGACCGGGTGCAGGTTCGTGCCGCGCTCGATCACCGGGCCGGAGCCGAAGTGGTGCTTGCCGATCTCCTGCTCGGGGATGCCCGGCGCGTCCGTCGCGTGCGTGACGTCGACCGCGATCGCGATGTCCGGGCGCAGGCTGTGCGCGGTCGTGACCGAGCCGCCGAACGTCGTCTCCTCCTGCACCGCCGCGACCGCGACGACGTCGCCCGGCGCGCCGCCGGCCTCGGCCACCAGGCGCGCGGCCTCGTAGGCCACGAAGCACCCGAGGCGGTTGTCCATCGCGCGCGAGGCCACGCGGTCGTTCGGCAGCTCGACGGGCGCTCCCGCGATCACGGCGACGTCGCCGACGCGGGTCAGCTCGCGCGCGCCGTCCCCGTCGGCCGCGCCGATGTCGATGTGCAGTTCCTTGAGCTCCGGCGCCTTCGTCCGCTCGTCGGCCTTGATCAGGTGGATCGGCTTCTTGCCGACCACGCCGGGCACGACGCCGGCCTTCGTCGCCAGCTCGACGCGCTGGCCGATCAGGATCTGCGGATCCCAGCCGCCGACGCCGGTGAAGCGCAGGAAGCCGGTGTCCTCGATGTGGGTGACGATCAGGCCGATCTCGTCGATGTGGCCGACGATCGCGACGGTGGCCCCGCCGGCGGTGCCGGGCACGCGCGCGGTCGAGCTGCCCATGACGTCGCCGTGGACGTCGTCGGTGAAGCCGCGGGCGGCCTCGCGGAAGGCCGCCGCGGCGGTGGCCTCGTAGCCGGACGGTCCGGGGGCGGTGAGGAGGGTCTGCAGGACGGGCGGGATCGACATGCCGCTGACCCTACCCAGCCGGCGATCAGGCGGCAGCGGCCGGCGAGCGCAGGACCGACACGCCGGAGTGCGTCGCGGGCCCGCCGTCGGGCTCGACCGAGACGTCCATGACCGGGTAGTCCTCCGGGCTCACCGAGGCCGGGAGCGTCACGGTCGCGCGGCCCTCGGGGCCGACCTTGAAGGTGCCGAGCCCGACCATCCGCTTCGCGTCCCGGATCATCCAGACCTCGTAGCTCTGGCCGGGCTCGCTCGGCTTCAGGCCGCGCGTGTCGATCGTCACCTCGCGCACCCCGTCGATGTCCGCGACGGTCGCGGTGCCGCTCGCACCGACGGGCCCGTCGTCGAACCGATCGAGCGCGACGACCTGGGCATCAGGCTGGGGAGCTGCGTCGTCCCCGGCCACGAGGATTCCCGCGCCGACGCCGACGCCGAGGACCAGCGCCGTGCAGGCGAGCGCGATCGCCGGGCGGACGGTGAGCGCCGAGCCGAGGCGGTCGCCGACGCCCGCCAGCCACGACCGGCGCGGGCGCGGCTGGGTCTGCGGCGCGGCGACGTCGAGGCGCAGCGGCGGCGGGCCGACCGCATCCCACTCGTCGACCTCCAGCGCGTCGAGGCGGACGCCGACCTGCGCGAGCGCCCGGACCTCGGCGGCGAACCCGGGGCTCTCGGTCTTCAGGCGGCGGGCCTCGCGGAGATCCTCCCCCTCGAGGAGCCCGAGAACGTAGGCGGCGGGGTCCACGTTCGTCATCACGCGAGCACCCCCTCTTCGGCCTCGATGAGCTCCCGCAGGCGGCGCAGGCCGCGCACCATGCGCGCCTTCACGGTCCCCAGCGCGATGCCGGTGCGGTCTGCGATCTCCGTCTGGCTGAGCTCCTCGTAGAAGCGCATCCGCAGCAGTGAGCGCTCCTCCTCCGGCAGGCGGCCGAGGTAGTGCGCCATGCGCCAGCGCTCGGCCAGGGCGTCGCCCTCCAGCGCGGTGTCCTGGCCGCTCTCGATCGTCCGCGCCGTCACGTCCGGGTCGCGCGGCTCGGGGATGCGGCGACGCAGGTGGTCGATCGCGCGGCTGCGGGCGATCGTCATCGTCCAGGTGAGGAGGCCGGCGCGCTCGGGGTCGTACTCGCCGGCACGGCGCCAGACCTCGGTGAAGACCTGCTGCTGGACGTCCTCGGCGGTGCTGCGGTCGCGCAGCGCGCGCAGCAGGAAGCCGAACGTCGTCGCACCGAACTGCCGGTACATCTCCGCGAGCGCGTCAGGGTCGCCGTCCCGCAGCCGCGCCGCCAGGCGCAGCTCGGCGCGGTCGGGCGCGCGGCGGCCCGGGCGCCCGCCGGCGCGCGCAGCGCGGCGCGGGAGCCCCGCGGCCACGGCCGGCGTGAGTGCTTCGGTCGTCATCTCCCCCATCTCTACGGGGTACGACCCATCGTCGGTTGCGGCGCACATGAAGTCCCGACATCCTGGCGCGTCGGAGGCCTGCAGGCAACCGGCTGCGGTCGCGCCGCCGAAGGGCCGACGAGCCATCAGCGGTTTCCCGATCGGAGTTCGGTTATTTTCTCGTCCGTCCCCAGCCTTCGCGATCCAGGAGCCCCGACCATGAGCGACCAGCAGCCCCGCCCCGAGACCATCGCCCTCCATGGCGGCCAGGAGCCCGACCCGACCACGAACGCGCGCGCGGTCCCGATCTACCAGACCACCTCGTACGTCTTCGACGACACGCAGCACGCGGCCGACCTGTTCGCGCTCGCCGTCCCGGGCAACATCTACACGCGCATCATGAACCCCACATGGGGCGTGCTCGAGCAGCGCCTCACCGACCTGGAGGGCGGCATCGGCGCCGTCGTCACGGCCTCCGGGCAGGCCGCAGTCACCTACGCCGTGCTGAACATCGCCCGCGCCGGGGACAACATCATCTCCGTCAGCCAGCTCTACGGCGGCACGTACAACCTGTTCGCGCACACGCTGCCGCAGTACGGCATCGAGGTCCGCTGGGCAGACGCGGACGACCCGGCCTCGGTCGCGAAGCTCGCCGACGAGAACACGAAGCTCGTCTTCGCCGAGACGATCGGCAACCCGCGCCTGAACGTCATCGACATCCCCGCGTGGTCGCAGGCCGCGCACGACGCCGGCGTCCCGCTGATTCTCGACAACACCGTCGCGACGCCGGTCGGCGCTCGCGCGTTCGAGCAGGGCGCGGACATCGTCGTGCACTCACTGACGAAGTTCATCGGCGGCCACGGCACCTCGATCGGCGGTGTCGTCATCGACTCCGGGAAGTTCGACTGGGTCGCCCACAAGGATCGCTACCCCGGCCTCACCGAGCCCGACCCGAGCTACCACGGGGTGGTGTGGAGCGACGCGCTCGGCCCCGCCGCCTACATCGGCCGCGTGCGGACGGTGCTGCTGCGCAACACCGGCGCCGCGCTCTC
>DAIPYF010000110.1:0-2584 GCA_036782855.1 Solirubrobacteraceae bacterium
CCGAGCTCGGCCCGGTCTTCGGCAACCTCCTGCTCGCCGACGAGATCAACCGCGCACCCGCGAAGGTGCAGTCGGCGCTGCTCGAGGTCATGCAGGAGCAGCAGGTGACGATCGGCGGCCAGACGTTCCCCGTGCCCTCGCCGTTCATCGTGCTCGCGACGCAGAACCCGATCGAGTCCGAGGGCACCTATCCGCTCCCCGAGGCGCAGGTCGACCGCTTCCTGCTGAAGATCCTCGTGGACTACCCGACCGTCGAGGACGAGTCGGCGGTCGTGACGCGCGTGCTCGCCGGCGAGCCGGAGGTGCGCCAGGTCCTGGAGACCGAGACGCTGATGCGCCACCGCGAGACCGTGCGGTCGGTCGCCGTGGAGCGCCGTGACACCGCGTACGCCGTCGCGCTCGCGGACGCCACGCGGCACCCCGCCGCGTACGGGCTCGCGGACCTCGAGGGCCGGATCGAGGTGGGCGCCAGCCCGCGCGGGCCGATCGGCCTCGTGCAGTCCGCCCAGGCGCTCGCGCTGCTGCGCGGCCGCGGCTACGTCACCTCGCGCGACATCCGCGACGTGGCGCCGGACGTGCTGCGCCACCGGCTCGTCCTGAGCTACGAGGCGCACGCCGACGGCATCACGCCGGACGCGATCCTCACCCGCGTGCTCGAGGCCGTCGAGGCCCCCGCGCTGCGCCGCGAGGGCGCCGCGTGAGCCACGCGCTCGTCTCCCCGCCGGGCCGCCAGGGCCCGGGCCCGATGCCGGCGGCCGCGGTCGCCGCGCTCGACCTCGCGCTCGTGCGGCGCGCCGGCGGGCGCCTGCCCGGTTCCCACCGCGGGATCGGCGTCGGCGTCGGGACGGAGCTCGCGCAGCTGCGGCCCTACCAGGTCGGCGACGACGTGCGCATGATCGACCCCGCCGCCAGCGCGCGGACCGGCGTGCCGCACGTGCGCCAGCACGTGCCCGAGCGCGCGCTGACGACCTGGGTGGTCGTGGACCTCTCGCCGTCGATGGCGTTCGGCACGACCGGGCGCCTGAAGAGCGACGTCGCCGAGGGCGTCACGAAGGTCATCGCGCGCCTGAGCTCGCGCCGCGGCGGGCGCATCGGCGTCGTCGCCGCCGGCACGCCGCACCCGATCGTCCTGCCGCCCGCCGGCGGGCGCCGCGCGCTCGGCGCGATCGACCGGCTGCTCGCCGACGGCGTGACGCCCGACGGTGCGCCCAGCGAGAGCCTCGGCGCGGCGCTGATCCGCGTGCGCGGGCTCGCCCGCGAGCCGGGCCTCGTCATCGTCGCCTCCGACCTGCGCGACGACGACGCCGACCACCCGTGGTCGCGCGCGATGCGCCTGCTCGTGGCCTCCGGCCAGCAGGTCGTCGCGGTCGAGATCGTCGACCCGCGGGAGCTGGAGCTGCCCGACGGCGGCGTGCTCTCGCTCGTGGACCCGGAGACCGGTGAGCTGCTCGAGGTCGACACGCGCTCGAACCGCCTGCGGCAGGAGTTCGCCGGCGCCGAGGCGGCGCGCCGCGAGCGTGTCGCGACCGACCTGCGCCGCGTCGGCGCGCGCCACGCGGTCGTGCGCACCGACGGCGACTGGCTGCGCGACCTGGGGAGCCATCTCGCATGAGCTTCTCCTCCCCGATCTGGCTGCTGACGCTGCTGATCGTCCCGCTCGGCGCGCTCGCCCTGTGGGCGGCGCAGACGCGCCGCCGGCGCGAGGCGCTGCGCTTCCCCGCCATGGCGACCCTCGCCGGGGTCGTGCCGCGCACGCCCGCCTGGCGCCGCTGGCTGCCGGCGGCGCTGCTCGGCCTCGCCGCCGCCGCGCTGGCGATCGCGCTCGCCAAGCCCGAGCGGACCGTCGCGGTCCCCGTCCAGCAGGCGACCGTCGTGCTCGTCTCCGACGCGTCCGGCTCGATGGCCGCGACCGACGTGGAGCCCACCCGCCTGGACGCCGCGCGCGGCGCCGCGAAGACCTTCCTCGACGAGATCCCCGACTCGCTGCGGGTCGGGCTCGTCGGCTACTCGACGATCCCCCACACCGTCCTGCGGCCCACACAGGACCAGGACACCGTCCGCGCGACGCTCGACGGCCTCGTCGCCGACGGCGGCACCGCGACCGGCGACGCGCTCGCCGAGGCGCTGAAGTCGCTCGAACCGTCGAACCCGAAGGCCAGGCGCCCGCCCGCCGCGATCCTGCTGCTCTCCGACGGCGCCACGACCGACGGACAGGACCCCGTCGCGGTCGCCCGCGAGGCCGGGCGCCTGAAGGTCCCCGTCTACACCGTGGCGCTCGGCACGCCGGAGGGCGTGGTCCCCGGCGGCGCCGGTGGGGTCACGCCGGTCCCGCCGGACCCGGAGACGCTGCAGCGCATCTCGAAGGCCTCGGGCGGCAAGGCGTACACGGCCGAGAACAGCGACGAGCTGAACGGCATCTACGAGAAGCTCGGCAGCCAGGTCGGCACGAAGCCCGTCCAGCGGCAGATGACGGCCGGCTTCGCCGGGGCGGGATTCGCGCTGCTGCTCATGGCCGTCGGCGCGGGCGTCTGGTTCCGCGGGCGCATCTGACGGGCCTCCCGCGTCGCCGGGTAGCGTTCCGCGG
>DAIPYF010000110.1:2684-8830 GCA_036782855.1 Solirubrobacteraceae bacterium
TGGTTCCGCGGGCGCATCTGACGGGCCTCCCGCGTCGCCGGGTAGCGTTCCGCGGATGCACCGTCGCGCGCCCGTCCTCGTCACCCTGCTCCTGCTCGTCGCCCTGGCCCTCGCCGGCCCGGCGGGCGCACCTGCGAGCGACTCCCCGCAGCCCGCCGCGGCGGCGAAGGCGAAGAAGAAGTGCAAGAAGGGCTTCGTCCGCAAGAAGGGCCGCTGCGTCTGCCCGAAGGGCAGGACGCGCAAGGGCTCCAGGTGCGTCACCGTGAAGAAGAAGCGGCCCGCCGCGACGCCGGCCCCGACGCCGGGCGCGCCGACCCCCGGGGCGCCCACCGCCCCCGGGCCGACGGACGGCCCCCCGTTCGCCCCGCCCGGGAAGGACCTGACGGGCAGCCCGGCGGCGAATGCGATCCTGCCGTTCCTCGCGAACTCGACGTTCACCGACTGCGTGACGGGCTGGCCGACGTGCGCGGTCGAGGAGCGCTACGGCCACTTCGCCGACGCCACGATGTTCTACTGCCGGCTCACATCCAGCTCCGGCTCGGACATCATCAACCAGGGTCGGGCGTTCCAGATCATCGGCGCCGACCAGAAGGCGGACGGGTCGTGGGCGGCGACGATCCAGGTCGCCTCGTACGACAACCAGGCCGTGTACTACACGTGGAACGTCAGCACCACGGGCGTCGCGAACGGCCTCTACTGGGGGCCGGGCGCCAGCCCGCAGAGCGACCCGCCGACCCAGGCGGTCGGCCCGCTGCAGTGGGTCCGCGGCGCGCGGAACTGCTCGTACTGACGCGGGCGCCGAACGCCGGTAGGGTCGGATCATGGACGAACCGCTGATCGCCGTCGCCGACCTGCCGGAATCGGGGGTGGCGTCCGTGCAGACGTCCGCGGGCCGCCTGGCCGTCGGGATCGCGGGCGGCGAGCCGTTCGCCGTCTCCCCCGTCTGCCGGCACCTGCGCGGCGACCTCGCCAAGGGCCACGTCGCCGGCGACGACTGCCTGGAGTGCCCGCTGCACGCCGCGCGGTTCGACGTGCGCACCGGCGCGATGACCCGCGGGCCGCAGGGCGCCTTCAAGCCGCTCGCAGGCGTGGTCAAGGGCACCCTCGGGCGGATGAACCTCAAGACGTACCCGGTCGAGGAGCGCGACGGGACCCTGTTCCTGGTCACCTAGGAGACCGAACATCCGGCTGCGCCGCTCGCGACCGGCGCCCGGGCACCCGATGAGGACGGTGATGCGCCTGTCGCCGCCGATCCTTGCCGCCATCGCCGTGCTCGCCCTGCCCGTCGTCGCGGCGCCCGCCGCCGCGTCCACGCCGCCGCGTGCACCCGTCGCCTCCGCGTCCGACTACGACGACCAGTCCGACCCCTTCCAGGAGGAGAGCGAGGCGCCGCCGCAGGACGAGAGCGACCCGGACGGCCCGCCCGCCGAGGCGCCCGCGCCCGCCCCCGCGCCGCCGCCCGTCCCCTACGTCCCGTTCGAGCACGATCCGCAGCCGCCGCAGAGCCTGCCCGGCCTGCTCCCGCCGCTCGTCACGACCGGCACCGTCCCCGGCCGCCTCGCGCGCCTGCGCACCGACGGGAAGGCCGCGATCCCGCGCGGCGCGCCCCTGCGCGTGCGCGCCATCATCGCCGCCGCCAACCGCATCATCGGCAAGCGCTACAAGTGGGGCGGCGGGCACGGGCGCCTGGCCGACTCCGGCTACGACTGCTCGGGCTCGGTGAGCTACGCGCTGATCCGCTCCGGCGAGCTGGCCTCACCCCTCGTCAGCGGGTCCTTCGCCCGCTGGGGCGCGCGCGGCCGCGGGTCCCACCTGACGATCTACGCCAACCGCGGCCATGTGTACATGGAGGTCGCGGGCCTGCGCCTGGACACGAGCGCCGTCGGCGATCCCGCCGGGCGCTCGGGCGTGCGCTGGCGCCCGGCGATCGGGCGGCGTGACCGGTTCGCCGTGCGGCACGTCCCGGGGCTGTAGCGCCCGTCACCCCTTCGCGCGCTTCTCCAGCTCGCGCCCGAACGCCTTCTCGACGCCGCGGCTCATCCGCTGCTGGAAGACCGCCACGAACGCGTCGCTGACGAGCGGGCGCAGCTCGCCGAGCGTGTCGCGCACCTGCGGCCAGTCGTCCTCGGGACGGCCCGCCTCGTCGAACGGCTTCCACACCTGGTCGAGGAACAGCCGGACGAACGTGCGACTCACCTCGTCGGCGTTCTTGCGCAGGCGCTCGACGATCTCCAGGGCGCGCGGGAGCGGCACGCCGAGCGCCAGGACCGCCTCGCCGGCGCGCAGCACCGTCGGGCTCGGCACCTCGTAGCGATCCTCGCCGAGCGGGACGACGAGGCCGAGCTTCTCGGCGCGCGCGAGGACCTTGGCGTCCCCGCCCGGGAAGCGCTGGCGCAGCTCGGCGAGCTCGACGACCTCGGGCTGCTCGGCGGCGACCGGGGAGAGCAGCGTGTCGGTGAAGCGCAGGATGTCCTGGGCGGAGGTGTCCGAGCGCTCGAGCAGGTGCTTGATCGCGGCGAGGTTGTAGCCCTCCCCCTGCAGCTCCTGGATGAGCTGCAGGCGCGCGACGTGCTGCGGGCCGTAGTAGCCGGTGCGCGCGCGGACCTCGGGCGCTGGCAGCAGCCCGCGCGACTGATGGGCGCGGATGTTGCGGACGGTCATGCCGCTGGCGCGGGCGAGCTCGTCGATCGTCATGTCGGCGTCTGGCACGCCGCTCATCCTACGCCGTTCCATGTGACGTCAATCGGTGTATCATCAGGTAATGCAAGATTCGACGTTCGTCCTCGACCTGCACGGGCATCCCGTGACCTACCGGATGCTCGGCGACGGTCCGCCGTTGCTGCTCCTGCACGGCATCACGTCGAGCTCGGAGACCTGGGAGGACGTGCTGCCCGGCCTCGCCGAGCGCCACACGGTCATCGCCCCCGACCTGATCGGGCACGGCGCATCGGCCAAGCCCCGCGCGGACTACTCGCTCGGGTCGTTCGCCAGTGCCATGCGCGACCTGCTCGTGGCGCTCGGCCACGAGCGCGCGACGGTCGTCGGGCACTCGCTCGGCGGCGGCATCGCCATGCAGTTCTCCTACCAGTTCCCCGAGCGCGTCGAGCGCCTCGTGCTCGTCTCCAGCGGCGGCCTGGGGCGCGAGGTCCACCTGATGCTGCGCGCCGCCGCGCTGCCCGGCGCCGACTGGGTGCTGCCGGTGTTCGCGAAGACCGGCCTGCTGAGCGCGGGCGCCGCGGCGAGCCGGCTCGCCGGTCGCGCCGGCCTGCACGCGACCGCGGACACGCAGGGGATCGCCGACGGCTGGGCGACCCTCGAGGACCCCGACACCTGCCGCGCGTTCCTGCACACCGCCCGCTCGATCATCGACCTCGGCGGCCAGCGCGTGGACGCCAGCGACAAGCTCTACCTGGCCGCCGACCTGCCCGTGCAGATCGTCTGGGGCGCACGCGACCCGCTGATCCCCGTCGCGCACGCCCACCACGCCCACGCGCTGCTGCCCCACAGCCGCCTGGAGATCTTCGAGCGGGCGGGGCACTTCCCGTTCCGGGACGAGCCCGAGCGCTTCGTCCGCGTGCTGAACGCGTTCATGGCCGAGACCGAGCCGGCGGAGATCGACCGCGCGAGCGCGCGCACGCTGATCGAGCGGGCGGCGGCATGAGCCTGGCGGCGCTGCACGAGCGCCTCGGCCAGCCGCGGCTGCGCGGCGTCTCGCACGTCTACGCCTTCTGGGCCGCCGCGGTGAGCGCCGCGGTGCTGGTCGCACTCGCCCCCGCAGGCCTCGCGCGCACCGCCGCGCTGATCTACGGCGCCGGGCTCTGCGCGCTCTTCGGCGGCAGCGCGCTCTACCACCGCTGGCGCTGGGACCCGCGGTGGCGCCCGCTCCTGCGCCGCATCGACCACAGCACGATCTTCGTCTTCATCGCCGCGAGCTACACGCCGGTGGCGCTGCTCGTCCTGCACGGCGCGACGCAGGCCGTCGTCCTGATCGGGGTCTGGATCGGCGCGCTCGGCGGCGTCGCGCTCAGCGTCCTCTGGATCGACGCGCCGCGCCGGCTGGCCGCGGCGACGTACCTGGGCCTCGGCTGGGTCGCGCTGCTCGCGCTGCCCCAGCTCGTGACCGGGCTGCCGCTGTGGCCGCTGATCCTGCTCGGTGCGGGCGGGGTCCTCTACTCGCTCGGCGCGGTCGTCTACGCGACCCAGCGCCCCGACCCGTGGCCGACGACCTTCGGCTTCCACGAGGTCTTCCACGCCTGCGTCGTCATCGCAGCGACCGCGCACGTCGTGGCGATGGCCGGCTGGGTGCTGCCGGCGGGGTGAGCCCGCTCAGCCCGCCGCGGCGGCCGCTCCCGTCGAGGCCGTGAGCCCATCCGGCCGGTCGGCGCCCTCGAGGACGACCTTCAGCGCACCCGAGTTCGCCGCGTCGGCGAACACGTCGTAGGCGCCCATCGTGTCGCCGAGCGGAAAGCGATGCGTCGCGAACACCGTGGGGTCCAGGCGCCCGCTCGCGACGAGCTTCAGGAGCTGCGGCGTCGAGAACGTGTCGACGAGGCCGGTCGTGATCGTCACGTCGCGGATCCAAAGCGTCTCGAGGTGCAATGTGACCGCCTTGCCGTGGACGCCGACGTTGGCCACGTGCCCGCCGGGGCGGACCAGGTCGACCGCGAGCGTGAAGGTGTCCGGCACGCCGACCGCCTCGATCGTCACGTCCGCGCCGAGCCCGTCCGTCATCTCCATGACGCGGGCGACGGCGTCCTCCCGCCCGTTGTTGATCGTGATGTCCGCGCCGAACCGGCGGGCCGCCTCGAGGCGCCCGTCGTCGAGATCGATCGCCACGATGTGCCCCGGGGTGAAGAGCTGCGCGGTGAGAACCGCGGCGAGCCCGATCGGGCCCGCACCGACGATCGCGACCACGTCGCCGGGCCGCAGCACGCCGTTGAGCACCCCGACCTCGTAGGAGGTCGGGAGGATGTCGGCGAGGAACAGCACCTGCTCGTCGGTCAGGCCGTCGGGGACCTTGTACACCGAGTTGTCGGCGAACGGGACGCGGGCGTATTCGGCCTGCAGCCCGTCGATGCGGTGGCCGAAGATCCAGCCGCCGCCGCCCAGGCACTGCCCGTAGCGGCCCTCCCGGCAGAAGCGGCAGCGCCCGCACGACGTGACGCACGAGACGAGCACGCGGTCGCCGGCCGCGAAGGACCCGACGCCGCTGCCGACCTCCTCGATCGTGCCGACGGCCTCGTGGCCGAGCACCGTTCCCGGCTCGCAGGTCGGCACGTCGCCCTTGAGGATGTGCAGGTCGGTCCCGCAGATCGTCGAACTGTCGATCCGCACGATGGCGTCGCCCGGGTCCGTGATCCCCGGATCGGGAACCGTGTCCCAGCTGCGCTGATCGGGGCCGTGGTAGACGAGGGCCTTCATGGTGTGGTCCCTTCCACTGCAGTGTCGGATGGCCCGGGGGGCCGCGCGACGAAGTGCACGCCGGCGGAGCCCTCCAGGGACAGGCTCGTCGCGGCGCCGGGCGCCACGTCGATGAGGAATTCGGGGTGCTTCCAGCGCGCGTCCTGGTCGGCGTCGATGTAGAAGGGCGTGCCCTCGAACTCGCCGATGCGCACGTCGGAGGGCCCCGGGGGCAGCTCCGCCTCCAGCAGGCACATCGGGGAGCTGCCGTCGCAGCAGCCCCCCGACTGGTGGAACACGAGCGGCCCGTGCGCCGCCGTCAGCGCGCGGATCGTCTCGGCGGCCCGCGGGGTGACGCTGACGCGGTCGGGGATGCTCATCCGCGCGGCCTAGAAGAACCCCAGCGCGTTCTGGTCGTAGCTGACGAGCAGGTTCTTCGTCTGCGAGTAGTGGTCGAGCATCATCTTGTGGTTCTCGCGACCGACGCCCGAGGACTTGTAGCCGCCGAACGCGGCGTGGGCCGGGTAGAGGTGGTAGCAGTTGGTCCACACGCGACCGGCCTTGATCCCGCGGCCCATGCGGTACGCGCGCGAGCCGTCCCTGGTCCACACACCGGCGCCGAGGCCGTACATCGTGTCGTTGGCGATCTCCAGGGCCTGCGCCTCGTCCTTGAACGTCGTGACGGACACGACCGGGCCGAAGATCTCCTCCTGGAACACGCGCATGTCGTTCGTGCCCTTGAGGAC
>DAIPYF010000111.1:0-8815 GCA_036782855.1 Solirubrobacteraceae bacterium
CGAAGAAGATCATCGCCGACGAGACGTTCTTCCGTGAGCTGAAGAGCCGCTTCGGTTCGCCGTACGGGTTCGGCGAGTACTTCAACGGCGGGATGGGCGCGGAGTTCATCCGCGAGCTGCTGCGCGAGAAGCCCGAGTACGACCGCGAGGCCAAGCCGCGCAAGGTCGACCCGGAGCGCATGGCCGGCACCGATCTCGCCCCGCAGGACCTCCCGGGCATCGTGATGGAGCACGAGCGCGAGGAGCTCGAGGACCTCGTCAAGAACGGCAAGGGGCAGAAGCAGGCCCGCGCCGTCAAGCGCCTCAAGGTGCTCTCCGCGTTCCTGAACTCGGAGAACAAGCCCGAGATGATGGTCCTCGAGGCCGTGCCGGTCATCCCGCCGGAGCTGCGCCCGATGGTCCAGCTCGACGGCGGCCGCTTCGCGACCTCCGACCTCAACGACCTCTACCGCCGCGTCATCAACCGCAACAACCGCCTCAAGCGGCTGCTCGACCTCGGCGCGCCGGAGATCATCGTCAACAACGAGAAGCGCATGCTGCAGGAGGCCGTCGACGCGCTGTTCGACAACGGCCGCCGCGGCCGGCCCGTCACGGGCCCGGGCAACCGCCCGCTGAAGTCGCTCTCGGACATGCTCAAGGGCAAGCAGGGCCGGTTCCGCCAGAACCTGCTCGGCAAGCGCGTGGACTACTCGGGCCGCTCGGTCATCGTGGCCGGCCCGTACCTCAAGCTCCACCAGTGCGGGCTGCCGAAGCTCATGGCGCTCGAGCTGTTCAAGCCGTTCATCATGGCCCAGCTCGTCGAGCGCAAGAGCGCGCAGAACATCAAGGCCGCCAAGAAGATGGTCGACTCGGCGATCCCGGAGGTCTGGGACGTGCTCGAGGACGTCATCCACGAGCACCCGGTGCTCCTCAACCGCGCGCCGACGCTCCACCGCCTGGGCATCCAGGCGTTCGAGCCGGTGCTGGTCGAGGGCAAGGCCATTCAGGTCCACCCGCTCGTCTGCCACGCGTTCAACGCCGACTTCGACGGCGACCAGATGGCCGTCCACGTCCCGCTCAGCGCCGAGGCGCAGGCGGAGGCGCGGATCCTGATGCTGTCCTCGAACAACATCCTGTCCCCGGCGCACGGTGCGCCGCTGGCGACGCCGACGCAGGACATGGTCCTCGGCGCCTACTACCTGACGTACGGGCCGAACGCCGAGGAGCTGGCGACCCGCCAGGAGACGCTGAAGAACGACACGTGGCCCAAGAGCGAGCCGCGCCCGCACGTCTTCGGCACCGCTCAGGAGGCCGAGCTGTCGTACGAGTCCGGGTTCGTGAAGCTCCAGGACCTGGCCGAGTACCGGCCGCTGGGTCGTGAGGGCGGGCACGTCCTGACGACGGTCGGGCGCATCATCTACAACGACCGCATCGAGCGGGCGCTGCAGGCATCGCTCGGCGACTCGTTCGACGAGGACGAGTACCCGTTCGTCAACGACTCCGTGCGCAAGCGCGACACGGTCCGCGTGATCGACGACCTCGTGCAGCGGTTCGGGGCGCCGGCGGTCTCGCAGGTGCTCGACGCGTTCAAGGACCTCGGCTTCCGCTACGCGACGCTCGCCGGCATCACGATCTCCAAGAACGACGTGATCATCCCGCCGAACAAGGGCGAGATCCTCGGCAAGTACGAGGACGAGGTCGCGGAGATCCAGGACCAGTACGACATGGGCCTGATCACGCAGCAGGAGCGCCACGAGGCGGTCGTCGACAAGTGGACCGAGGCGACGGAGAAGGTCGCCGACGCCATGGAGGAGAACTTCGACGAGCTGAACCCCATCTTCATGATGGCCAACTCCGGCGCGCGTGGATCGTTCAAGCAGATCCGCCAGCTCGCCGGCATGCGCGGCCTGATGGCCAACCCGAAGGGCGAGATCATCGAGCGCCCGATCAAGGCCAACTTCATGGAGGGCCTGACGGTTCTCGAGTACTTCATCTCGACCCACGGTGCCCGCAAGGGCCTCGCGGACACCGCCCTGCGCACCGCCGACTCCGGGTATCTCACCCGGCGCCTGGTGGACGTCTCGCAGGACGTCATCATCCGCGAGCTCGACTGCGGCACCGACGAGTTCATCACGCTGCCCACGCTCAACGCGCAGGGCGAGCCGAACCCGAACCTCGTCGGCCGCGTGGCCGCGACGGAGGTCAAGACCAAGCGTGGTCGCGTCCTCGTCGAGGCCGGCAACGAGATCGACCGGGCGGAGCTGGCCGCGCTCGTCGAGAGCGTCGACAACCTGCCGGACGAGGCGCGGATCCCCGTGCGCTCGACGCTCAAGTGCCGCGCCCCGATCGGCGTGTGCCAGGCGTGCTACGGCCGGGCGCTCGCGACCGGCAAGCTCGCGCAGATCGGTGACGCGGTCGGGATCATCGCCGCGCAGTCGATCGGCGAGCCGGGCACCCAGCTGACCATGCGCACCTTCCACACCGGCGGAGTCGCCGGCGCGGACATCACGCACGGCCTGCCGCGCGTCGTCGAGCTGTTCGAGGCGCGCAAGCCGAAGGGCCTGGCGGAGATGGCCGCCGAGTCGGGCAAGGTCGCGATCGAGGAGACCGAGAAGAACCTGACGGTCGTCATCACCGACGAGGCCGGCGAGGAGCACCGCACCGCCTTCCCGCGGCGCACGCGCCTCCACGTCGAGAACGGCCAGAAGATCGAGCAGGGGACGCAGCTCAACGAGGGCTCGCTCTACCCGCACGACCTCCTGTCGCTCCGCGGCCGCACGGACACCGAGCAGTACCTCGTCGCCGAGGTGCAGAAGGTCTACAAGTCCCAGGGCGTGGACATCGACGACAAGCACATCGAGCTGATCGTCCGCCAGATGATGAAGAAGGTCCGCGTGGATCAGAAGGGCGACACCGGCTACCTGCCGGGCGCGCTCATCGACCGCTACGACTTCGCTCGCGCGAACGACGAGGTCAAGAAGAAGAAGGGCGAGACCGCCCAGTTCGAGGAGGTCATCCTCGGCATCACGAAGGCGTCGCTGAACACCGACTCCTTCCTCTCGGCCGCCTCCTTCCAGGAGACGACGAAGGTGCTGACGGACGCCGCGCTCGAGGGCAAGAAGGACTCGCTCGCGGGCCTCAAGGAGAACGTCATCATCGGCAAGCTCATCCCGGCCGCGACGGGGCTCAAGCGCTACCGCCGCATCGAGATCGAGCCGACCGAGCCGCTCCCGCGCGCCGACGACGTCGCGCTGCTGGACTCCGACGACCTCGCCGCCGAGCTGGGCCTGGTCGAGGACGACTTCAGCTCCGGCCTCGGCGCCGGGTTCGAGCAGGACCTGTCCACGCTCGAGGAGATCGGCGCGGGCGGCCCGGCGGAGACCGGGTTCGCGGAAGAGCTCGCCGAGCTCGACCTGCCGCCGGCGGACGACGCGTCGAAGTAGGCCTCTGGTGGTGCTGCCGCCCGCTCGACCGTAGGTGGTCGGGCGGGCAGCGGGCACCGGCTGTTGCGGTGACTCCCGGCCCCGGCGCTCGGTGATCGCGTACCGTCGTGGGTGTCCCTCACCCCGAACGGAGATCCGCCCATGGCGAACGAGAATCTGATCCTGTACGTCGCGTCCTACGACGACGCGGCCGCTGCCGAAGCCGACTTCAAGGCCCTCACGGAGGCACAGCGCACGGAGGACTTCGCCGTCGTCGGTGCGGTCGTCGCGAGTCGTGACGCGGCCGGCGAGGTCACCGTCGACGAGCACGGCGTCGCCTCGCCGGTCGGCGGCGGCGCGGTGCTCGGCGCGGGCGCCGGCATCGTCGTCGGCCTGTTCGCCCCGCCGCTGCTGCTGGCGACCGCGCTCGGCGCCGGCATCGGCGCCGGCATCGGTGAGCTGCGCAAGCGCCACGAGGAGAAGGACCTCGGCGTCGACGTCGAGGAGTACCTGCCCCCGGGCACGTCGGCGATCATCGTCGTCGCGGACGACACCTACGCCGACCGGATCGACCGGGCGCTCGAGAAGTCCGTCAAGAAGGTCAACAAGGCCGTCGAGAAGGGCGACTACGAGAAGCTCGAGAAGGAGCTCGAGGACGCGGACAAGCGGATCACGGACGCCGTGGATTCGTAGGCGCCGCCGGCGTGGCGGATCCGGCACGAACGACGTGCGCGGTCCGCCACGCCCCCACCGGGCGGGGCTCCCGGGGCAGCGGTCACAACCCCCGTGCCCACCGGGTCAGCCGCGCGACGTGCGCGTCCGCGATCCCCACGTGGGGGAGCGTCTCGACGAGGAGCGTCGGTCCCGGCCGCTCGCCCGCCCACGCGTGACATGCCTCGTTCAGCGCGTCGTCGACCCACGCCAGCGCCCGCTCCGGCCCGGCGTACGCCTCGATCGCCGCGAGCTTCCAGTGCGCGTGGCCGCGGCCCGGATGGCGGTCGAAGCTCAGAACGGGCAGCTCCCCGGGCAGCCCGAGGACGCCGGGCAGGTACTCGTTCGCCGTCTCCTCCCAGCCCGTGCACCAGGCGAGCTCGAAGTCCATCGCCAGCGCTTGCAGGTGCCCGGGCGCCGCGGCCGAAATCAGGTGGGGCGACCCGTCCACGATCATCCAGGACCCCGCTGGACGCTCATTGGACGTGAACCCGAACAGCGAGATCACGCCATCTACGTCCATCAAGAGCAAGGGTTTGCAGGGATTTCGCGAATGCACGGGGGAACCGGCGTACCGGGACGGGCCTGTCGGGGTACCCTATGTGTCGCGGATCGGTCAACCCCGCAGGTACGGGTGCCGATGACAAGGACAGTCCTCGGCTCCCGCCACCGAACCGGTCCCGCACCACTCCACGCATGACGCTCCAACTCGGCATCCTCTTCGCGCTCCTCTGCGCCATCGGCAGCAACCTCGCGTTCTTCTTCAAGCATCGCGGCGCCTGCTCGGCCCCGTCCGTCGACATCCGCCGCCCCCTGCACACGGCCGGCCAGCTGTGGTCGTCGAAGTGGTTCGCGATCGGCATGTGCGTCGGCGGCCTGGCCTGGCTGCTGCACGTCGCGGCGCTCTCGCTCGCACCGATGTCCACCGTCCAGGCGGTCGTCGCCGGCGGCGTCGCGCTGATCGCCGTGATGGCGGATCGGATCTTCGGCATGAAGGTCAGCTCGCGTCAGTGGTGGGGCCTGGGCATGCCGGCCGCCGGCCTCGTGCTGCTCGCCGTCACGATGCCCACGCAGACCGGCTCTCACGCGTCGTACTCGCTCGCCCCGATGATCGCCTTCGAGGCCGGCCTGCTCGGCATCGGCGCGCTGCTCATCGTCGGCCCGCACGCCGCCGGCGCCCGCGCCGAGCACCACGGCGTCGCGCTCGCGATCGCCTCCGGCATCCTCTTCGGCGTCTGCAACGTCTCGGTGAAGGCGCTCTCGGGCCTGGTCTCGCACCACGGCGTGCTCGCGATCATCAGCCCGTGGACGGCCGTCGCCCTCTGCGCGTCCGCCGCGGCCTTCTACGCCTCAGCCCGCAGCCTGCAGGACGGCGAGGCCGTCACGGTCATCGCCCTCACCGGCACCGCGATGAGCGTCGCCTGCATCTCCGGCGGCATCCTCGTGTTCGGCGACCCGCTCCCCGCCGACCCCGTCGGCATCGTCCTCCAGGGCGTCGCCTTCCTGCTCGTCATCGTCGCATCGGCGCTCACGCCGGCCCCGCGCTCCGCGCTCGGCGGCGGGCGCACGCCGTCGCCGTCCGCCGCCTGACCGGCTCGCGGACGCGCTGCGCGCAGGACGGGCCGGACGACCGTCCACCTCGCGCTGTGCCTCAGCGGACAATGCCCGTACCGCGACTGCTGCTCCGCGGCGGCGTTCCAGCGGGGTAGGCTGCCCACGAGGGTTGTCCAGATCGACCAACCGATCTGACGAAGTGGCGACAGAGCGAGGGTCCGATGGCGACAGAGACGTCAGCAAGCGCAGCGATCGACTACCAGGAGCTCGCCAAGCGGCACCTGTGGCTGCACTTCAGCCGCATGGGCGCCTACGACCGCGGCGCCGAGGTGCCCGTGATCGTCAAGGGCGACGGGTGCTACGTCTGGGACGAGCACGGCAACCGCTATCTCGATGCGCTCAGCGCCCTGTTCTGCGTCAACATCGGCCACGGCCGCGCCGACATCGCGCAGGCCGGCGCCGACCAGGCCAAGGAGCTCGGCTTCTTCACCACCTGGTCCTACGCCCATCCGCGCGCGATCGAGCTGGCGGCGAAGGTCGCGTCGCTCGCCCCCGGCGACCTCAACCGCGTCTTCTTCACGTCGGGCGGCGGCGAGTCCGTCGAGACCGCGCTCAAGGTCGTCCGCCAGTACCACAAGCTCACCGGCAACCCGAACAAGACGAAGTTCATCGCGCGCGAGGTCGCCTACCACGGCACCACCCTCGGCGCGCTCTCCGCGACCGGGGTCACCGGCCTGCGCCAGCCGTTCGAGCCGTTCACGCCCGGCGGCTGCCACGTGCCCAACACGAACCTCTACCGGCTCGCCCCCGGCTACGGCGTGGAGAACCTCGCGGAGGCGATCGCCCACCGGATCGAGTTCGAGGGCCCCGAGACCGTCGCCGCCGTGATCATGGAGCCCGTCCAGAACGCGGGCGGCTGCTTCGTCCCGCCCGAGGGCTACTGGCAGCGGGTCCGTGAGATCTGCGACCACTACGACGTGCTGCTGATCTCCGACGAGGTCATCTGCTCATGGGGCCGGCTGGGCACCTGGTTCGGCGCCCAGCGCTACGGCTACCAGCCGGACATCATCACGACGGCGAAGGGCCTGACGTCCTCGTACGCGTCGATGGGGGCGATGATCGCCTCCGACAAGGTGATGGAGCCGTTCCTGGAGGGCTCGACCTCGTTCGTCCACGGCTTCACGTTCGGCGGGCACCCGATGGCGGCCGCCGTCGCCCTCGCCAACATCGCGGCGTTCGAGGAGGAGGGGATCCTCGAGCACGTCAACGAGAACGAGCCGCACCTGCGCGCGATGCTCGAGTCGCTGCGGGACATCCCGATCGTCGGCGACGTGCGCGGCGCCGGCTACTTCCACGCGATCGAGCTCGTCAAGGATCGGGACACGAAGGAGAGCTTCCACGGCGAGGAGGCCGAGACGCTCCTGCGCGGCTACCTCAGCGGCGAGCTGTTCCGCCGCGGGCTCATCTGCCGCGCGGACGATCGCGGCGACCCCGTCATCCAGTTCGCGCCGCCGCTGATCGCCGGCCCCGAGCAGTTCGAGGAGATCGAGGCGGTCCTGCGGCCCGTCCTCGAAGAGGCCTCGCGGCGGATGGGGAGCCACTAGGGGGCCGACGGGCCACTCGGCGCCACCCCATGCTGACCGTCAGCGACGTCTTCGCCGACCTCGACGTCCGCCTGCTCGCCGGGGAGGCCGGGGCCTCCGCGCCCGTGCGCTGGGTGCACATCTCCGAGCTCGCGGACCCCACGCCCTTCCTCTCCGGAGGTGAGCTTCTGCTGACGACCGGCATGGCGCTCGACAGCGCGAAGGCCCAGCGCGAGTACGTCGCGCGCCTGGCCGACCACGGCCTCGCGGGGCTCGGCTACGGGATCGGCTTCGGCCACCAGAAGGTCCCCAAGGCCGCCGTCGACGCCGCCGAGGCGCGCGGCTTCCCGCTGTACGAGGTCCCCTACGACACGCCGTTCATCGCGGTCACCGAACGCGCGTTCACCCGTCTGGTCAACGAGCAGTACGCACTCCTGCGGCGCTCGATCGCCGCGCAGGAGCGCCTGCAGCGGATCGTCCTCAGCGAGCGCGGGCTCGACGCCATCGTCGCCGGGATCGCAGCGCTCGTCGGCGGGCCCGCGATCGTGTTCGACGGCCGTGGCGAGCTCGAGGCGCTCCACACCTTCCGGCGCGAGCTGCAGCCGGAGACCGTGGCCGCCCTCGGCGACGAGCTCCAGGGCCGCGCCCGCCGCGGCGACGCGCGTGGCTTCGTGCCGGCCCATCCCGACCTCGCGGCCCGCGCGCTCGCGCTGCCCGTCGGATCGCCCGACGGGCCCGACGACGGCCTCCCGCAGGCGTGGCTGGTCGCCGCCAAGGACACCGGCGGGCTCGCCGAGATCGATCGTCTCATCCTGCACCAGGCGGTCACGGTCATCGCGCTCGAGCTGCTGCGCCGGCGCGTCGCCGACAGCACGGAGCGCCGCCTCGCCGGCGACGTCCTCTCCGCGGCGGTGGCCGGCGACCTCGAAGGGGCCGAGCTCGCCCGGCGCCTGGAGCCGTTCGGGCTCGGCGGCCGGGTGACGACGCTCGTGCTCGCCCCGGCCGACCGGCGCGCGGACGCCGTCGAGGCCGCCCTCGGCGACGCCCTGCGGGGCGAGGCCGTCAGCGGGCTCGTCGCGCAGCACGGGCGGTTCGTCGGAGCGCTCCTGCCGGGTTTCCTCGACGACGAGCTCGCCGAGGTCACGGCGCGCATCACCGCGCGCGTCGCCGAGCAGACCGGCGCGGTCGCCGGCGCGGGCGCCGGGCGCGCGCTGCCCGCCGGGCGCGTTCGCGAGAGCTGGCACGAGGCGCGGTTCGCGCTCGAGGCGCGCGAGCTCACCCGCGTGGAGCACGGCGGCGCCGGCCCCACCGTCAACGGGACCCAGCTCCCGGTGCCCGACGTCGCCACCTACCGCGACCTCGGGTCGTTCCGCCTGCTGCTGTCGCTCCAGGACACGGAGGCGCTGCGCCTGTACTGCGACTCGCTGCTCGCCCCGATCGAGACCGGCGACGGCCACTACGGCGGCGAGCTCATGCGCTCGCTCGAGGCATTCATCGAATGCAACGGCCAATGGGAGGCCGCCGCCCGGCGCCTCTACTGCCACCGCCACACCCTGCGCTACCGCA
>DAIPYF010000112.1:0-8791 GCA_036782855.1 Solirubrobacteraceae bacterium
ACGCCGAGCGCTACGGCATCTCGCAGCTGCACCAGCTGCGCGGGCGCGTCGGGCGTGGCGAGCATGCGTCGCTGTGCCTGCTGTTCGGCCCGAAGGAGTCCGAGCGGCTGCGGGCGCTCGCCGAGCACACCGACGGGTTCCGCCTGGCCGAGATCGACCTGCGGCTGCGGGGGGAGGGGGAGCTGACGGGCACGCGCCAGTCCGGTGCCCCGGCGTTCCGCTACGCGGTCCTGCCGCAGGACGCCGAACTGCTTGAGCGTGCCCGCGTCAGCGCCCGCGAGATCCTCGACGCCGACCCCGCGCTCACCGCCGCCGAGCACGTCCCGCTGCTGGACGCCCTGCTTGCGACCCGCGGCGAGATCGAGCGCGTCGCGATCCCCGCGTGAGGGCGTGAGGACGTGAGGATCGTCGCGGGTCGGTTCGGCGGGCGGCGGATCGGGACGGTCCAGGGCGACGCCACGCGCCCGACCACCGATCGCGTCCGCGAGGCGCTGTTCTCGATCCTCGGGCCGCTCGACGACGCGCGCGTCCTGGACCTCTTCGCCGGGTCGGGGGCCCTCGCGATCGAGGCCCTCTCGCGCGGCGCCGCACACGCGACACTGGTGGAGAAGGACGCGTGGGCGGCGCAGGTGATCACCCGCAACCTGGAGACGCTCGGGATCGGCGCGCAGGAGGCCGAGCTGCTCCGGATGCCCGCCGAGCGGGCACTGCGCACCGCACGCGAACGCGGCGACGCCTACGATCTGGTCTTCCTTGACCCTCCATACCGGCAGGCGCCGGCTCTGGGGGAGCGCCTGGCGGAGGATCTCGCCGCCGTGCTCGCCCCCGACGCCCGCGTCGTGACCGAGAGCGACCGCCGCGCTCCGCTCGACCTGCCGCTCCCCACCACCGACGAGCGCCGCTACGGCGACACGCTGATCCGCATCCACGCCACCGCATGACTCCCTCCAATCGCGTCGCCGTCTGCCCCGGGTCCTACGACCCCATCACGCGTGGGCACATCGACGTCATCCAGCGCGCCGCGGCCATGTACGACGAGGTCGTCGTCGGGGTCGTGAACCTCTCGGTCCGCAAGTCCAAGACGCTGTTCGACACCGAGGAGCGGATCGCGTTCATCGCGGACGCGACGAAGGACCTGCCGAACGTCCGCCCGGAGCCGTTCGACACGCTCGTCGTCGACTTCGCGCAGCAGATCGGGGCGAAGGCGATCGTCAAGGGCCTGCGCGCGATCTCGGACTTCGAATACGAGTTCGAGATGAACCAGCTCAACCGTCTCCAGGCCCCGGACATCGAGTCGCTCTACCTGATGGCCAGCCCCCAGTACAGTTTTCTGAGCAGCAGCGGCATCAAGGAGCTCGCGATGTTCGGCGGCAACATCGACGAGCACGTCACTCCGCTGGTCGCGCGCCGCTTGAAGGAAGAACTCGCCCGCTAGCGAAAGCCACCCGTGCCATGGACGTCCTCGTTCTGATCGACAAGCTCGACGATCTCATCCACAACGCGAAGCCCGTTCCGCTGACGGATCAGGTGCGCGTGGACAAGGAGGAGATCTACGACATCCTCGACCAGATGCGCGCGACGATCCCCGAGGAGATCAAGCAGGCGCGCTGGATCGTCAAGGAGCGCCAGGAGATGCTCGCGGAGGCCAAGCGTGAGGCCGAGCGCATCATCAAGGAGGCCCGCGAGAAGCAGGAGCAGCTCATCTCCCAGGAGGAGGTGACGCGGCAGGCCGAGCGCGGCGCCGAGGACATCATCGAGGACGCCCGCGGCCGTGAGCGCGAGATCCGGCTCGGCGCGGAGGACTACGCCGACGAGATCCTCGGGACGCTCGAGGTCAACCTCTCGAAGTTCATCGCCGCGGTGCAGCGCGGTCGCGACCGGCTCGCCGGCAACAGCGACGACGCGCCGGCCGAGACCGGCTCCGAGCGCTGAGCGCTCTCCGTAGTTCCCGCGGATACGGCGCGGCCGGCGCCGCGTAGCCTCGGAGGCCGTGACGACCGCCGAGCACGATGGACGCCGCGAGGCCGCCGAGGCCGTGGCCGAGACCCAGGGCGCGCTGGTGCACCTGGAGGGCGTCAGCCGCCGCTACCAGGTGGGGGCGGGCATCGTCACCGCGCTCGAGGACGTGACGCTGGACATCGGGCGCGGCGAGTTCATCGTCGTCCTGGGGCCGTCCGGCAGCGGCAAGACGACGCTGCTGAACCTCATCGGGGCGCTCGACACGGTCACCGAGGGGCGGATCGTCATCGCGGGACGCGACATCACGGCCGCCTCGCGCCGGGAGCTGTTCGCATTCCGGCGGCACACGGTCTCGTTCATCTTCCAGACGTTCAACCTGTTCCCGGAGCTCAGCGCGCTCGAGAACGTCGAGTTCGGCGCGGACGTGGCCGGCCGCGGTGACCGCGTCGCGGTCGCGACCGAGACGCTGCGGCGCGTGGGCCTCGAGCACCGGGTCGCGCACTTCCCGCACGAGCTCTCCGGCGGCGAGCAGCAGCGCGTGGCGATCGCGCGCGCGCTGGCGACCGGCAATCCGATCCTGCTGGCGGACGAGCCGACCGGCGAGCTGGACTTCCACACGGGCGTGCAGATCCTCCAGCTCCTGCACGATCAGACGCACGAGCTCGGGACGTCGGTCCTCGTCGTGACCCACAACCGGGAGATCTCCCGGGTCGCCGACCGGGTCATCGAGCTGTCCAGCGGGCGCGTGGTGTCCGACGGCCCGCCCGCCGGCGGGCCCGCCGACATCTCCGACCTGCACTGGTAGCGACGATGGATCGCCGACTCTGGCTGCGCTGGTCCTGGCGCGATCTGCGCCGCCGTCCGGTGCAGGTCATCGCGATCGCGCTCGTGATCGCGATCGGGACCGGGCTGGCGACCGGGCTGGCCAGCATGCAGGAGTGGCGCACGCTCTCCAACGATGCGAGCTTCGCAAGCCTCGCCTACCACGGAGCACGCGTGTCGCTGGCCGAGGGCGGCTTCGTGCGTGAGGGACGCCTGGCGCGTGTCGCCGGGCGCGCGCCGGCGACCGCGGCCGGTCGCGAGCGCCTCGTCCTCCCGACGCAGGTCGACGCCTCCCGCGACGGGCGCGCCGTCCTCGTTCCGGGGCTCCTCGTCGGGCAGCAGATCGATCCGCGGCCGGTGGTGGACGGGCTGGCTGCGGCCCGAGGCCGCGTCCTCGGTGCGGGCGACGACGGCCGCTCGGCAGGCATGCTCGAGAGCCGGTTCGCGGATGCCCGCAAGCTGCCCGCGTCCGGCACGGTCACGCTCGCCGGCGGGGCCACGCTCCGCTACACCGGCTGGGCGTTCCAGCCGCAGTTCTTCTTCGGGGGCGGCGGGAGCGGCGCGGACCTCGGCACCGGGGCCGCCGACGCCGCGGTCGTCTTTACCTCGCTGCGGACGGCACAGCGGATCTCCGGGCACGCGGACGAGGTCAACGAGGTCGTCGTCCGCGCGCGTCCCGGCGTCGCGGAGGCGACGCTCGTCGCCGAACTGCGACGCGCGTTCGCCACCGCGCTCCCCGGCGTCGGCGTCACGGTGACCCCCGGAACAGACGAGCAGTCCTACCGGCTGCTCTACAAGGACGCCGAGGGCGATCAGAAGGTCTACATCGTCCTCTCTGCCCTCGTGCTCCTCGGCGCCGCGCTGGCCGCCTACAACCTGATCAGCCGGACCGTGGAGGCGGAGCGGCGGGAGATCGGGATCGGCATGGCGCTCGGGGTGCCTCCCGCGCGGCTCGCGCTGCGGCCCGTCCTCATGGGCGCGCAGATCGCCGTGCTCGGGGCGCTCCTCGGGGTCGCGATCGGCTACCTGCTGACGGTCGTCTTCGGGTCCCTGCTGGAGTCGCTGCTGCCGCTGCCGGTCTACGACACGCCGTTCCTGGCCGGCCGCTTCCTCATCGGCGCCGCCATCGGCATCGCGCTGCCGATGCTCGGGGTGCTGCTCCCGGTCCGGCGCGCCGTGCGCATGCGGCCGATCGAGGCGATCCGCGTCGGCTTCCGCGCCGCCGGGGGCGGTGGCCTGGCCCCGCTCCTCGCGCGCGTCCCGGTCCCGGGCGGGAGCCTCGTCCAGATGCCGCTGCGCAATCTCGTGCGGGCACCGCGCCGGACGGTCGTCTCGGTGATGGGGATCGGGCTGATCGTCGCGCTCGTCGTCACGTTCGGCGGCCTGATCGACTCGTTCCTCGCGCCGCTGGACCGGGCGCGCGCGGAGTCGCAGCGCGTGGCCCCGGACCGCCTGCTCGTGAGCCTCGGCGGCTACGAGCGCGTGGGCGGTCGCACGGTGCGCGACATCGTCCGGCTGCCCGAGACCGGCAGCGCGCGCGCTCAGGACCAGCTCGGAGTGGAGCTCGAATCCGGCGACGAGCGGCTCGACGGGGTGCTCACGACGTTCGACCCGGCCGCCGGCGGCTGGACGCCGAGCACGCCGGAGGGGGCCTTCTCCGCGGGCAGCGCCGGCATCACGCTCGCACCCCAGGCCGCCGAGGACCTCGGTGTCGCCGTCGGCGACACGATGGTCGTGCGCCATCCCCGGCTGGAGGCCGACGGCTCGGTGCGCTCGGTGCGCTCGCGCGTCCGGGTCGACGCGCTGCACGGGGGAACGCTCCGCCCGCTCGCGTACGGGGCCTCCGCGGCGTGGGATCCGCGAACCGGGCTGCGCGGCCTGACCAACCAGGTCGAGGTCATCCCCGCCCCGGGGATCTCACGAGACCAGGCGATCCGCGCGATCTTCGCGGTCTCGGGCGTCGCGTCCGTCCAGGCGGCCAGCGCGCCCTACGAGGCGCTCGACGAGTACATCGACCGGTTCCTCGGCGTGATCTACGCGACCGAGGCGTTCATCCTGCTGCTCGCCCTGCTCGTCGCGTTCAACTCGGCCGCGATCAGCGCCGACGAGCGTCGCCGCGAGCACGCGACGATGTTCGCCTATGGCGTCCCTCCGCGAACGGTCGTGTGGCAGGGCGTCGCCGAGAGCGGCATGCTGGGCGTGCTCGCCAGCGTCGTCGGCGTGCTCGTCGGCCTCGTCCTGGTCGGCTGGATGGTGTTGTCGATCGTCCCGGAGACCGTCCCGGACCTCGAGGTCTGGGTCGTGCTGAGCCCGCGCACGCTGCTCATCGCCGCCGCGGTCGGGATCGTGGCGTGCGCATTGGCGCCCTTGTTCACGGCGCGGAGGCTGCGACACATGGACGTGGCGTCCACGCTGCGCGTCATGGAGTAGCCGCCGTCCGGGCCGGTCACCCGGGCGGCCACACGGCGCTCGTGAACGGCGCCGGGCGCGGCGGCCTCCACGAGCGCACCGAACTGCTCCAGCTCGGCCGAGGGTCAGACGCACCACGCGGCCGGTCCGACCGACGGCGGGTTCTGGTCTCGGCGCTCTGGGACACCAAGGAGCACTCCGACGCCCACATCGGCTCCGTGATGCCGATCGAAGGCGGCTTCCAGGGCGCGCCCGAAGAGCGCACGGCCGCCGTCGTGAACGAGCAGGCCGCCTAGAACAGCTCGCCGGCCTGCGGGCCGTCGGCGCGGGATGTCGCATCCTCGTCGGCGGTCCCCGCGACGGCGAGCAGCGCGCGGATCTCGTCGAGGTGACTGCGGACGGCCTTCTCGATCCCGTCGAGCACCTCGCCCGCCGCGTCGATGCCGCCGCGTGCGGCCGTGAGGTTGCTGCGGATCTTGCGGGCGTCCTTGAGCGACTGGAGCGCCTTCTCGGCCTGCTGGCCGATCGCGGCGCCGTCGAGCTGCTCGCCGGACTCCTCGCGGGTCAGCAGGACGCGGGCCCTGGCCAGCATGTAGGCGACCTCGAGCGTCAGGCTCGACTCGTCGCCCGGGTCCCATGTGACGACGAGCTTGTCGCCGTGGAACTCCGTGAGGGCGCGCATCCCGGCGGGGATCTCGCCCTCGCTGGGGACGACGAGCACCGCGAAGTCGGCGCTGCGGGCGTCGAGCGCACCGTCGAGCTCCTTGATGGCGGCCGGCTGCGAGAGCTTGCGGTCCTTGGCCTCGAAGGCGATCCGGCCGCGTGACGGACCCTCGCAGAGCCCGATGTCGATGACGACGTCGCCCTTCTTGCTGCGGCCCGCGTCGCTGCGGTCCCCGACGGCGTCGGCGGCGTCCCCGCGCGGCGCGGCGATGGCCGCCAGCGCGTCCGCGACCTGCTCCTCGTAGGTGCGGCCCTTCGCGGTCCCGCGCTCGGCCTCCTCGGCGACGGCCTCGTCCTTCTCCTGCTCGGCCTTCAGCGCCGCGACCTCGCCCTTGAGCCCGGTGATCGTCTCGTGCAGCTTGAGCAGGTGCTCCTGCTGCTGCTGGGAGGCGTGCTGGATCGCGCCGACCGCGGACTTCTGGAACTGCGCCAGCGGGTTGCTCGCGTCGGCGGACGTGAACTGCTTGCCGAGCGCCTCGCGGTGGGCGGTCAGCAGCTCGTTCACCAGCGCCGTGACCTGGTGCTGGACGGCGGCGCTGGACTCGTCCCCGAAGTGCTTCTCCAGCAGGCGCGGCACGACGCCCGCCTCGGCTCCGAAGGCGGCCTCGACGCTCTGCGTCAGCTCGGCGCTCACGACCTGCGCGCGCTCGGCGAACTGCCGCTCGACGTCGCGCGCCTGGCGCTCGAACTCCGCCTTGACGAAATCGGTGTTCGCGGCGGTCTGCTCGCGATCCAGCACCCGCGCCCCGATCTCGATCGCCTGCACGACGAGCGGCGCGATCTCCTCGCCGGCATCGACGCGCTCGCGGGCGAGGCGCACGACGGTCTCGTCGGTGACGGTCAGCGCATCGACGCGCAGGCGATCGCCGGCGAGGATGACGTGGTCGGGATGGAGTGGTCGGGCGGCTTCCATGGGATCTGGGTCGCACCGTACGCCTGGGATCTGACGGATCGCAGGAATGCGTGCAAATGGCGGCGTCCGGGTCGCCCGGCGCGAGTAGGCTCGCCCGTGATGCTCGATCGCCTGACCGCGCCGCTGTTCGTCGCTCGCACCTTCGCGGGTGCCGGCCTCATCCACCCCGAGCGGCCGGACCGGCTCATCCGCGCGCTCGGCAAGCTCAGGGACTGGGGCCCGACGATCGCCGGCGGCTACCAGGCGGCGGCGGCCCGGCGGCCGGACGCGGTCGCGCTCGTCGACGAGCGCGGGACGCTGACGTTCCGCGAGATCGACGAACGCTCCAACCGGCTCGCGCACGCGCTGCGCGCGCAGGGCATCGGCCCGGGTGACGGCGTCGCGGTCCTCGCCCGCAACCACCGCTGGTTCATCGACGTCTCCGTGGCGCTGGCGAAGCTCGGCAGCCGCGCGCTGTACCTGAACACGATGTTCGCCGCCCCCCAGATCACCGACGTCTGCGAGCGCGAGGAGCCCGTCGCGATCGTCCACGACGAGGAGTTCGCCGAGTTCGTCGCCGGTGCCGCCGAGGGACGGATGCGCTTCGTCGCCTGGCACGACGGCCCGGACGCGTTCGGCGCGCCGACCCTGGACGAGCTCGCGGCCGGCCGGCCGTCCTCGGCGCTCGACCCGCCGGACGAGCCCAGCCGGGTGATCATCCTCACCAGCGGGACGACCGGTACGCCGAAGGGCGCCCAGCGCAGGCAGCCCGACTCGCTCACGCCCGTCGCGTCGCTGTTCGACGCGATCCCGCTGAAGGCGCGCCAGACGACGATGATCGCCGCGCCGATGTTCCACTCCTGGGGCATGGCGCACTTCCTGCTGGCGCTCACGCTCGGCTCGACGCTCGTCGTGCGTCGGCGGTTCGACCCGGAGGACACGCTCGCGGCCGTCGCCCACCACCGGGCCACGGCGCTGGCCGTCGTCCCGGTGATGCTCCAGCGGATCATGGAGCTGCCCGACGACGTCGTCGCGCGCTACGACACCTCGGCGCTGCGGGTCGTCGCGGTCAGCGGCAGTGCGCTGCCGGGCGATCTCGCGACGAAGGTCATGGACCGCTTCGGCGACGTCGTCTACAACCTCTACGGATCGACCGAGGTCGCGTGGGCCACGATCGCCGGGCCGAAGGACCTGCGCGCCGCGCCCGGCTGCGCGGGCCGCCCGCCGCACGGGACCGTGGTGCGGCTCTACGACGACGCGGGTCTGTCGCTGGACGGGCCGGACCGGACGGGCCGGATCTTCGTCGGGAACGAGATGGCGTTCGAGGGCTACACGGGCGGCGGCGGCAAGGACGTCATCGACGGGCTCATGTCCACCGGCGACGTCGGGCACTTCGACGCGGGCGGGCGGCTGTTCATCGACGGCCGCGACGACGAGATGATCGTCAGCGGCGGCGAGAACGTCTTCCCGCGCGAGGTCGAGGACCTGCTCGCCGACCATCCGTGCGTCGTCGAGGCGGCCGTGATCGGCGTCCCGGACGCGGACTGGGGCGATCGCCTGAGCGCGTACGTCGTCGCCGTCGCGGGCATGGAGCCGACGGTCAAGGACCTGAAGGACTACGTCAAGGAGAACCTCGCCGGCTACAAGGTGCCGCGCGACGTCGTGTTCCTCGACGAGCTTCCGCGCAACGCGACGGGCAAGGTGCTCAAGCGGATGCTCGGCCGCGAGTGAGGCCTACGGCCGCCACTTGATCGAGCACCCGACCGGCGTGCTCTCCGGGTGGCCGACCACACGGCCGGCGAGCACGTCGTCCAGGGCGGCGCGCAGCCAGTCGGCGTCCTGGCGCTCGTCCTCCCAGTCGCTGTCGGGGGCGCCGCGGTAGGCGATGCGGCCCTCTCCGTCGATGACGAAGACATCGGGCGTCGTCTGCGCGCCGTAGGCCTCGGCGACGTCCTGCGTCTCGTCGTGCAGGTAGGGCATCGGCCA
>DAIPYF010000113.1:0-8715 GCA_036782855.1 Solirubrobacteraceae bacterium
CACCAGAAGACCCGTCACAAGCTCAGCCGCACCGCCTCGCATCGCAAGGCGCTGCTCCGCAACCTCTGCAAGGAGGTCATCGAGCACGAGCGCATCAAGACGAGCGAGGCGAAGGCCAAGGCCGTGAAGCCCGAGGTCGAGCAGCTGATCACGCTCGCCAAGCGCGGCGACCTGCACGCGCGCCGCCAGGCGCTGTCCGCGCTCGGCCAGGACAAGTTCGCGGTGCACAAGCTGTTCGAGGAGGTCGCTCCGCGCTACGCGGACCGTCCGGGCGGCTACACCCGCATCCTCAAGCTCGGGCCGCGCCGGTCGGATTCGACCGAGATGGTCTACCTCGAGCTGGTCTGAGGGGTTCGCGGGCCTCCACGATCCTCCGCTCGAGGGGCGATGGTGGCGGGACCCTCTCCGCGTGACGTCGCGTCTCGACATCGCGTATGACGGCGGCGCGTTCTTCGGCTGGGCGCGCCAGCCGGGGCAGCGGACGGTCCAGGCGGAGATCGAGGCGGCGCTCGGGCGGATCCTGCAGCGCGAGATCCCGCTGACGGTCGCCGGCCGCACCGACCGCGGCGTCCACGCGACCGGGCAGGTCGCCTCCTACGAGGGGCGCCCGCTGCGCGCCGAGGCGCTCAACGCGCTGCTCCCGCCCGACGTCTCGGTCGTGGCCTGCGCCGAGGCGCGCGAGGGCTTCGACGCCCGGCGCGACGCCCGCGCCCGCTCCTACCGCTACCGCGTCCTGCACACGCGCATCCGCTCGCCGTTCGAGGCCGGCCGCGCGCTCTGGTGGCCACATCGGCTCGACCGCGACCTCCTGCACGCCTGCGCCGCGCTGCTGCCCGGGACGCACGACTTCACGGCATTCACCCCGACCGACACCTACCACACGCGATTCGACCGGGATGTCCGCTCGGCGCGCTGGGTCGAGGACGGCGACCGGTTGGCGTTCGAGATCGAGGCCGACACGTTCATGCGCCACATGAACCGGGTGCTCGTCGGGACCATGCTGCAGGTCGCCGGCGCCCGGCGATCGCTCGAGGACTTCGCGGCGCTGCTCGACGGCGCGCACCGGCGCGACGCCGGCCCCACCGCGCCGCCGCACGGGCTGTACCTGACGGGTGTGCGCTACGGCTGATCCCGGCCGCGGCGCGTGGTGGGCCGGAACGGCCCCGCTCTCCGATGGCGATCCGGCCCGCGCGCCGCGGGCGCCCGCGTCAGCTCCGCGCGGCGGCGTACGACCCTGCTCGTAGGATGGGGATGCGCGCATGAATGTCCTGCTGACGAATGACGACGGCATCGACGCCGAGGGGCTGCTCGCGCTGCGGCGCGCGCTCGCCGCGGTCCCGGGCATCCGCCTGCTGGTGATCGCGCCCGACGGCAACCGCTCGGCGATGGCGCGCATGATCACGACGCGCAAGCCGCTCTGGGTGCAGGAGACGACCTTCGAGGACGGCACGATCGGCTTCGCGACGGACGGCACGCCCGTGGACTGCGTGCGCTTCGGCCAGCTGCGCCTCGTGGAGGACTTCGAGCCCGAGCTGATCGTCGCCGGCATCAACCACGGCTCGAACATGGGCGACGACGTCACGTACTCGGGGACGGTCGCCGCGGCGTTCGAGGGCATCATCCTCGGCCTTCCGGCGATCGCCGTCTCCCAGCAGTCGACCGACCGCGAGATGGACTTTCGCTTCGGCCGCCGCTTCAGCTTCGAGGTCGCCGCCGAGTTCACGGCGCGCATCGTCGCCGAGCTCGACGACGTTCCGCTCCCGCGCGGGACGCTGCTGAACATCAACGTCCCCGGCGACCACCCGCACGGCGTCGAGGTGACGCGCCTGGGCAAGCGGATCTACAACGACGAGCTGCAGCTTCACGAGGACCCGGGCGCGGGCCGCCGGCGGTTCTGGATCTACGGCGCCGACCCGGGCTGGCACGAGGAGCCGGGGACGGACCTCGCGGCCGTGGCCGGCGGGCACGTCTCCGTCACCCCCGTCCACTTCGACCTGACCGACGTCGACAGCCTCGATGCGCTCGAGGCGCACGACCTGACGCGGCTGCTCGCACCGGCGGCCCGCGAGCTGCGGTGAGCGCGAAGGCCACGAAGGCCCAGGCCGCGCGGGCCGCCGAGCTGCGCGAGCAGCTGCACCACCACGCGCACCGCTACTACGTCCTCGACGACCCCGAGCTCGAGGACGACGCCTACGACGCGCTGCTCGACGAGCTGCGCTCGCTCGAGGCCGACCACCCCGAGCTGCTCACGCCGGACTCGCCGACGCAGCGCACCGGCGGCGAGCCGATCTCCGCGCTCACGAAGGTCCACCACCCCGAGCCGATGCTGTCGCTGGCCAACGCCCGCAGCGCGGAGGAGCTCCGCGCCTGGGTCCAGCGGATGCGCACCCACCTCGCGCGCGAGGGCATCGAGGACCCGGCGTTCCGCTACGTCTGCGAGCCGAAGATCGACGGCCTGGCGATGTCGCTCCTGTACCGCGACGGCGTGCTCGAGCGCGGGGCGACGCGCGGCAACGGCGAGGTCGGGGAGGACGTCACGCACAATCTGCGCACGATCGGTGCGATTCCCCTGCGGATCGAGCACGCTCCGCCGCTCGTGGAGGTGCGAGGCGAGGTCTACATGACGCTCGCCGACTTCGCCGCGCTCAACGAGCGGCGCGCCGCCGCCGGCGAGTCGACCTTCATGAACCCGCGCAACTCCGCCGCCGGGACCATCCGCCAGCTCGACCCGAAGCTCACCGCCGAGCGCCCGCTCTCGTTCTGGGCGTACGGCGTCGGCGTCGCCGACGACCTGGTGCTCGGGACCCAGTGGGAGGCGCTTGCGTGGCTGCGCGAGCGCGGCTTCCCCGTCAACCGGGACATCGTGCGCCTGGACACCGAGGACGAGGTCGTCGAGCGCTGCCTGGACTGGCAGCAGCGTCGCGGAGCGCTCGACTTCGAGATCGACGGGGTCGTCGTGAAGGTCGACGACGCGGAGCTGCAGCGGCGCCTGGGCGTCGTCGGACGCGACCCGCGCTGGGCGATCGCGTGGAAGTTCCCGCCCACGACGAAGCTCACGACGCTCCTCGACATCCACTGGAACCCCGGGAAGTTCGGCGACCTGCACCCGTATGCGGTCCTCGAGCCCGTGCACGTCGGCGGGGTCACGGTGAAGCTCGCGACCCTCCACAACGAGGAGGACCTGGCGCGCAAGGACCTGCGTGTCGGCGACGAGGTGATCGTGCTGCGGGCCGGGGACGTCATCCCGCAGGTCGTGTCGCCCGCGCCGCACGTCGTGGAGCGCGAGGACCGCGCCGCCCCGCCGCTGCCGCCCGCCCGCTGCCCGGTCTGCGACACGCCGACGGTCAAGCCCGACGGCGCCGTCTTCACGAAGTGTCCCAACCGCGACTGCCCGGGGGTCCGCTGGCAGCTCCTCAAGCACTTCGCCACCCGCGGCGCCATGGACGTCGAGGGTCTCGGCGAGAAGCAGGTCTCGCTGCTGATGGATGCGGGGCTCGTGACGGACGCGGCCGACTTCTACAGCCTCGTCCCCGAGCAGCTCGTCGAGCTCGAGGGGATGGGGGAGGTGTCGGCGGCACGACTCGTCGACGGCATCGCGGCCTCACGTGAGCGGCCGTTCGCCCGCGTGCTGTTCGCGCTCGGCATCGAGGGCGTCGGCGAGGTCACCGGCCGCAGCCTGTCACAGCGCTTCCGCACCATCGACGCGCTCCTGGCCGCGACGCCCGAGCAGATCGAGGAGACCCCGGGCATCGGGCCGATCGTCGCCGCGCTGATCGCCGGCCAGCTTGCGGACGAGCGGACGCGCGCGCTGATCGAGCGCCTGCGCGCTGCCGGTCTGCGGATGGAGGAGGAGGGGCCGCCCCCCGGCGAGGGCCACCTCTCGGGGAGGACCTTCGTCCTCACGGGGACGCTGCCGGAGCTGACGCGCGAGCAGGCGACCGAGCGCATCGTGGCGGCGGGCGGCCGTGTCACGTCGTCGGTGTCGAAGAAGACGGACTACGTCGTCGCCGGCGACAGCCCGGGATCGAAGCTCGAGAAGGCCGAGCGGCTCGGCGTGGCGGTGCTCGACGAGGACGGGCTGCTGGAGCTCCTGGCCTAGGGCGACGGAACCCGCTTCCCCACGACGCTCGTCCGATACGAGGCGAGTGTCGCCGCCACGCGGTCCTGCTGCGTGTGCGCGCGCCAGACCGCCACACCGTTCATGAGGAGGGCGAAGGCGACCGTGTGCCCGTCGCGCGTGCTGCAGAGGCCCGCGAGGCTGCTGACGCCGTTCAGCGTCCCGGTCTTCCCGCGGCAGGCGCCGTCGGCGGCCGTGCCGCGCAGGCGGTTGCGCAGCGTCCCCGTGCGACCGGCCACGGCGAGCGACGCGTCGAACGCCTCGGCGTGGTCACTGCGGCGCATCGCCGCGAGCAGCGCGACGACCTGCCGCGCGCTGACGCGATTGGCCCGCGAGAGGCCGGAGCCGTCCGCGACGCTGCGGCGCGCGACGCCGAGGCTGCTCATGGTGCGCCGCACGACCGCCGCCCCCTGCGCCGTGCTGCCGCTGCGGCCGAACGCGGCGCCGAGGTCCTTCAGGAGGACCTCCGCCGCGAAGTTGTCGGACGGGACGTTGATCGCGCGCGCGAGCCGGCGCATCGTGGGCGAGCGCACCGCCGCGACCGGCGCGGTGTCGGCCGGCGCCTCGCCGACCGCCGTGCGGCCGAGCACGCGCACCCCGCGCCCGCGCAGCGAGCGCACGAGCCGGCGCGCCGCGGCGAGGGCCGGGCCGCCCGGCCGCGCCGACCAGCCGCGTCCCACGGTCAGCGCGCCGAGCACGCCGCCCATGTCCCCGTCGTAGGCGCCGCCGGTGCGCGGCCCGCCGCGGCGGGAGTCCAGCCACGACTCGTCACCCAGCACGGAGCCGCTCACGCGGCGCACGCCGGCGTCGCGGACCTGCCGCGCGAGGCGGCCGAGCGCGGACGCGTCGAGCGTCGGGTCGCCACCGCCGACGAGCACGAGGTCGCCGTCGAGGCGCCCGTCCTCGTCGACCTCGCCGTCCAGGACGACGGTGGTCGCCAGCCGGGCCGCCGGGCCGTAGCGCTGCAGCGCCGTCGCGGTCGTGAAGAGCTTCTGGACCGACGCGGGGATCCGCGGGGCGTCGGCGCCCCGCTCGTAGAGCGTCGTCCCGGTCGTCAGGTCGACCGCGAGGGCGCTGACGTGGGTCGCCTGCGCCTGCTCGACGGCACGCGCGAGCGACCCCCGCACCGCGGGGGCGTCGAGCGCCCAGCTCGCCGAAACCGGCACGAGCAGGAGCGTGAGCGCGCCGAGAACGGCGGCCGCGAGGCGTCGGGGAGCCCTCACCGTGGGAACGGTAGCCGGGGACCGGGCGGTTTCGCGCAGGTCCGCGCCCAAGCGGGCATCGGTCTGCGGGAAAGGGCGGACCCGCACGGCCGCGGTGCGCCGTAGACTCCGCGCTGTGGGGAAGGTCGTCAATCTCGACCAGGCGCAGGGACGCGCCACGTCCAAGCGCGCAACGCCGCGCCCGCGTCGTCGCGGGCCGCGCCGGAGCAAGACCGCGCTCGTTCTCGGCGGTGGCGGGTTCACCGGCGGCGTCTACGAGATCGGCGCACTGCGCGCGCTCGACCTCCTCGCCGTCAATCGGACGATCAACGAGTTCGACGTCTACGTCGGCACGAGCGCCGGGTCGTTCGTCGCCGCGCTCGCCTCCAACGGGATCACGCCCGAGGAGATGATGCGGGTCGTCAACCAGCAGGTCCCGACGCCGTTCCGCGACATCGACGTGGGGACGGTCCTGCGGCTGAACCTCCTGGAGTTCGCGAAGACCGGTGCGCTGATGCCGTGGCGCATGGCGAAGCTCGCGAAGGACCTCGCCCCGCAGTGGCGTCAGGTCAGCGCGATGGACATCGCGCTCGGGCTCGCCGAGGACCTGCCGTCCGGCCTGTACTCCGGCTCGGGAATCGAGTCCTACGTGCGCACCGTGCTGTCGGACCCGGACCGCACCGACGACTTCCGTGCGCTCGACAACGAGCTGTACCTCGCCGCGACCGACCTCGACACGTGTGAGCGCATCGTGTTCGGCGCCGACGGCTGGGACGACGTGCCGATCTCCCGCGCCGTGCGGGCCTCGACGGCGCTGCCGATGGTCTACAAGCCCGTCCCCGTGCACGACCGCGAGCTCGTGGACGGCGGCATCATCTCGACGACGAACGTCGACATCGCGGTCCACGCGGGCGCGAAGCTCGTCATCGTCGTCAACCCGCTGGTCCCGTACGTGAACGACTTCACCGAGGAGATCTCGACGCCGTTCGGGACGCGCCCGCGCCACGTCAGCGACATGGGCCTCGCGCAGATCGGCTACCAGACCTTCAAGCTCCTCGCCTACCAGCGCCTGCACGAGATGGCACGGCACTGGGAGCAGAAGTACCCCGACGTGGACATCCTGCTCATCGAGCCCGAGCCCGACGACGAGCTGATGTTCCAGACGTCGATCATGGACTTCACCAAGCGCGTGGAGATCGCCCGCCACGGCTTCCAGTCGGTGACGCTGAAGCTCGCCGAGGACTACGAGACCTATCGCGACGTGCTCGGCCGCCACGGCATCGAGATCTCCGCCACGCGCGTGCGCAAGGTCGTCAAGCACGTCACCCGCGAGAAGGAGAAGACGCGGGCCTGGCGGCGGATCCTCGAGCAGACGACGAGCACCCTCCTGCGCCAGTCGGCGTCGGAGAGCGACGAGGCGGCCGACGCCGCCGCGTCGAAGAAGGCCTCCAGCTAGCCCGGCTCCGCCAGTGCGTGCTCGAGCGCCCGCAGGAAGCGGTCGGTCGCGAGCTTGTCCTGGATCGCGACGCGCACGTGCCGCGCGTCGCCGAGCGGCCCGCCGGCGCGAACCTGCACGCGCTGCCGGCCGAGGCGGGCGGCGAGCTCCGCGCCGTCCATCGCGGGCGCGGCGATCCACAGGAGGTTGGCCTGCGACGGGACGACCTCGACGGGGCGCACGCGCAGCGCCTCCAGGAGGCGGACGCGCTCCGCGGCGACCCGGCGCGTGCGGCGCTCGATCGCACGGCCGCCGTGGCGCACCGCCTCGAGCACGCCGGCCTGCGCCAGCTCGTTGATGCCCAGCGGCGGGCCGAGCTCGTCAATCAGCGGCTCGGCACCGGGGCCGCCGAGGGCGTAGCCGCAGCGCAGCCCTGCGAGCCCCCAGGCCTTGGAGAAGCTGCGGAAGGCGATGAGGCGCGGATGGTCCTCGAGCAGCGCGAGCGCCGCGTCGCGCTCCTCGGCGTCCACGAAGTCGCGCAGCGCCTCGTCGAGGAGGACGACGACGCGCTCGGGGAGCGCCTCGAGCAGGCGGCGCAGCTCGGCGACCGGGAACAGCTCGCCGGTCGGGTCGTTGGGGTTGCAGACGACGACGAGGCGGGCGCGCTCGGTGACGGCGGCGCGCAGCGCGTCGACGGAGAACCCGTGCACCGGGACGAAGGCCCCTCGCGCGCGCCGGGCCATGATCGGGTAGAGGGGGTACGACGGCCAGGGCGTGACGAGCTCGTCGCCGGCCTCCATCAGCGCCTGCGCGGCCGAGGCGAGGAGCTGGGAGGCACCGTCGCCGACCGCGATGCGCTCGGGCTCGACGTCGTGGGCGAGGGCGAGCTCGGCGCGCAGCTCGGTCGAGCCCTCCGTGTACCGGTGCAGGCCGGCACGGGCGACGAACGTGATCGCGTTGACCACGCCCGAGGGCGGGTAGTCGGGCCAGGTGGTCCGCGAGAGGTCCAGGTCGTCCACGCGGGCGAGGGCCGTGCGGCGGCGCTCGTCCGCCTCCGCGCGCAGACGCGCGCTGACCTCTTCGTCCGAGAGCTCCTCGAACTGCTTGTAGTGGTCGAGCAGACCCATCAGGCGGGCGGGTTCAGCGAGTCCGCGAGGCCGCCGCCGAAGATCATCCAGAGGCCGAAGAGCGTCGCGCCGACGAGGGCGGTGTAGGCGAACACCTGGCCGATGACGCCGCTGCGCTGATCGACCCCGGCAGCGCGGCGCACGAGCACCCAGGCGCGGTCGAGCTGCTTGAGCAGCGCGAGCGCGCCCATGAGCGTCAGAAGGATCCCGAGGAAGGCGACGACGACCGCGAAGAAGACGTGCTCGGCGAGGAACGGGATGTGGGAGACGACCCACAGCCAGCCGACGGGCACCGGACCCCAGAACAGCAGGTTGATGAACACCATCAGCGCGAGGATGCCCGCCGCGACCGTCTTGTCACGGCGCTGCTCGAAGGCGCTTCCGGGCGTCGGCGGCTCACCGTACTTGACGGGTTTCGTGCCGGGCCGGCGCGCGACGAAGAGCCCGCCGTTGTCTGTCGGATCCGTCCTCACGTGTGACAGGGTACGGGCGGCGCGGCCAATTGGCCGCACCGCCCTGTGGTTCAGCCCCCGTAGAGGGCGTCGAAGCGGTCCGCGTACTTCTCGTTGACGATGTTCCGCTTGACCTTCAGCGTCGGCGTGAGCTCGCCCGTCTCCTGGGAGAGATCGTGGTCGAGGATGAAGAACTTCTTCACCTGCTCGACCTGCGCGTACTTCTCGTTCGCCTTGTCCAGCTCCGCCTGGATGAGAGCCAGCACCTGCGGGTGGACCGCGAGCGCGGCGGCGGAGGTGTCCTCGATCCCCTGGGAGGTCGCCCAGGGCACCATCTCCTCCTCGTCGAGCGTGACGAGCATCACCGGGAACGGCCGGCGGT
>DAIPYF010000114.1:0-8695 GCA_036782855.1 Solirubrobacteraceae bacterium
TGATCAAGGCCGCGGCGGTGCAGGAGAACCGCCGCGTGCTGATCGACATCGTCGACTGATCGTGGCCCGCGAGCGGGCCGACTGGCTGCCGGCAGGACGGATCGGACGCCCACACGGGCTCGACGGCAGCTTCCACGTGACGCGCCCGCGCGCGTCGCTGCTCGTGCTCGGGGGCCGCGTGCGGGTGGGGGACGAGGAGAGCGAGATCGTCCGGCGCGCCGGCACCGACGAGCGCCCGATCGTGCGCGTCGCGGCGTTCGGCCGGCGCGAGGCCGTGGAGGCCGCGCGCGGAGCGGAGCTGCTGTGCCCGCGTGCGGAGGCACGGGCGCTCGGGGAGGACGAGTGGTGGGCCGAGGACCTGGAGGGCTGCCGCGTGGTCGACGCGGGCCGTCCCGTGGGCGTCGTGCGCCGGCTCGTGGGCCTGCCGTCCTGCGAGGTGCTCGAGGTCGAGCGCGCGGACGCCGCCGATCTGCTCGTCCCGATGGTCCGCGACGCGATCCGCCGGGTGGACGTCGCGGGCGGCGTCATCGACGTGGACGTCGCCTTCCTCGGCGAGCAGGGAGGATGAGGACGTGCAACTCGACGTCGTCACCCTCTTCCCGCAGTGGTTCGACTGGTTCAGCGAGCAGCGTCACGTCGCGAACGCGCTCGCGGCGGGGAACGACCTGCGCGCGCTGGACCTGCGCGAGCACACCCCGCTGAGCGGCGGGCAGGTGGACGACACGCCGTTCGGCGGCGGCGCCGGGATGGTGCTGCGCGTCGACGTCATGGATCAGGCGCTGCGCGGCTTCTACGACGTCGATCCCGTCGATCTGCGCCGCGAGCGCCGCGTGATCGCCCTGACGCCGGGCGGGCGGATCCTCGACGAGGCGCTCGTGAACGAGCTGGCCGCGGAGCCGGCGGTGACGCTGCTGTGCGGCCGCTACGAGGGCTTCGACGAGCGGATCGTCCAGCACTTCTGCAGCGACGCGGTGTCGATCGGGCGGTACGTGCTGGCGGGCGGCGAGCTCGCGGCGATGGTGGTCTGCGACGCGGTCCTGCGCAAGCTGCCGGGTGCGCTGGGCCACGTCGACTCGGCGGCCGAGGAGTCGTTCAGCGCGGCGCTGGGGGGCGATCCGGAGTACCCGCACTACACGCGCCCCGCGGAGTACCGGGGGTGGAGCGTGCCCGACGTCCTGTTGTCCGGGCATCACGAGGAGATCCGCCGCTGGCGGCGCGCGCGCAGCCGCGAGCGGGGCGCGACGGCCGGCGCCTGAGGACCCGCCGGGCCCGCGCGGCCGGGGGGTGGACCGGCGGCGATCGCGGCTCCGCTATCCTGATCCGTCGCGCGGCGTGCCTCTCGGCCCCGTCCCAGCGGGACGCGGCCACTTCATGACCCGGCCCCGTCCCCGCGCGCTTCCTTTGCCATGAGCACCGTCATCGACAGCCTCGAGCGCGCCCAGCTGCGCCGGGTCCCCAACTTCGCCCCCGGCGACCGCGTCAAGGTCCACTTCCAGGTCGTGGAGGGCACGCGTCGCCGCACCCAGGTCTTCGAGGGCGTGGTCATCAAGCGCCAGGGTCACGGCGCGCGCGAGACGTTCACCGTCCGCAAGCAGTCCTTCGGCGTCGGCGTGGAGCGCACGTTCCCGGTCCACTCGCCGAAGATCGAAAAGATCGAGGTGGCGGCCCGCGGCGACGTGCGGCGCGCAAAGCTCTACTACCTGCGTGATCGCGTCGGCAAGCGCGCCCGGGTGCGCGAGCGCCGGTACGTCGGTCCCGAGGTCGCCATCGAGCCGGGTCTCCTCCACGAGGAGGCGCCGGTCGAGGAGATCGCGGCCGAGGGTGCCGAGCCGGAGGTCGTCGAGTCCGAGGCGCCGGTCGCCGAGGGCGCGGACGCCGTCGACACGGTCGACGAGGCACCCGCGGAGGCTGTGGTCGCCGAAGGTGAGCCCGAGGCGCCCGCCGACGAGCCGCAGGCGGAGGCCGCCGAGGCCGACGCCGAGGGCGACAAGCCCGCCGCAGACGATCAGGCGTGAGCAGGAACGACACGGCGGAGGGCAAGTCCGCGGGGAGCTCGCTGCTCGAGCTCGTCGTGATCGTCGCCGTCGCCCTGGGCATGGCGCTCGCGATTCAGGCGTTCCTGGTCAAGCCGTACCGCATCCCGAGTGAGTCGATGGTCCCGACGCTCACCGTGGGCCAGCGGGTGCTCGTCAACCGCATCGGCTCGCGGTTCGGTGACCCGCAGGTCGGGGACATCCTGGTCTTCAATCCTCCGGCCGGCGCCGAGTCCGCCACCGGCGACCAGTGCGGAGAGCAGCCCAAGCAGGGCGCGGCGTGCGACAGCCCGACACCCGAGCGCGCGGACGTGAACTTCATCAAGCGGGTCGTCGGCGGCCCCGGCGACACCATCGCGGTGCGCGAGGGACGCGTGATCCGCAACGGGAAGCCGACGGAGGAGCCGTTCATCAGCGACACGTGCGTCGACGACGCCGGCGCCGGCTGCAACTTCCGCAACCCCATCACGATTCCGCCCGGTCACTACTTCATGATGGGCGACAATCGTGGCGAGTCGGACGACAGCAGGTTCTGGGGCCCCGTCCCGGACTCCTGGATCATCGGAGCGGCCTTCGCCACCTATTGGCCTCCCAAGCGCGTCGGCCTCCTCTGAGCCGGACGCCGGCGCGGCGACGGCTCCGCGCCCCCGTCGCAAGGGGAAGCGCCCGACGTCCGGCCGGCGGCTCTTCGCCTTCGATCGCGCGCTGGGCGTCCGCTACGTCGCCGGCGCGGACGAGGCCGGGCGCGGCTGCCTCGCCGGGCCGCTGGTCGGTGCCGCCGTCCTCTTCGACCTCGAGCGCATCGGTGTCGCCGAGGTTCGCGCGCTCGCGGCGCTGAACGACTCCAAACAGCACGACGAGGCCGCGCGTGAGGCGCTGTATCCGATCGTGATGCGGACGGCCACGCGCGCCGCGATCGTCTCGCGGTGCGCACCGGGGATCGACAGCCGCGGCCTGCACCGCACGAATCTCGCGGCGCTCAGCGACGCCCTGAAGCGCGTCGCCCGTCCCGGCTGCCTGTGTCTCGTCGACGGGTTCGCCGTTCCGGACGTCGGGCACGAGCAGCGGGCGATCGTCGACGGCGACGCGACGAGTGCGGCGATCGCCGCCGCGTCGATCCTCGCCAAGGTCAGTCGCGACCGCTTCATGCGCCGCGCCGACGAGCTGCACCCCGGGTGGGAGTTCGGCGCGCACGTCGGGTACTCCACGCCGGAGCATCGTGCGGCGATCCTCAGGCAGGGCGTCTCGCCGCTGCACCGGATGTCGTTCCAGTCGACGGCGTACCAGCAGCTCGCGCTCTGACATCAGAACGCGGCCTCCAGATGCTCCAGGCGCAGGAGCCCGCCACGCGCGTCGACGACCACGCCGATCGCGTCGAAGCGGATCTCCTCGGCGACCGGGCGGCCGGTCGCCTCGTGGAGGAACGCCCGCGCCATCTGCCGGACCTGACGGCGCTTGCGCTCGTCGAGGGCCTCCCACACGGCGCCGGGCCGCTGCGCGCGGCGTGACTTGACCTCGACGAAGACGAGCGCGCGGGCGTCGCGCATGACGAGGTCGATCTCGCCGAAGCGGGTCCGGTGGTTGCGCGCGACGAGCTCGTAGCCCAGGCGGCGCAGGTGGTCGAGGGCGTGCTGCTCGCCCTGGCGGCCGGTGAGATGGCGGGGGTCCGATGACACGCGACGGACCGTACGGACCGTCGTGTGACGGAACACCTACCAGGGTGTGACGCGAGCGCGCCGGTTCCGTGCGTCCTCTGAGGCGTCATCCGGGCCTGCGCAGAAGCGTTTCGATGACCGCGCAGATCCAGCGCAATTCGGCTCCCACGCGCGCGGATTTCTCGCCTAGCGTGGCGACCGTGCTTGCCCGCGTCACGACATTCACGATCGAAGGCCTCGACCCGTGCCCGGTGGTCGTGGAGGCCGACCTGCGCGCGGGCCTCCCGGCATTCACGATCGTGGGCCTCGCCGACCGGTCGGTGAGCGAGGCCCGCGAGCGCGTGCGGGCGGCGATCCAGAACAGCGGCCTGGAGTTCCCCATGCGTCGCGTCACCGTCAACCTCGCGCCGGCGCATCTGCGCAAGGCGGGGCCCGGGTTCGACCTCGCGATCGCATGCGCGATCCTGGCGGCAGGCGGCCAGCTCCCCGCGCACCTGCTCGAAGGCGTCGCGGTGTTCGGTGAGCTGTCCCTGACGGGTGAGGTCCGGCCGTGCCGCGGCGCCCTGGCCGCGGCGCTCGGGGCTCGGGACGCCGGCCTGCGCGGCGTGGTCGTGGCGGCCGACAGGGTCCGGGAGGCCCAGCTCGTCGACGAGCTCGATGTCCGGGGGGCGACGACGCTCTCCGCCCTCAACGCGGCGCTGGCGGCGCCCCCCGAGCCGCGCGGTGCGGATGGGCCGCCGCCGGCGGCGCCGGCAGCGCCCCGGGACGCGCCGGACCTCGCCGACGTGCGCGGGCAGGCGGCCGCGATCGCGGCGCTCACGGTCGCCGCCGCCGGCGGCCACAACCTGCTGCTCATCGGCCCTCCGGGCACCGGCAAGACGATGCTCGCGCGGCGCATGCCGTCGATCCTCCCGCCGCTCACGTCCGCGGAGGCGCTGGAGGTCACCCGGATCCAGAGCGTGGCCGGCCTGCGGACCGGTGACGGGATCGCGCGCGTGCGCCCGTTCCGCGCGCCGCACCACACCATCTCCGCCTCCGGGCTGATCGGGGGCGGTCCCGGCCCCGCGCCGGGAGAGGCGACCCTTGCGCACGCGGGCGTGCTGTTCCTGGACGAGCTGGCGGAGTTCGATCGACGGGCGCTCGAGGCCCTGCGCCAGCCGCTCGAGGACGGGCAGGTCGCGATCGTCCGGCAGAACCGCGTTGCGCGTTATCCGACCCGTTGCGCCCTGGTCGCCGCGACGAACCCGTGCCCCTGCGGGCGTGGGGGGACGGCGTGTCGCTGCGGCGAGGCCGATCTCCTGCGTCATGCCAGGCGGCTCTCCGGACCGCTGCTGGATCGCATCGACCTCGTCGTCGGGGTCGATCGCCCGAGCACCGAGGACCTCGGGGCCGATCCCGTGACGACATCCGCGGTGGTGCGCGCCGAGGTCCGCGCGGCGCGCGGGCTTCAGGGCGAGCGTGGGGTGCGGTGCAACGCGGACCTGCGGGGAGCACGGCTGCGCGCTGCCGCGGCGCCGACGGACGCGGCGCGCCGCCTGCTCGATCGCGTCTACGACGCGGGCACCCTCTCCGCCCGCGGACGGGAGCGCGCGCTGCGCGTCGCGCGGACGGTCGCGGATCTCGAAGGGGCGGCGCGCGTGGACGACGGGCACCTGAAGGTCGCGCTCGCCTACCGTCGGCAGGACGAGGCGCTCACGCGGTCCGCGGCATGACCGCGGGACCGCTCAGCGATGTGTGCTCGGCCTGCGCGCGGCGTTCGTGGCTCGTCGCACGCCTCGCCGGGCACCTCGAGCACCGGCGCGGCGACCGTGACGCGATTCGCGAGGTCCTCGGCCTGGACGACCGGTCTCTGATCGACGCGCTCGGCGGCCTGCTGGCACCGGCGATCACCGCGGAGTACGACGGGATCAGCGCCCCGGCGCTTCGCGCGGCCTGGACGGCCGCGGGGACGCATGCCTTGTGCCGTCACGGCGAGCGTTACCCGGCCACGCTGTCCGACCTCCCCGACGCGCCCGCGGTGCTCCACGTCGTCGGGGACCCCGCTCGGCTCGCGTCGCTCCTGGGGGCGCCGCTCGTCTCGATCGTCGGCGCCCGGAAGGCGTCGGACGACGGACGCGAGAGCGCTCGCCTGCTCGGTCGCGGATTGTCGGCCGCGGGCGTCACGATCGTCAGCGGGATGGCGCTGGGGATCGACTCGGCCGCCCACGAGGGCGCCATGGAGGCGGGCGCCAACACGATCGCCGTCCTCGCGTGCGGGCCCGAGAGGGCCTACCCGCGCAGCCGCGCCGGACTGCATCGCCGGCTGTGCGGCCACGCGGCGGTCATCTCCGAGCTCCCGCCGGGGACGTCGCCCTATCGCTGGGCGTTCCCGGCCCGTAACCGGATGATCGCGGCGCTCGCGCAGCTCACGATCATCGTCGAGGCCGCCGAGCGGTCGGGCTCGCTGATCACGGCCGACATCGCGATCAGCCTGGGGCGCGACGTCGCAGCGGTGCCGGGCTCGCCCGTGAGCTGGCGGTGCGCCGGAACGAATCAGCTGCTGCGGGAGGGCGCCATCCTCGTCCGCGACGCGGTCGACGCGCTCGACGGCGTCGCGGGAGCCGGGCCGGCGGGTTTCGATGTCACCTGCCGGGCCGCGGAGCGGCAGCGGTCGGCTCCCACCATCCCGGCGGGGCTGCCCGGGCGTCTGCGCGACCTGCTCGCCGCGATCGATCGGGGAGAGGATGCGGTCGGCCGGCATGCCGACACCCCGCAGGCGGTCCGGGCGGTCCTCGGGGACCTCACCGAGCTCGAGCTGCTCGGACTCGTCCAGCGGCGCGCGGGGGGCCGCTACACGCGCGTCGTCGCGTGAGGCGGTACGCGCGAACGGCCGCGACCTATCCTGGGCGTCGCATGCCCGTGACCCGCCGGATCCCCGTCTGCCTGAGCATCGCCGGCTCGGACTCCGGCGGCGGCGCCGGCATCCAGGCCGACCTCAAGGCGTTTGCGCGGGCCGGGGTGCACGGCGCCACGGCGATCACCGCGATCACCGCCCAGAACACCGTCGCGGTCACACGGGTGGAGGCCGTCGCGCCGGAGATGATCGTCGCGCAGGTCCGCGCGGTCGTCGACGACCTCGGCGTCGACGCCGTCAAGATCGGCATGCTCGGGAGCGCCGAGAGCGCCGTCGCGGTCGCCAGGGCGCTCGACCTCCTCGCACCCGGCACGCCCGTCGTCGTGGACCCCGTGATGGTCGCCGAGTCCGGGGGACGCCTCCTGGCGTCGGACGCCGAGGACGCGCTGCGGGACCTCATCCTGCCGCGGGCGACGGTGGCCACGCCCAACCTGCCCGAGGCGCGCGCGCTCGCGGGCGCCGGGGAGGACGCGGCCCCCGAGGCACTGGCGCGCGCCGTTCACGCACTCGGCCCGGACATCGTCGTCCTCACCGGCGGCCACCGTGACGAGGCGACCGACCTCTTCTACGACGGAGCGGGCTTCACGGCGATCCCCGGCGAGCGTCACCCCGACGGGGCCGCCCACGGTTCCGGATGCACCCACGCCGCGACGCTGGCGGCGCACCTCGCGCGCGGGCGCGAGCCGCTCGAGGCGGCGCAGATCGCCCGGGCCATCGCGGGGGAGGCCGTTCGCGACGGCCTGCGCGGGCTGGGCTCGGGGCCCGGCCCGGTCAACGTGCTCGGCCTGCGCCCCGGCGCCTGACGAGCGCCGCGGAGGGCGCTCGGCCACGGCGGCCGCCTGCCATACTGGGCTCGTCATGAGGTTTCTGCGCATGAAGCCCGGGCACGGCGAGATCCTGCTCGCGGAAGGCGACGTCGCCACTCCCGCCGAGGAGGAACTGCTCGTCGAGGAGTTCCGGCGCCAGCTGGACCTCGGCCTGTGGGCCGCGGTCCCCATCTCCACCCCGGACGGGCGGCGCCAGGCCCGCATGGTCCGCGACTTCTCCGAGATCCCGCGCGACGCCGACCGGGTGATCTTCTTCCCGCGCGCCGCCGGCGGCGCCTGAGCGCGACGGGCCCGAGGCCGCTCAGTCGTGATCCTCGCCTTCGCCGCCACCGCGATCGTGATCGTCGCGCTCATGTGGGAGGTCGCCTGGCCGACCGTCGCCGAGCAGCTCGAGCCCCGCCGGGCCCGCCGCGCTCGCGTGCCCGCGCCGGACTTCGACCCGGGCCGCGAGCGGCGCGCCGAGCAGCGCGCCCGCCAGCTCCTGCGCTCCTGCGTCAACGACGAGGAATGGGAGATGTACCGCGACCTCGGCCTCATCCGGGTCTGGGGCACGCTCGCCGGCGGCCCCGACCGCGGCGGCAGTCGCGCCACCGAGGCCGGAGCTCCATACGCCTACGTCCTCTATCCGCACAAGCCGATCGTCGCCTACCTTCCGCAGACCCGCGAACTGCTCAGCGAATACTGCGTCGACTTCCCCGACGAGACGCGGCCCTACGGCAGCCCGCACCTTCCGGATTCCGACGACGTCCTCGCGAAGTGGATGGCACTCACCGGCGACGAACGCGGACTCATCCAGGCCGCGAACATGCACCTCGCCGGGCGCCAGGTGGATCCCAAGCGCGTGCGCCGCGACCTCTGGCGCCTCCAGGAGTGGGAGCGCCAGCGCATCAAGCGCCTCGGGCGGGCCGGGACCGATCCGGCGCGCCCCGACGGCGGCTCGGCCGGCAACGTGTCCGCGCCGTAACCGGGCGCCGACACCGCCGCGCCATGCCCGCGCCCGCCCGGAGGGAGCGGGCCGTCTCCCGCTAGTGTCCGCCCCCGTGAGCGAGACACTGAGCCACCTCAAGCACAAGAGCGCAGCCCTCACCGACGGGCCCGAACGCGCCGCCGCCCGCGCCTACCTCAAGGGCATCGGCTACGACGACGAAGCGCTCGCCAAGCCGATCATCGGCGTCGCCTCGACGTGGATCGAGACGATGCCGTGCAACTTCCATCTGCGCGCCCTCGCCGCGAAGGTCAAGGAGGGCGTCCGCGCCGCGGGCGGCACGCCGATGGAGCTCAACACCA
>DAIPYF010000115.1:0-8694 GCA_036782855.1 Solirubrobacteraceae bacterium
GAGAAGCTGCGCGAGAAGATCCCGCGCCAGCAGTACGACGTGCCGATCCAGGCGGCGATCGGCTCGCACGTCGTGGCCCGCGAGACCGTGAAGGCCTACCGCAAGGACGTGATCGCCAAGTGCTACGGCGGCGACATCTCGCGCAAGCGCAAGCTCCTCGAGAAGCAGAAGGAGGGCAAGAAGCGCATGAAGCAGGTCGGCCGCATCGAGGTGCCCCAGGAGGCGTTTCTCGCGGTGCTGGAGCTGGGCGACTCGAAGTAGCCGCCCCGTCCTGCCTGGGGCCGTGGGTCCCCCCGCGCCGCCGGCGGGACCATGACGACCCGCCGGCGACGCGATACCCCCAGAAACGAGCCGGACACCCCCAAAGCGGCCGGTCTCCTCTGACGCTGGCGACCATCTCAGGGTGGTGGGCGCCGCGTCAAGGCACAATGTCGCCATGGACCTCGGCATCCAGGGCAAGGTGTGCGTCGTCACCGGCGCCTCACGCGGGATCGGCCGGGCCACCGCGGAGCGGCTCGCGGCCGAGGGCGCGCGGGTCCTGCTCGTGGCGCGCTCGGAGGAGGACGTCCGTGCGGCGGCGGCGACCTGCGGCGATGCCGCGGAGTGGATCGCGTGTGACGTCACCGACCCGGACGCCGATGCCGAGATCGTCGCGGAGGCGGTCGAGCAGATGGGCGGCCTCGACGTCCTGGTCAACAACGCCGGCACGTCGTTCGCCCGCGGGATGGACGAGCTGACCGATGCGGACTGGCTGGAGCAGTACGCGCTGCACGTGCTCGCGCCGATGCGCCTGATGCGCGCCGCGGCACCGCACATGGTCGCGCGCGGCGGGGGGCGGATCGTGAACGTCGCCTCCTCGGCGGGCAAGCGCCCGTCGCTCACGAACCCCGCCTACAGCGTCACCAAGGCGGCGCAGCTCTCGCTCTCGCGGGTCTTCGCCGACCTGTACGCCGCCGACGGCGTGCTGGTGAATGCCGTGACGCCCGGCGGGACGGCGTCGGAGCTCTGGACGGGCGCCGGCGGGATGGCCGACCAGGTCGCCGCGCAGCGGGGGGTCACGCGTGAGCGGGCGCTCGAGGACCAGCGCGCGAAGATCCCGCTCGGGCGCCTCGCGGAGCCCGGCGAGATCGCCGACGTCATCGTGTTCCTGTGCTCCGCGCGCTCGGGCGCCGTCACGGGCGCCGCGTGGTCGGCGGACGGCGGCTCCGTGCCGGTCATCATCTAGCCCGTGCTGACGCCCCGCCAAGAGCTGATCCTGCGCAAGGTCGTCGAGGCCGATCAGGCCACGGGCCAGCCCGTGGGCTCCAAGACGCTGGCCGCCGACCCGGACCTCGGGTGCGGCCCGTCCACGATCCGGGGCGAGCTCGCCCTGCTCGAGGAGCGGGGGCTGATCACGCACCCGCACACCTCCGCGGGACGGGTGCCGACCGACGCCGGCCGGCGCTACTACGTCGACCACCTCCCCGCCGCGCGCGGGCGCGCCGACCTCGACCTGCCGCTCGTGCGCCGCGAGCTCGACGACGCGATGCGGTCCGCGACGGCGACGCTCGCGCAGGTGACGAACCTGCTCGCCGTGGTGAGCGCGCCGCCGCTGGACACGGCGACGATCCGCCACGTCGAGGTGCTGCTCCTCCAGCCGCAGGTCGCGATGGTCGTCGTCATCACCTCGACCGGCGGCGTGTCCAAGCGCATGCTGACGTTCGACGATCCCGTCGACCCGGGGGTCGTGAGCTGGGCCGGCGCCTACCTCAACGAGCGCCTGACGGGTGTCGGGCTCGGCGCGCGCACGCTGCGCGCGCGCTTGCTCGACGCCTCGCTCGGCGCGAGCGAGCAGCGGTTCCTCGACGCGCTGCTCCCGGCGTTCACGGGGCTGCCGGCCGCCGAGGAGGACACGATCTACGTCGACGGCGCCGCGCGCCTCCTCGGCGCCGATCGCCTGCAGGACGTCGCGCAGGTCAACGAGCTGCTGACCGCGCTCGAGCGGCGCGTCACGCTCCTGGGGGTCCTGCGCTCCGCGCTCGGCGAGCGCGGGGTGCTCGTTCGCATCGGCAGCGAGAACGAGCTCCCGGCGCTGCGCTCACTCGCGGTCGTCGCGGCCGGGTACGGCCTTCCGGCCCGCAAGCTCGGCACCGTCTCGGTGATCGGGCCCGTGCGCATGGACTACCCGTCCACGATCGCGACGGTGCGCGAGGCGGCGGTCCAGCTCTCGCGGTACGTCGAGGACGTCTACGACGGCTGAGCGGCTAGCCTCGCCCGTCCATGGCAGGCACCGTCCCGCGCGATCCCTACGAGGTCCTCGGCGTCCCGCGCGACGCCGACGAGACCGCGATCAAGAAGTCCTTCCGCAAGCTCGCGCGCGAGCTGCATCCCGACGTCAACGCGCACGACCCCCAGGCGGAGGACAAGTTCAAGGAGGCCGCGGAGGCCTACGAGATCCTGTCGAACCCCGAGCGGCGCGAGATCTACGACCGCCACGGGCACGAGGGCCTGCGCAGCGGCGGGATGGGCCCGAACTTCGAGGGCTTCGGCTCGATCTCCGACCTGTTCGAGGCGTTCTTCGGCGCCGGGTTCGGGGGCGGCTTCGGCGGGCGCGGCGGCGGCCCCTCCCAGGGCGACGACGCGATCCTCGGGGTCGAGATCGACCTGCGCGAGGCGGCCGCCGGCATGCGTGTCCCGGTCACGTTCGAGGCGGTGGATCCCTGCGGGCGCTGTTCGGGCGAGGGCGCCGAACCGGGAACGGCGGTGCGCTCGTGCGAGCGCTGCGGCGGCTCCGGCGTGCTCCAGGTCGTCGCGCGCTCCCCGTTCGGGCAGGTCATGCGCAACGCCGCGTGCGACGCGTGTCGCGGCGAGGGCCGGATCCCCGAGCAGCCGTGCGGCGCCTGCGACGGCCGCGGTCGCGTCGTCGGGGCCCGCAACCTCGAGGTGGACGTCCCGGCCGGCATCGCCGACGGCCAGCGCATCCGGCTCGCCGGAAGCGGCCACGCCGGCGAACACGGCGGCGCGCCCGGCGACCTGTACGTCCAGGTGCACGTGCGACCGGACGAGCATCTGATCCGCGACGGCGACGATCTCGTCACGGTCCTCGACGTCCCCGCGCCGCTCGCGGCGCTCGGCGCCGACCTGCCGGTCACGGCGCTCGCAGGGCCGCTCGACGTCCACGTCCCGACCGGCACCCAGCCCGGGGAGATGGTCGTCGTCAAGGGCGAGGGCATGCCGCACCTGCGCCGGCCCGAGCGGCGCGGCGATCTGCGCGTCTTCGTGAACGTGCTGATCCCCCGGCGCCTCACGCCCGAGCAGCGCGAGCTGCTCGGGACGCTGGCGGAGTCGCTGACGCCCGAGAACCTCGCGGCGCCGGAGACGATGACGGGCAAGCTGCGCCGCCTTCTCGGCGGCCGGCGATGATCCGTCTGGCGCTGCGGGTCCGCCGCGAGGACGCCGAGGTCGCGCTCGCCGAGCTGCTGGAGCTCGCGCCCTCCGGCGTCGAGGAACGCGAGCTCGACGGCGGTGCGGTGATCGAATACGCCGTGTACGGCGCCCCGGGAGAGCTCCCGGCACTGCCCGACCTGCGCGCGGCGGCCGGCGGGGCGCTCGTGGAGGTCGTCACCGGCCGCCGTGGGAGCCGGCACTCGACACCCGGGGGCAGGCGGTCGAGGAACTGGTCATCGACCCGGGGCAGGCGTTCGGGACCGGCGCCCACCACACGACGCGCCTGTGCCTGGAGCTGCTGCTGGAGCTGGAGCCCGGCGGCGCCTGCGTGGACGTCGGCTGCGGCTCGGGCGTCCTGGCGATCGCCGCGTCGCGACTGGGCTGGTCCCCCGTCGTGGGGGTCGACCACGAGGCGGAGAGCGTCGCGGCCACGGGCGAGAACGCGCACGCGAACGGGGTGGCCGTCGAGGCCCGCGGGTTCGACCTGCTGTTCGACGGCCCGGCACCGGGGGCGCCGACCGTCCTGGCCAACCTGCTGCGCCCGCTGCTGCTGACGGTCGCGCGCACGGGGTTCGCCGGCGGCGTCGTCCCGGACGCGCTGATCGCGAGCGGCCTGTTGGCCGAGGAGGCCGACGAGGTCGCGGCGGCGTTCGCCGCGACGATGGGGCTGCGCGAGAGCGACCGCCGGCACGGCGGGGAGTGGGCCGCGCTGCTGCTGCGCCGCGCGTGAGCGTGGTCAGCTGAGGATCTCGCGCGAGCTGCGCCCCGCCTCGAGGTGCGCCACCAGGCGTGCGGCGGCCGCCGCCGGCTCGTCCTGCCCGTCGGGTGCGAGCGCCGTGCGGACCCAGCCCGGGTCGAACGCGAACACCCCGACGCCCGTGCCGCCGCCGACCTCCTGGCGCAGCGTCTGGGTGAAGGACTCGAGCGCGGCCTTGGACGCGGCGTAGGCGCCCATCCCGCGGCGCCCGGCGCTGACCTGCGGCGCGACGACCGACGCGATCACGCCCGTTCCCCGCTCCACCATCCCGGGGGCGACCCGCCCCGCGAGCGCGAACGGCGAGAGCGCGTTGACCTGGAACGAGCCGTCGAGCTCCTCGAGCCCGACCTCGGCGACCGGCGCGTCGATGCGCACGCCGGCGTTGTTCACGAGGACGTCGACGCGCCCGTACAGCCCGAGGACCGCGTCGGCCATGCGCAGCGCGTCCGCCGGGTCGGACAGGTCTGCGACGTGTGTGCTCGCGGCGCCGAGCGCGTCGAGCAGGTCCTCGCGCCGCGCGGTCGCGGCGACCCGCGCGCCGCGAGCGACGAGCAGCCGCGCCGTCTGGGCGCCGATCCCGCTCGAGGCGCCGGTGACGAGGCAGACCGATCCGGAGAGCTCCATGGTCGTGGTACGCACGCCCGGCTGTGGGCGGATCGCAGGGTGTAGCTTCCGCGTCATGCCCCACGTTCGCGAGGACCTCCAGTTCGACTCCGCCGGCGTGCCGGTCGCCGCGTGGCTCTACCGGCCCGCGGAGGCCGATCACGCGGCGGTGCCGTGCGTCGTGATGGCCCACGGGTTCAGCGCGACGCGACGTGACGGCCTCGCTCCCTACGCCGAGCGGTTCGCCGACGCCGGCTTCGGGGTCCTCCTGTTCGACTACCGCGCGTTCGGGGACAGCGGCGGGGAGCCCCGCCAGGTGATCAGCATCCGCGGCCAGCAGGAGGACTACCGCGCGGCGATCCGCGCTGCGACCCGCGTCCCGTGGGTCGACCCGAAGCGCATCGCGCTCTTCGGCTCGTCGTTCAGCGGCGGCCACGTCGTGACGGTCGCCTCCGGTGACGCGCAGATCGCGGCCGTGATCGCGCAGGCGCCGTTCGCCGACGGCGTCGCACAGCTGCGCAGCGCTCCGCCGGTCACCTCCGCGCGGATGACCGTGGATGCGCTGCGCGACGCGGTCGGCGCCGCCTTCGGGCGCCCGCCGGTGACGGTCGCCGCAGCGGGCCCGCCCGGCGGGTATGCCGTGATGACGGCGCCCGAGGCCGAGCCCGGCTTCCACGCGATCGTCGGCGCGGACTCGCGCTGGCGCAACGAGGTCGCGGCGCGCGTGATGCTCCACGTCGGCCTCTGGCGACCGGTCAGGGATGCGCTGAGCGTCGCGTGCCCGGTGCTCGTCTGCGTCTGCGACGACGACGCGACCACGCCGCCCGGACCGGCCGTCCGGATGGCGCAGAACGCGCCCCGGGGCGAGGTCGTCCGCTATCCGATCGGGCACTTCGACATCTATCTCGGCGAGGCGTTCGAGCGCGCCGTCGGCGACCAGCTGGCGTTCCTCGAGCGGGTGCTGGCGCCGCGCGCCTCGCCGGTCGCCGCCTGACCGCCGCCCCATGGCCTGGAACGTCGTCATCGCCGGAGGAGGGTTCGGCGGCTTCTACACCGCGCGAACCCTCGAGCGCGTGCTTCCCGCCCAGAGCGCGCGCGTCACGCTCGTCAGCGAGGACAACTTCATGCTGTACACGCCGCTGCTGCCCGGCGCGGCGGCGGGGACGCTCGAGCCCCGCCACGTCGTCGTCCCGCTGCGTGAGGAGCTGCGGCGGACCGACCTGCAGCTCGGCCGCGTCGTGGGCGCCGACCCCGGAGCGGCCGTCCTGCGCATCCGCCGCAGCGACGGTGCGGTAGAGGACCTGCGCTACGACCAGCTCGTCGTGGCGCTCGGCTCCGTCTCGCGCCTGCTGCCGATCCCGGGGCTGGCCGAGCACGGCATCGGGTTCCGCACGCTCTCGGAGGCGATCGCCCTGCGCAACGGCGTGCTGCGCACCCTGGAGATCGCAGAGACCCTGGACGATCCGGCCGAGCGGCGGTCGTGGCTGACCTACGTGTTCGTCGGCGCGGGGTACGCGGGGCTCGAGGGGCTCGCCGAGCTCCAGGACTTCGCCGCGGACGTCATCGAGCTCTACCCGCGCTGCCGCACCGAGGGCATGCGCTGGATCCTCGTCGAGGCGCGCGACCGCGTGATGCCGGAGATCTCCCCGTCGCTGGCGGGGTTCGCGACGGGCGAGCTGCGCCGTCGCGGCATCGAGATCCGCACGGGCACCACGCTCGAGGCGGTCTCGGAGACGACGGCGCGGCTGTCCGACGGCGAGACGGTGCCGACGCGCACGGTCGTGTGGACCGCGGGTGTGCGCCCGACCCCGGTGATCGCCGAGCTCGGGCTGCAGCTGGGAGAGGGCGGGCGGCTGGCGGTCGACCGGACCCTGCGCTGCAGCGGGCACGAGAACGTGTGGGCGATCGGCGACGCCGCCGCGGTGGACGACCCCGCGCGGCCGGGGAACGTCTGCCCGCCCACCGCGCAGCACGCGATCCGCCAGGGCCGGCTCGTCGCACGCAACGTCGCCGCGTCGCTGGGCTCGGGCGAGGTGCGCCGCTTTCGCTACAAGACGCGCGGCGTCTTCGTGGACATGGGCAAGAGTGACGCGGTCGCCAGCACGATGGGCATCCGCTGGCGCGGCCTGCCGGCCTGGTTCCTGGCACGCAGCTACCACCTGGCGATGCTCCCGGGCCTCAAGCGCAAGGCGCGCCTCCTGATCGACTGGAACGTGCAGCTCCTGTGCGGCGGCGCCGCATCGGAGCTCGGGCGGCTCGGGCCCCCGCCGTCGCTCGCCGACTCGGGGCGCCCACGCGGCGCGCGATCGGCGGGGAACGGGCACGGGGCGTCCGGGGACGTGGCCCGCCCGGCGGCCACCGACGCGGCCGGCGACCGGTAAGGTCCCGCACATCGCAGGACTGTCCCGCTGCACGTCGAACCCGAGGCACGATGACCACCAAGCTGATCCGCACCATCGCCGCCGTCGCGGCCGTCTTCGCCGCCGGGCTGGCGCTCACCGCCTGTGCGAGCGACAACGACAAGGGCCCGACCGACGCGCAGGTGCAGGACGCCGTCGGGACCACGACCGAGGCCGCGAAGACGACGACGCAGGCCACGACCACCGAGGCCACCACCACGACCGAGGCGGAGACGACCGAGGCGGCGTCCGCGGACGGCAAGGCGATCTTCGCGGCGAACTGCGCCGGCTGCCACACCCTCGCCGCGGCGGACGCATCCGGGCAGGTCGGGCCGAACCTCGACCAGACCAAGCCCTCGGAGGCACTCGCCGTCGACCGGGTCACGAACGGCAAGGCGGGCATGCCGGCCTTCAAGGGGCAGCTGAGCCCCGAGGAGATCACGGCCGTCGCGACGTACGTCGCCGACAACGCCGGGGGGTAGTGCCGGGGGCGCCGCCGGGCGCCGTCCTATGATGGATCGCAGATGTCGGTGACCGACCAGGTCAAGACGGACCTCACAACGGCCATGAAGGCCGGGGACAAGGATCGCGTCGGCACGCTCCGGCTGGTGCTCTCGGAGCTGCAGAAGGACGCCAAGGAGGGCGCCGGCGACGAGCTGGCCGTCCTGCGCCGTGAGCGCAAGCGCCGCCTGGAGTCCGCGCGGGCGTTCCGCGACGGTGACCGCCCGGAGCTGGCGGAGGGCGAGGAGGCGGAGGCCACGGTGATCGAGGCGTACCTGCCGGCCGAGCTCGGGGACGACGAGCTGCGCGCGATCGTCGCGAGCGCCGTCGCCGACGCGGGCGCCACGTCGCCGAAGGAGATGGGGCAGGTCATGAAGGCGGCGATGGCCCAGGTCGCGGGCCGCGCGGACGGCAAGCGCGTCTCGGCGCTCGTGCAGGAGGCGCTCAGCGGCTGATGCGACGCACGATCGAGCTTTCCAACGACACGGCCGCGGCGCTTGCCGGAACGGGCGACAGCGTCCTGCGCCAGCTGGAGGAGCACGTGGACTGCGGTCTGGTGCTCCGCGGCAACGTCGTCACGCTCGATGGTGAGGCGGAGGCGGTCGCCGCCGCAGCGCTCGTGGTCCGCGAGCTGTCGGACCTCGTCGACCAGGGGCATGAGCTCGGTGACGGCACGATCGCCGCCGTCACCGGCGCGCTCGACCGGCACACCTCGCCGGCCGAGATCCTCGAGGACGTGGTGTGGCGCCACCGCGCGCGCAAGGTCGCGCCGAAGACCGTCAACCAGAAGCTCTACGTCGACTCGGTCCGCCGCAACACGGTGACGTTCGGCATCGGCCCGGCGGGCACCGGCAAGACGTTCCTGGCGGTCGCGATGGCCGCCGCGGCGCTGTCGCGGCGCGAGGTGAACCGCATCATCCTGACGCGCCCCGCGGTCGAGGCGGGGGAGCGCCTGGGCTTCCTCCCGGGCGACCTGATGGCGAAGATCGACCCGTATCTGCGCCCGCT
>DAIPYF010000116.1:0-8645 GCA_036782855.1 Solirubrobacteraceae bacterium
GCCCACCACGCCGAAGCGCTCGCGGCAGACCGGCCGCGGACGGTGCGGGCGGCACTCGACGCCGACGGGGACGGCGATCGTGTCGAGCGGCTCATCGCGGAACGCTGGCCCGCCGCCGTTCCCGGTCGGCGGATGCTCGCCGCCGATGCTGCGAGTCTCGCGCGGCTGCTCGCGGAGACCGTGGGCGTCCGGCGGGTCACGGTGCGCGTCCAGGTCTCGCGCGGGGCGGCATGCCCGCTGTTCCACGTGGACGCGATGACCGTCAGGCTGCTGTGCACGTACGCGGGCCCCGGGACCGAGTGGCTGGGGGCCGGAGACGGCGACCGATCAGAGCTCGGTCTGCGGCGCCGCCCGCTCGCGCGCGCCAACGCGGCGATCGCCCCGGACCCCGGGCGCATCCGGCGCCTTCCCGCCGGCTGGGTCGCCCTGCTGAAGGGCGACCGCGCCCGGCCCTCCGGCGGTGGCCTCATCCACCGCTCCCCCGACAGCGACGAGCCCCGCCTGGTGCTCGTCGTCGACCCGATCCACGAGGAGCACCCATGACCACCGCCGCACCACTGCCGGTCACCGTCCTCTCGGGGTTCCTGGGGGCCGGCAAGACGACGGTCCTCGAACACGTGCTGCACAACCGCGAAGGGCTCCGGGTCGCCGTGATCGTCAACGACATGAGCGAGGTGAACGTCGACGCTCAGCTGGTGGTCGGCGGTGAGGCGTCGATCGATCACGTCGAGGAACGGCTCGTCGAGATGAGCAACGGGTGCATCTGCTGCACGCTCCGCGAGGACCTCCTCGTCGAGGTGGGGCGGCTCGCCCGCGAGCGGCGCTTCGACCACCTGCTGATCGAGTCCACGGGCATCTCCGAGCCCATGCCCGTCGCCGAGACGTTCACGTTCCAGGACGAGCACGGGCGCAGCCTGTCCGACGTCGCCCGGCTCGACACGATGGTCACGGTCGTCGACGCCTCGACGTTCCTCGAGGAGTGCGACGGCGTGGACGACCTCACGAGCCGCGGACTCGGGCTCTCCGACGAGGATGAGCGGGCGATCGTCGACCTACTCGTCGAGCAGGTCGAGTTCGCCGACGTCCTGGTGCTCAACAAGACCGATCTCGTCACCGACGAGGAGGACCTCCGGCGCCTGGAGGCGGTCGCGCGCACGCTCAACCCGCGCGCGCAGATCGTGCGCGCCGAGCACGGGCGCGTGCCGCTGGAGGAGATCGTCGGCACGGGCCGGTTCAGCTTCGACGCGGCGGCGCAGGCGCCCGGCTGGCTGCAGACGCTGCGCGGGGAGGAGCTGCCGGAGACCGAGGAGTACGGGATCGGGACGTTCGTCTACCGCGCCCGGCGCCCGTTTCACCCCGAGCGGCTGTGGACGGCGGCCAACGCGGACTGGGAGGGCGTGCTGCGGGCGAAGGGCTTCTTCTGGCTCGCGACCCGCCCGGCGCTCGCCGGCGCATGGTCGCAGGCGGGCCGGGTGCTCACGCTGCAGGCGGCCGGCGCTTGGTGGGCGTGCACTCCGCGGGACCTGTGGCCTCCTCCGGAGATCGCGGCCGAGCACATCGACCCGTTCTGGCAGGAGCCCTACGGCGACTGCCGGCAGGAGCTCGTGTTCATCGGCGACGGGCTCGACGAGGACGGCATCGCCGAGCGACTCGATGCGGCACTGCTCACCGACGCCGAGCTCGCTGTCGGGGAGGAGCGCTGGCGCGCGTTCCCGGATCCGTTTCCCGTCTGGGTCCCCGAGCACGATCACGCGGAGACCTCTGCATGACGCCGCCCCCGTACGTCATCGACGTGCAGGAGGGCGAGCGGCGGGGGAGGAGGAGGGGCGGCTGATGTCCGGCGCATGCCCGCGGGACGAAGGCAATGCCGAGAACGATTCTCATTCCAGTAGACTTGCCGACGTGCTCGACCCGTTCTCCCTGCCGTTCTTCCAGCGCGGCCTGCTCGAAGTGCTCGTCCTTGCGCTCGTCGCGGGGTTCCTGGGCACCTGGATCGTCCTGCGCGGCATGGCGTTCTTCGCCCACGCCGTCGGGACGGCCACGTTCCCGGGGCTGGTGCTGGCGGACGGGCTCGGGTTCGCGGCGCCCCTCGGGGCATTCGGGGCCGCCCTGGTCGCCGCGGGGCTGGTCGGCCTCGCGGCACGGCGACGGGGCGTCGGCACCGACAGCCTCACGGCGCTCGTGCTCGCCGGGTCGCTCGCGCTCGGGGTGGTGCTCGCCAGCGACGTCTTCGCCTCGCAGGCGAGCGTCGACCGGCTCCTGTTCGGGAGCCTGCTGACGATCGACGGCGGCGACCTCGCGCTCGCGCTGGCCGTCGCGCTCGTCGCGGTGGTCGCGTCGGCCGTCGTCGGTCCGCGCTGGCTGGCGACCGGGTTCACCGGCGAGGACGGGTCGCGTCCTGCCGGCCGCGCCGCGGACGCCGGCCTGATCGTCCTCATCGCCCTGGCGGCGGTCGCCGTGCTCGCCGCGACGGGCGCTCTGCTCGCCACGGCGATCCTCGTCGCTCCCGCCGCGACGACCCGCCTGATCACCGACCGTCTTCGCACCTGGCAGTTCTCAACCGTCGCGCTGGCCGCGGCAGAAGGAGTCTTCGGCATGTGGCTCGCCTATCAGCTCAACGTCCCGCCGGGTGCCGCGATCGCGGTGCTCGCCGGCGCCGTGTTCGCGCTCGTCGCGGTCGTTCGCGTCGTCGTCCGCCGCCGTCCGCGCGTCGCATCCGCCGCCGTCGCGCTCGTGGCCCTCGCCGCGCTCGGCGTCGCCGGGTGCGGCACGGACGAGGACGGCGCGGCGACGTCGTCGGGTGACGCCCCGCAGGTGACGGTCGCGGCCACGACGACGCAGGTCGGCGACCTCGTGCGCCAGGTCGGCGGCGACACCGTCGCCGTCGAGCAGATCCTCAAGGCGAACTCCGAGGCGCACGACTACGAGCCGCGACCGCAGGACGTCGCTGCCGTGGCCGATGCGCGCGTCGTGTTCACGAGCGGTCTCGAGCTCGACGCGTGGTCCGCCGATCTCGTGAAGGACTCCGGGACCGAGGCGCAGGTCGTCGACCTCTCGGCCGGACTCCCCGTCACCCACCCGGCGGCGGACGCCGAGGAGGGCGACACCGACCCCCACTGGTGGCACGACCCGACGAACGTCGCCGCCGCCGCGACCGTCGTGGAGGGGGCGCTGATCGCGGCCAACCCGGACGCGAAGGCGGAGATCTCGGCGAATGCCGACGCGTATCGCGCCAAGGTCACGGCCGTGGACGAGGCGATCCGCGCGTGCCTGGACCAGGTTCCGAAGGCCGACCGCAAGATCGTGACCGACCACGACGCCTTCGTGTACTTCACCGAGCGGTACGGCGTGGAGTCCGTCGGCGCGGTCTTCCCGGCGACGACCACCCAGGGCCAGCCGTCCGCCGGCGATCTCGCAGAGCTCGAGCGGACGATCAAGGATGAGAAGGTGCAGGCCGTGTTCCCCGAGAGCTCGCTGAACGCCAAGCTCGCCGAGCGACTCGCCGACGACACGGGCGTGAGCTCCGACCGGGCGCTCTACGGCGACACCCTCGGCGCGGCGGACACGCCCGAGGGCACGATCCTCGGCGCGACCGCCGCGAACGCCACCGCCATGGTCGAGGGAATGACCGGCGGGAAGGAGACGTGCAAGATCCCGGCCTGAACGGCGCGGTGCTGGCCGACGTCGACGACGTCGCCGCCTCCTACCCGGGGGCGGCGATGCCGGCGGTCGCGAGCCTGACGTTCGCCGTGCGCGCCGGCGAGCGCGTCGCCGTGCTCGGCCCCAACGGTGGCGGCAAGACGACCCTGTTCCGGCTGCTCACGGGCGAGCTGAGCCCGTCGTCCGGCCGGCTCGCCGTGCCCGCGGGGCGGGTCGCGCTCGTCCCGCAGACCGAACGCTCGCGCCTCGACTACCCGGTGAGCGCCCTCGACGTCGCGCTGATGGGCGCCGTGTCGCGGATGCCGTGGTGGCGGCGCCCGTCCCGCGCCGACCGGGACCTCGCGCGCGAGGCGCTCCGGCGCGTCGGGCTCGGCGACCTTGCGAACGCGACGTTCGGTGACCTCTCCGGCGGCCAGCGCCAGCGCGTGCTCGTCGCCCGCGCGCTCGTGCAGGACGCGCCGCTGGTGCTGCTGGACGAGCCCTTCTCGGGTCTGGACGCGCCGAGCGCCGAGCGGCTCGACGCGCTGCTGAACGAGCTCGCCGGGGAGGGGCGCGGACTCCTGATGGCGACCCACGACATCGAGCAGGCTCGCGCCTGGGACCTCGTGCTGTGCCTCAACCGCGTGCAGATCGCCTTCGGCCCGCCGGCCAGCGCCCTGACCCTCGAGGTGGTCGAGCGCACGTACGGCACGGCGCTCGTGCCGCTGGTGGACGGCAGCGGCCGGACGGTGCTGCCGCCCCACCATCACGCCCACGACGCGCACGAGCACGAGCGGCCATGATCGAGTGGCTCACCGACCCGCTCGCCCAGCGGATCGTCCTCCGCGGCCTCGTCGAGCTGACGCTGCTCGGCATCGTGTCGGGCGCGCTCGGATGCTGGATCGTCCTCTCCGGCCGCTCCTACAGCGCCGAGTCCCTGGCACACGCGATGCTGCCCGGCCTCGTCGCGGCCGCGCTGCTGGGGATCCCGCTGCTGCTCGGCGGGGCGGCCGGACTGCTCGTCGGTGCGGTGCTGATCGCGCTCGTCGGTCGCATCCCGCGGCTCGACGGCGACGTTGCGGTGTCGGTCGTGATCACCTCGCTCTTCGGGCTCGGGGTGCTGCTCGGCCTCGCCCCGGACGTGCCTGCGGGCCTCAACGGCATCCTCTTCGGCGACCTGCTCGGCGTCACGGACCTCGACATCGCGCTCGCCGCCGGCCTGGCGGTCGCGGTGCTCGCGGTCCTGACCGTGCTGCACCCGAGCCTCCTCGCGGTCGGCTTCGACCGGCTGAACGCCCGCGCGCTCGGCCGGTCGCCCGCCGGCCTCGACGTGGTCCTCGCGGTCCTGCTCGCGGCCGCGACGCTCGTCGCCGTGCAGGCGCTCGGCAACCTGCTCGTCGTCGCGATGCTCGTCGGACCCGCGGCGACGGCGCGCCTGCTCACCCGGCGCATGGTCCCGATGATGGCGACCGCGACCGCGGTCGCCGCCGGGGCCTCGGTCGCGGGCCTCTACCTGTCCTACCACGCGAAGGTCGCGGCCGGCGCCTCCGTCGCGCTCGCGCTGGTGACCCTCTACCTGCTCGCCCTCGTGGGCCGGGTGATCGCAGACGCGAGCGGCCCGCGTGCCGCGGGCCCCGCCCGCGCATGACCGAGCGCGGTCGGGCGTGGGCCGAGCGCGCCTACCGGGAACTGGCCGCCCGGGGGCACCGTGCCGGGGGCGCGCGCAGCGCGGTGATCGAGCGGCTCGCGTTCGACGAGGGATGCTGCACGGCCGCGGAGCTCGGCATCGAGCTGCGCGCGGGCGGGCGGGCCGTCGGCACCGCGAGCGTCTACCGGGCGCTCGCCGCGCTGCAGGACGCCGGGCTCGTGCACGCGCTCGACCTGGGGGACGGGGAGCGGCGCTGGGAGCTGGTCCACGCGGACGGCTCGCACCACCACCACGTCGTCTGCGACGCGTGCGGGCGGACGGTCGCGTTCGACGACCCTGAGCTCGAGCGGGCGATCGAGCACGTGGCGGACCGCCTCGGGGCGCAGGTGCAGCAGCACGACGTCGTGCTCCACGGCCGCTGCGCGGCGTGCGGCCGTCAGGCCGCCTGAGCGGTCAGCCCCGGCAGTTCGCGCAGGCGCCGTGGAGCACGATCTCGTGCTCGCTGACGTCGAAGTCCACGCGCTTCGAGAGCGTGGCGATGGCCCGCTCGAGCCGCTCATCGTCGAACGGCACCACGTCGCCGCAGGTGTCGCAGACGAGATGGTGGTGGTGGTGCTCGGCGCGCGCCGGCTCGTAGCGCGCCTGGCCCTGCCCGAGTTCGACCTTCGTCACGAGCCCGAGCTCGTGCAGCTCCTCGAGGACGCGGTAGACGCTCGCCCGGCCGACCGCCCGTCCGCGGTCGCGCAGCGCGGCCTCGATGTCGTACGCGGTCAGCGCGCACGCCTGGTCGTCGAGCTGCTGCAGGACCGCTGCGCGCGCGCCCCCGTGCCGGTAGCCGGCCTCTGCCAGGCGGGCCGAGGCGGATGCCGCCCAGGAGGACTCGGCGTGTGTGCTGCGCGCCATCGCCACGGAGGCTAGCGCCGAGCGGTCAGGCGAGGACGAGCACGCCGTGGTCGTCGCAGTGGCCGTCGTGCTGATGGTGCAGGTGGTCGCCGACGAGGTAGTCGAGGTGATCGCCGTGCGGGACCGGCTCGTGCCCGCAGCCGGGGCCGTGGACGTGGCCGGCCTCGTGGCCGGTGCAGGCGTGACCGCCGGTGCAGGCGTCCGGGTGCTCGGCGTCCACCGCGATGACGTGGTCGTCCACGTGCCCGCCGTGGGGGTGGTGCAGGTGGCCGTCGTGGAGGAAGTCGAGGTGGCCCTCGTGCACGATCGCCTGGTGCCCGCAGCCGGGCCCGTGCACGTGCTCGTGGTCACCCGCGTGCATGTGGTGCTCGGAGGAGGTCATCGACCGACCGTACGCGCCGCAGCGGCCGGCGCCAAGGCGCCGCAGATGAGACTCACTCGCACCCGATGCCGGCTCACAGGCCGGCGGGATGGCGCACCTTGAAGCCGCGTCCCGAGCGGCGTGCCGTCTGCCAGCGGCTGCCGGCCCTGCGCTGCCCGGACGTGTCGAACCGCAGGCCCGCGACGACCATGTAGACGTGCCCGGCGTTCGCGTGGATCGTCACCCACTGGCCGGGACCGGCATCGCCCCAGCGGGCGAGATCGCCGCTGACGAGCGGCGCGCCGAGCAGGCCCGCGCCGTGGAGCGCGTAGCTCACCGAGCCCGAGCAGTCATAGCCGCGGTCGTCCCAGCGCCGGTGCCCGCCGCCCCAGACGTACCGCGTGCGGGCGATGCGGTTGCCGGCGGCGATGATCTGCTGGACGACGGCGGGGGCTCCCGCGGGGGCCACGGCCATGCCGCTCGGCAGGACGCGGGCGACCTGCCCGGGCTGCGGAGGCGCGACGGGGGTTCCGGGGGCGGGGGCCGGCAACGGCTGCGAGGGGTCGATGCCGCCGGGGCTCGGGGCCGGAGCGGGCACCGGGACGGGCGCCTGGCTCGACTGGCCGTACTCCGCGCCGCCCGTGGAGGCGGCCGCGGGCGGGCCGATCGCCGCGAACGCCGCGATCACGACGGGCAGGAGGATGGCGGCACGGGGGCGACGGGGCGTCATGGGCGGCACGTGGCTGCCATCGGCGGGCGTCCAGATCCGCGGGCGCGCAGGGCGCCCCTGCACCGCTTCGGCGACGGGATCCTGCGGCGAACCTGCAGCGCCCCGGCTCCTGCAAGCGCCGGTGCGCGGAAGGAATCACGCGCGCCGGCGACGAACCGCCCTCTCATGCGCCTTCGTCAGCTCCGCACCGCCCTGCACGAGTTCTGCAGCGACGCAGCCCTGCAGCTCGCGGCCGACACCCACGAGGGTCACGAGGTGCCGTTCGAGGTGGTCGAGGGGGGGCGCCGCGACAGCCCGCTGTACTGCTATCGCCCGCTCACCGCGGAGTTCATCCTCCAGCGCAGCGGCGGACTCGCGCGGCTCCCGAGCTATCTGCCGGCCGCACACGCGCTCGTCGCGACGGGGCACCTGGAGGCCTGGCTCGACGCCCAGGGCGTGCACGCGCCGCCCGCCGGCCGCGAGCGCGCCGACGCGGCGCTCCACTGCTTCCTGGCACGGGTGTTCCAGGACTCCAGCGACTTCGTGTTCTCCGAGGAGCGCTTCGACGGCGCGTTCCGCGACCTCGAGCGCGCGGTCGGGGACGGGCGTGTGGAGACGGTCGTCGTCGTCCCCGTCATCGGCCTGGACCTGGCATCCGACGAGGTCGCGATCGGGGACGGCCTGACCCTCGTCCGCGGCGAGGCCTTCGCCGAGGCGCCCGAGGAGGCACGCTGGTCGCGCGGCGACGGCGGCCCGCAGGCGCTCGCCGTGCTGCGCTGGGAGCCCGCCCCGGGTGACGAGTCGCCGCTCGGGCACGCGCGCGTGCGCCTGCGCCGCCTGCTCGTGGGCCTGCATCTCTACGACGGCGCGCGCCCGGCCTTCGGCCCGCTCGCCTGGACGCGCACCGGCGGTGGCACGTGGCAGCCGTTCGCGCTCGGCGTCGCGTCGGTCGCCGCAGGCGAGCTGCCCGTCGCGCCCGACCAGGAGGACGAGCTGCGCGCGTTTCTCAGCCTGATCGCCCGCCGCACCCCGCGGCACGGGCAGATCGCCTGGGCTCTGCGCCGCTACGAGCTGGCGTGCGAGCGGCCGGCGGCCGCCGAGGCGCTGTCGGACCTCCTGCTCGCCCTGCGGGCGCTGCTCGAGCCCGAGGGCCCGGCGTCCGGGATGCTCGCGACCCGTCTGGGCGCCCTGTGCGCCGAGCCGCACGACCGCGCGCGGATCGCCGAACGGGTGGAGCACGCGGTGTCGGTCGAGCGCGGCGTCATCGCCGGCCTGTCCGTCGACCCGCAGCTCGAGCCGCTCACGGCGGAGCTGTCCGGCCACCTGCGCGCGCTGCTGCGCGACGTCCTGTGCGGGCACCTGGACCCCGACCTGCGCGGGCTCGC
>DAIPYF010000117.1:0-2156 GCA_036782855.1 Solirubrobacteraceae bacterium
TCTCGCCGACCTGCTGCACGCGGCTGTCGTAGCGCGTGTCCGCCCGCATGAGCTGCAGGTAGTCGATGATGATGAGGCCCAGGCCGCCGACGTCGTGGAAGCTCTGGTGCAGCCGGCGCGCCTTGGCGCGGATGTCGAGCAGGCTGATGTCGGAGGAGTCGTCGATGTAGAGCTTCGAGCGGTCGTACTCGCCGGCGGCGTTCAGGACCCGCTTCCACAGCTCCGGCTTGACCTTGCCCTTGCGCAGGTCGTCGCCCTTGATCGACGCCTGCGAGGCGACGAAGCGCTGGGCGAGCTCGCCTTCGGACATCTCGAGCGAGAACAGCGCGACGGGCCGCGGGTCGCGCTTGTCCAGCGCGACGTTCTCGGCGATGTTCGTGACCAGGGCGGACTTGCCCATCGACGGGCGCGCGGCGAGGATGATGAGGTTGCCCGGCTGGAAGCCGCCCGTGATGGTGTCGAGGTCCTCGAAGCCGGAGCGCACGCCCGTGATGCTCTGGCCGCTCTCGGAGAGCTTCTGCCAGCGCGTGATCTCCTCTTCGAGCACGGTGCCGACGGGCTTGAAGTCCTTGCCGTCCCCGCCCATGCGGATGTCGAGGATCGCCCGTTCGGCGTCGTCCACGATGTCGCCGGGCTCGCCCTCGCGGGCGAAGACGCTCGACTGGATGCGGTAGGAGGCGTCGAGCAGGCGGCGCAGATGCGCGAGCTCCTTGACGATCTCCGCGTAGCGGCGCAGGTTCCCCACGGCGGGCACGGCGGCGGTGAGCCCGGCGATCTCGCCGGCGCCGCCGGCCTCCTCGAGCTTGCCGCGCGCCTTCAGCTCCTCGGTGACGCTGAGCACGTCCAGGTCGACGCCCTCGTCGAACAGGTCCGACATCACCTCGAAGGTGATGCGATGGCGAGCGCGGTAGAAGTCCTCGGGCTTGAGGTCCTGCTCGACGATGAACGCGTAGTGCGCCTTCTCGGAGAGCATGACCGCGCCGAGGACGGCCTGCTCGGCCTCGATCGAGTGCGGCGGCGTGGCGCCCGCCGGTGCGGGTGCGCCCGTCGAACCGGGTTGCGCTGGAGCCATCGTCATCCGACGATCGAAGCTAGCAACGGCGCTGGTCGTCACGCACGGACCGTTGCCGCAAATGCGGACACAATTCCTTGGTCCGCAACAGACGGGGTGTGACGGTGCGCGGAGGCGTCGGCCGCTCGCGCTACTGCGCGACGACCATCGTCTTCACGCTGGCGGCCACGCCACCGTCGAGCTCGAGCTCGACGACGTACGTCCCGACGTGCTTGATCGGCTCCTCGAGCGCGATCTTGCGGCGATCGACGTCGACCCCGCGGGCCTCCTTGATCGCCTCGGCGATGTCGGCGTTCGTGACCGACCCGAAGAGGCGCCCGTCGTCGCCGGCCTGGCGGGCGACCGTGAGCACCGTCTTCGCGAGCAGCTCGGCGAGTTCGCCGGACTGCGCGGCGAGGTGCTCCTGCGCGCGCTCGTCCGCCTCGGCGTTCGCCGCAGCGGCGGCGAGGCCGCCCTTGGTGGCCGGCTCGGCGAGCTTGCGCGGGACGAGAAAGTTCCGCAGGTAGCCCTTGCTGACGTCGACGACGGCACCCTTGGAGCCGAGGTTCTCGACGTCCTGGAGGAGGATCGCCGACGGCATCAGTCGCGGTCCCGGTCGCGGTCGCGACGGCCGCGAACGCCCTCGTTGGCGGGCTCGGCGGCATACGGCATCAGGGCGAGCTCGCGGGCGCGCTTGACGGCGTTGGCGACCTGGCTCTGGTGGCGGCGGCACAGGCCCGTGATCCGGCGCGAGCGGATCTTGCCGCGCTCGGAGGTGAAGCGCGAGAGCGTGTTCACGTCCTTGTAGTCGACGTGCTCGATCTTGTCCTTGCAGAACAGGCAGGGCTTCCGGCGCCCGCTTCCGGGGCCGCCCTTCTTCGTGTCCCGCTTGCGGGTCGGCTTCGTACGCTGCTTTGCCACGGTGATCCTTGTCCTACGGCGTGAGAAACGCGCGCCGGATGGCGCGCGAAGCACACAGTGTAGACGGAACGGGATTCGCCCGGTCTGTCAGGGGTTCTGGGGCGTTTGCGGTGGCCTGCTGAGACTGCATCAGCCCCCGCCTGCGGCGGGGGGGGGCCTGCCGGGGGGGCGGTTCCTTGAACGG
>DAIPYF010000117.1:2166-8604 GCA_036782855.1 Solirubrobacteraceae bacterium
GGGCATTATCTAGAGCGGAATGTCGGCTGCGGAGGGTGCGGAGGCACCCGCCGGCGCGGTGGCGAAGTCGCTCGTGTCCACGGGGACGTCGGACTGCGGGGTGAACTGGCGGGCCTGCTGGCCACCGCCGGGTGCGCCGCCCTCGCCCTGGCCGCCGCCGAGGAACTGCACGGTGTCGGCGATGATGTCGATCGCGGAGCGCTTGCCGTTCTCGCCCTCCCACTCACGCCACTCCAGGCGCCCGTCGAGCGCGACGCCGCGGCCCTTCGTGAGGTAGCGCGCGCAGTTCTCGCCCTGGGCGCCCCAGACGGTCACGTCGAAGTAGTTGGGCTTGTCGACCCACTCGCCGGACGCGCCGTCCTTGCGGCGCGTGTTCACGGCCACCCGCAGCTTGCAGACGGATGTGCCGCTCGGGAGCGAGCGGAGCTCCGGATCGGCGGTCAGGTTCCCGGTGATGATCACCCGGTTGATGTTCGAGGCGGCCATGGGCCGTGCTCCTTTCGGGGGCGAACGATGTCGCGTCGTCTCGATCTTTCGATGTGCGGCGAGTCTAGACCGGGGTCCGGCCGAGATCGGGGGTTCGCGCGCGGTTGAGTGCGCTATTTGCGCAGTCGCGCGGCGAAGCGCGGGTCTGACAGCACGTGTTGCGGGGCCGGAGGGTGCCGGTCAGCCCGCGGCGGGCTCGGCGACCGGCTCGGCCGCGTCGCTCGGCTAGCTCGGCTGCTCGGAGGCCTGTGCCGACTGGCGCAGGTCCGGAGCGGCCGGGGTGCCGTCGCGGAGCTTGATGATGCGGAACCGCACGACGCCGTCGGTGATCTTCAGCGTGCGCTGGAGCTGCTCGAGCAGCTCACGGGGACCCTGGAACTGCAGGAGGTCGTAGTCGGCCTCCTTGTCGTGGTCGATCTCGAATGCGAGCGGCCGGCGACCGTATTCCTGGGTCACCCCGAGGGTGCCCGAGGCGGTGATCATGGCGCGCGCGTCCTCGCGGATCTTCGCCCGGGTGGCGTCGTCCGCCTTCGGATCGAGCAGCAACATGAGGTCGTACGTGGGTGCGTTCTCGGCCATGATCGGCGCAGAACGGTAGCAGGGGGGAGATCGCGCTCGTTCGTCGCCTAGGCACCGCGTGGACCTCCCTCCGACCGGACCGCCGGGAACGGCTCGGCGCGCCCGCGCCCTCCTGCCCCTCGGCCTCGTGACGGTGGCGATCGTGCTCGTGGCCCTCTGGCCGAGCATGCGCCCGGCGGCTCCGCAGGTCCCCGACCCACGCCCCCGGCCGGCCCTCCCGCCGGCCGGGGGCGCTCCCGGGCCGGTCGTCCCGCAGCGCGCGATCCGGCCCCGCGCAGCGCCCCGGCCCCGCGCGCGACCGCGCTCGCGGCCCCGCTCGCGGCCCCGCGCCCACCGGTCGGCGCCGGCCGCACGCCCGGCGTCCCCGCGGCCGCCCCGCGTCGCCGTGCCAACCTCGCCCGCGGCGCCCGCCTCCACGCCGGCGATCGCGCCCGCGCGGGAGTTCGGCTGGCCGTAGCCGCAGCGGTTACGGCGCGGGGGTCCCCGCCTTGCGGCGGATGTCCTCGAGCTGGTCGTCGACCCAGTCGCCCGGGGTCCGGCTCGTCACGATGCCCTTGAGGCCGTCGATCCGGCGGCGGCGCTCGTCGTCGGGCATCGTCAGCGCGGCGTGGATCGAGTCCGCGAGCTCCTGGATGTCGAACGGGTTGACGCTCAGCGCGAACTCCCCGAGCTCCTCGTGGGCGCCGGTGTTCTCGGAGAGGATGGAGACGCCGCCCCGCTCGTTGACGAGCGGGCCCTCCTTCGCGACGAGGTTCATGCCGTCGAACATCGCGTTCACGAGCAGCACGTCGTAGTGCTTGTAGGAGGCGACGGCCTCCTCGAGGTCGTCGCGGAGCTTGAGGTTGATCGGCATCCAGTCCGGCGTGCCGTGGCGGTGGTTGACCACCGCGACCAGCGCCTCGATCCGCTCCAGGTACTCCGCATACTCGGGCACGTCCGTTCGCGAGGGCATGAGCTGGGCGACGAACGTCACCCGCTCACGGAACTCCGGGTGCTGGTCGAGGAACAGGTCGAATGCGGTGAACCCGCGCAGGACGTTCTTCGACAGGTCGGCGCGGTCGACGCGCAGGATCAGGAACTCGCGCCGGCGCCGCAGCAGCTCGTCCTCGAAGGCGCGCGTGCGCTCGGACGCCGCGACGTTCATCGTCGCCGGCGCGTCGATCGGGAGCGGGTAGCTCCGCGCCCAGACCTCGCGCCCCTCGTGGTGCACGACGCCCCGGTCGAAGTCCACGTCGAGGTCGAGCAGGTCGCGGCAGCACTGCAGGAAGTTGCGGCGGTATGCCTGGGTGTGGAAGCCGATGATGTCGTTCGCGAGCAGCCCGTGGAAGAGCTCCTCGCGGATGCGGTTCGGCAGCACCCGCCACGAGTCCGACTGCGTCCACGGGATGTGGATGAAGTGGTGCAGGAACATGTCCGGCCGCGCGCGGCGCAGCAGGGCCGGGAGCGTGTACAGGTGGTAGTCGTGAACCATCACCACCGGCTCGGGGCGCCCGTCGACCTCCTCCAGAACCGCCTGCGCGAGGTCCTCGTTGACGACGTTGTAGCCGTACTCGAACGCCTCGACCTCGTTGCGGCGGACGTCCGGCGCGTTCGACAGGTCCCAGAGGTAGTGCTGGATGAACCACAGCATCGGGTTCGCGAAGACGTTGTAGAAGCGGTCGTAGGCGACCGGGTCGCTGGCGACCAGTCGCACGAGATACTCGCCGCCGTTCGGGGACCGCACCGAGAAGGGCCGCTCGCCGGCCTCGCGCGAGCGCTCGGCGTCCGCCTCGGTCATGGCGCTCGCGACCCAGACCGCGTGGCGGTGCGACGCCAGGCCCGTGAGTGCCGTGACGAGGCCGCCGGTGCCGCGGCGGACCGAGCCGTCGTCCTCGAACGTCACCGGGCCTCGATTGGAGACGAGGACGAACGGGGCGTCGCCGGAGCCGGGCATGTCCGACAGACTACGCCTCGTCGGCCATCGTGCTGAACACGCGCAGGTAGTCGCGCAGGTACCGCGGCGAGAGGAAGTGCCGGCGCGCGTGCTCCTTGCCCGCCCGTCCGAGCTGCCGCGCGAGCTCCGGATCGGCGAGCAGCTCCAGGCAGCGCTGGGCGCACTGCTCGGGGCTGTCCACGAGGAACCCGGTCTCGCCGTCGGTGATCTGCAGCGGGATCCCGCCGACGTTCCCGCCGATGAACGGGCGGCTCTTCCACAGCGCCTCGGTGACCGTGAGGCCGAACCCCTCGCGCGTGGACTTCTGGATCACGACATCCGCATGCGCCTGGAACGCATTGACCTCGATCGAGCCGACGCCGTTGAAGTTGTTGAGGATCTTGATGTCCTCGTCCCCGTCGGCGTGCGACAGGGTGGCGTTGAAGAACTCCCAGCCCTCGGGGTCGTCGGTCGCCATCGAGCCGACGAGCGCCAGCTGGACCTCCGGGATCTCCTCCTTCACTGCGCGGTAGGCGTCGATCACGCCGATCGGGTCCTTCCACGGATCGAAGCGCGAGACCTGCAGCAGCAGCGGGCGGTCGACGTCCACGCCGAACTGCTGACAGACGTAGGAGGCGTCCTCGGGCGAGAGCGCCATGTTCTTCGGTGCCAGCGGGTCGATCGCCGGCGGGACGAGGTGGACCGTGCCGCCCATGCCCTCCGGGACGTAGTCGGCGAGGTGGAAGACCGAGTGCGGGTAGTCGCGCACGTACGGCAGCAGGCGCTCGATCGTCGCCGGGTTCGGCGTCGAGAGGTCGATGTGGCAGCGCCACAGCCAGCCGCGCGCCTTCTCCCGCGCAAGGCCCATGAGCGCTGCGGGCTGCGGGTCGTGGACGAAGCAGACGTCGAGGTCGTCGTGGAGCTGCTGGGCGTTGAGCTCGTTGTAGCCGAGCCAGATCGCCCACTGCTCCTCGGTGAGGTCCTGCGGGTCGCCCTGGAGGGCGTTGTGCATCTGCTTCGTCGCGTGGAAGAACTCCTCGCGCCCGTAGATGACGTGCCAGTCGGCGTCCAGCCCGACGTCGCGCATGAGCGGCACGAGCGTGTAGAGCAGTTCGCTCACCCCGCCGCCGAACGCCGTCGCCGAGATGTGCGACACGCGCAGGCCCTTCAGGGGCTCGGCGAGCGCACGCACCTCCTCGATCAGGTCGCGCCCCGCCAGGTGCGTGTAGTCGGTCAGCGACTTGTGCGCGACGTGGACGGGTTGCAGCACGCGCAGCAGGCTACCGGGCGCGGTGGCGGCGCCCGGACGAACGCCTCAGGCGCGCAGCGTGAGCGCGAACGTCGTGCGCCCGGGGACGCTCTCCGCGGTCAGCCGGCCGCCCATGCGCTCGGAGAGCTCGCGGGCGATGGCGAGCCCGAGTCCCGACCCCCGGCGTCCGTCGGAGGTGTAGAACGGCTCGAAGACGCGGCGCAGCTCCGCCCGCGGGATCCCGGTGCCGTGGTCGGTCACGGCGATGCGCACGCCGTCGTCACCGGACTCCGCCTCGAGCCGGATGGCGGTGCCGTCCCGCGTGTGGGCGACCGCGTTGTCGAGCAGGATGCGGAGCACCTGGGCCACGCGCTCGGAGTCGCACACCACCTGGAGCGGCGCGTCCCCGAGGCGCAGCTCCAGCTCGGACTCGTGCGCCGCCAGCGCGGGCACGAACTCCGCGGCGACGGTCTCCGCGAGGCGCGCGACGTCGGTCTCCTCCTCGCGCAGCTCGATCGGCCCGGCCTCGAGCCGCGAGAGGTCGAGGAGGTCGGTCGTGAGCTTCCCGAGCCGGTCGACCTGCCGGCGCAGCTGGTCCATGAACCCGGCACGCGTCTCCTCGTCGAGCTCCTCGTCCTCCAGCAGCTCGAGAAATCCCCCGAGCGAGAAGATCGGCGTGCGCAGCTCGTGCGAGGCCGTCGCGATGAACCCGCGCCGCGCGGTGTCGAGCTCCGCGAGCTGGCGCTGCATCGCGTCGAGCGCCGCGGCGAGACGGCCGAGCTCGTCGTCGCGCTCGACCGGGAAGCGGGCCGAGAAGTCCCCGGTGCTCACGCGGCGCGCGACGTCCTCCATGCGCGCGACGCGCCGGCCGAGGCCCTGCGCGACGAGATAGCCGGCGAGGACGGCCGCGGCGAGCGCGAGCAGGCCCGCGATCAGGATGCGGTTGCGGACGAGGTCGACGTTCGCCTCGACGTCCTCGAGCGGCGCGGAGTACACGGCGACGGAGCCGAGCAGCCGGCGTCCCGACTCCGGGTCGACGAAGAACAGCGGCAGTGCAACCTCGACGATGCGCCCGTCGCGCCCGGACTCCGTCGCGCGCGCCGCCGCCCCGCTCTGCACCGCGGCGGCGACCGCCGGGAACTCGAGGTCGCGGATGTCGGCGTTCGCGTTGGAGTCGGACTTCACGAACGGCTGGGCGCCGAAGCTCCCGCGGTTGATCCCGAGCAGCGTCACGCGGGCGTTCGCCTCGTCAGCCGCCTGCCGGACGAGGCGGTCCACCTCGGCGACCGGGGCGTTGGAGTCGATCGCGGCGGCGATCGGCGGCGTCGTGCGCCGGGCCGCGCGGTCCAGCCGGTCGCTGCGGTCGCTGACGAGGCTCGACTGCAGGTTCGGGACGACGCCCACGTACACGATCGCCATCGCCCCCAGCGTGATGAGGAAGAAGATGAGCGCGAGGCGGTTGGCGAGGGAGCGCATGGGCGCGGCGGAGCGGACGCCCTCAGGCGTCGTCCGCGTCACGGAAGCGGTAGCCCACGCCGCGGACGGTGAAGAGGTATTCCGGCCGGCGGGAATCGAGCTCGAGCTTCTCGCGCAGATGGCGGATGTGCACGTCCACGGTCCGCGGGTCGCGGTAGGCGCTGTCGCCCCAGACGCGCGTGAGCAGCTGCTCACGCGTCCAGACCCGGCCCGGGGACCCTGCGAGCGCCGCGAGGATCTCGAACTCCACGAACGTCAGCGCGACCTCGGACCCGCGCACGCGCACCGCGCGGCGCGCCGGCTCGATGCGCAGCTCGCGGATCTCCAGCGGCATCTGCCCGTCCGGGCTCTCGTCGCGGACCATCGACGCGCGCCGCAGGGACGCCTTCACCCGGCTGCGGAACTCGCGCACGGAGAACGGCTTGGTGATGTAGTCGTCGGCGCCCAGCTCGAGGCCGACGATCTTGTCGACCTCCTCGGTCTTCGCGGTCAGCATGATGATCGGGACGGTGCTGCGGGCGCGCAGCATGCGGCAGACCTCCAGGCCGTCCACCAGGGGCATCATCACGTCGAGGACGACGAGGTCGAAGGTCGTCTCGCGGAAGCGGTCGAGCGCCTCCTGGCCGTTCTCCGCGGTGATCACCTCGTACCCGTCCTTGCGCAGCGGGAACGAGAGGAGCGCGCGGATCGACTCCTCGTCGTCGACGAGCAGGATGCGTGGCGGCCGGTCGGCCAT
>DAIPYF010000118.1:0-1391 GCA_036782855.1 Solirubrobacteraceae bacterium
GAAGACCTGGCGAAGAAGGTCGTGGCCCTGGCCGAAGGCGGCAGCGCCAATTTCCCGCCGCTCTACCCCGACGACCCGGCGGACCGTGAGCGGGCGCTCGCGCTCGAGGACCGCTTCGACGAGGAGCTCGCTCCGGCCGTCAGGCGCCTGATGTGGTTTCACACGCTGCCGGACACCGACGCGACGGCCGCGGCGCTGTTCACCGAGCCCAGCCCCGGCCGGGAGCGGCTGATGCGCGCCACCGCGCCCGTGACGCGCCGGGCGGTCGCGGCCGACTACGGCGCCAGTGCGGAGGGCGCCGCGACGGCCTGGGCGACGATCCTCGAGACGATGGACCTGCTCGAGGCCGAGGTCGGGCCGTCGGGGTATCTCGTCGGCGACCGCTTCGGCGTCGCGGATCTCGCGGGCGCCGCGCTGTTCACGCCGCTGATCGCCCCGCCGCAGCGTCCGTACGCGCCCGTGTCGATCGCGCCGGCGCTCGTCCCGCTGCGCGAGGAGCTGACCGGGCGTCCCGGCGGCCGGTGGGTCCTGGACATGTACGCCGAGCACCGCGGCGCCTGGGTGCGCGGGTAGCGGCGGCGCCCCGACTCAGGCGTCCTCGCGCCACTCGCCGAGGATCTCCCGCACGGCCTCGCGCATCGCCTCGAGCTCCTCGGGTGTCGGCTGCGCCGGGAGGCGCCCCTGCTCGACGCCGATGACGTAGCCCACGCGCAGCAGCAGCGCCTCGCGGATCCACTGGCTCATCGGCTGCCCCTCCTGCTCGGCGATGGCCTTGATGATCCGGTGGGTCCGCGGCGCGAACCTCAGGGTGATCGCCACGCGTTCGGGCGGCTTCCGTGCACTCACGGTCGCGATCCTATCCACCGGCGCCCCGGAACCTGCGACCGATTCCCCTGCCCGGACCGGTGGCGATATTGACACCACCTGTTTCCGGAGTTAGGTTGGTCGTTCCTCCTCCAGGACACGATGGCGGCGCGGCGGGCCCCGTGCCGGAGGGACTCCGACCGGGGTCCGCAGCCGTCGGACGTGCCCCGGAACGACGAACGCCCCGCGGCGCGGGGCGTTCGGGGAAGCGGCTGAAGGGACTCGAACCCTCGACCTTCTGCATGGCAAGCAGACGCTCTAGCCAACTGAGCTACAGCCGCATCGAGGCCGCGAGTATAGCCCGCGGCGACGCCCTACGGATTCACCGTGATCTCGGCGATCTGCGTCCCGGTCGCGTGCGCCTCGACCTCGAAGCGGCCCTCGATGTCGGCGGTGAAGCGGAAGCGCGCGGGGCTGCCGGGCCCGGTGTCCCGCTCGATGTCGAACCCGTGGACGTGGATCTCCTCGGGCGTGTCGGGGGTGACGGTCATGCGCGGGTTGAAGGCGCCAATTTCGATTGCACTGAA
>DAIPYF010000118.1:1429-8498 GCA_036782855.1 Solirubrobacteraceae bacterium
CGCCTTGGGCTTCGGGACGGCGGTGGTGGCCGTCTGGGTGGTGGTGGCGGTCGCCGTCAGGGGCGTGGTCACGGGCGGCGTGGTCGCGGTGGGCTCCTCGTCGTCGCCGGGCCGCAGGACGAAGAAGCCCCCGATCGCGACGGCGACGGTGGCGAGCACGAGGGTGACGGTGCGGGCGGTGTTCGACATGGCCGGGCGCGAAGCGTACGGGGCCGCGTCAGCGCAGCGCCCCGGCGCCGCGCGCGAACGCCCGCCACTGTGCGTGCCCCGACGTCCTGGCGGCGTCATCGACGCGCGGGGTGACGCGTCGCTCGGCGGGCATCATGCCGGCGAGGTCCGTGACGGCGGCCAGGATGCCGGCGCCGACCGCCGCGAGGCCCGCGACGCCGACGACCGTCGCGTCGGCGCCGGCCGCCTCCACGGGCACGCCGATCGCGTCGGCCTGCAGCTGGAGCAGCAGCGGCTCGTTCGTCAGGCCGCCGTCCACGCGCAGGGCGTCGACGGGGACCGTCGCGCGCGCCGCCTCCACGATGTCCGCCACCCGCCAGGCGATGCCCTCCAGCGCGGCCCGCGCGAGGTGGGCGCGGGTCGTGCCGCCGTCGATGCCCGCGAGCACGGCGCGGGCGCCGGGATCCCACCACGGCGCGCCGAGCCCGGCCGGCGCGGGCAGGATCCGCGCACCGCGCGCGTCGGGAACCGTTCGCGCCAGCTCACCGAGCGCCTGCGGGCTCTCCGCCAGCCCGAGCTGCGCGCAGAGCCAGTCGAGCATCGCCCCGGCGGCGAAGACGCCGCCGTCGAGCGCGTAGGCGTCGCGCCCGGCGATCCGCCACGCGACCGTCGGCAGGAGCCCGGATGGGGTGGCGGGGACGGTGTCGCCCGCATGCGCGAGGACGAAGACGCCGGTGCCGTAGGTGGCCTTCACGCGGCCGGGCACGACGCACCCCGATCCCGCGAGCGCGGCCTGCTGATCGCACACGCGCGCGGTCAGGGGCAGGTCGGCGGGCCAGCGCTCGTGCCGCAGGACCCCGAGCGCTCCGGTGCTGTCGCCGACGCGCGGGAGCACGTCGGCCGGGACCTCGAAGCGTTCCAGCAGCCACGAATCCCACCCCGGGGTCCCGAGCGCATGCAGCTGGGTGCGCGAGGCGGTCGACGCGTCGGTCGCGAAGCCGCCGCCGAGGCGGTCGGACAGGAACGCGTCCACGGTGCCCATGCGCAGGGTGCCGCGCTCGCGCGCGCCGCGGACCGCGTCGTCGTGCCGCAGCAGCCAGGCGAGCTTCCCGGCGGAGAAGTAGGGGTCGAGCGGGAGCCCGCTGCGGCGGCGGATCTCGGTCTCGTCGTCGCGCAGGTCGTCGAGGACCGATGCGGCGCGCTTGTCCTGCCAGACGACGACGGACGTCAGCGGGGCGCCGGTCGCGGCGTCCCACGCGAGCACGGACTCGCCCTCGTGGTCCACGCCGCAGGCGACCACCGGGCCCGGGGCGTCGGCGAGCAGGTCGGCGACGAGGTCCACGACGGCGGCGAGGATCTCGAGCGGGTCCTTCTCGACCCAGCCGGGCCGCGGGTGGCGCACCCCCACGACGCGGCGCACGGTCCGCACGGGCGCGAGCTCCTCGTCGAACAGCGCGGCCTTGACGGCGGTCGTGCCCTCGTCGATCCCGAGGATCAGCCGGCGGGTCACGCGCGGCGCCCGCCCTCGAACCGCGCGGTGCGCGCCCACCAGGGCCCGTCGAGCCCGATCCCCGGAGGGAGGTCGCCCGGCACGAGCGGTGCCTCGGGGCCCAGGCGCACGCCCGCGTCGCCGGCGAGCGCGCACAGGCGCTCCGCGATCGCGAGCGCGGCCGTCAGCCCGGTCGAGCGGATCGCCGCGGCGTGGATCAGGCCCGGGCACGCGGGCGAGTGGGCGATCACGTAGTTCGCGTCGCGACCGGCCGGGCGCAGGCCCGCGTAGCGCGCGAGCGGCTCGGCGTCCGCCAGCTCCGGCATCCGCTCGGCGAGCTTCGCGCGCACCTGCGCCTCGCCGTCCGGCCGGACGGACCAGTCGTCCTTGTCGTCCTGGTCGTGCGCGGTGGGGCCGACCGCGAGCCGGCCGTCGAGCGTGGGGAAGATGAGCACGCCCTTGGTCGTCGGCGAGGGGACGGGGAGGAGGATGTGCGCCGGCGGCTCCCCGCCCGGCGGATCGAACACGAGGAACTCGCCCTTGCGCGGGAAGATGGCGAAGCCGTCGTCGCCCGCCATGTGGGCCACCGCGTCGGCGCGCAGGCCCGCGGCGTTGACGACGGCCCTCGCGCTCAGCGGCGCGCCCTCGGCGGTCTCCGCGCTCAGGCGCCCGCCGTCGCGCCGCAGCCCCGTCAGCGGGCAAGCGACGCGCACGCCCGCGCCCGCGGCGATCGCGGCGCCGGCGAGGGCGAGTGTCAGCGCGACCGGGTCGGTGACGCTCTCACCCGGCACCGCGAGGCTCCCGTCCGCGCCGCGCTCGACCGTCACGCCGTTGGCCCGCGCTCCGTGTTCGAGGTCGTCGACCACGGAGCGCTCGACGGCCGTCCGCGGCTCGATCACGGCGCCGCACCGCAGCACGGGGACGCCGAGCGCGTCGAGGACCGGGTCGCGGATCACCGCGGCGCGCAGGATCAGCTCGGTCTCGAGCTCGCCGGGAGTGGAGTCGAAGCCCGTGTGCAGGACGCCCGAGTTCGTCCCGGTCGCCTGCAGCGCCAGGCCCGGACGGGCCTCCAGCAGGACGACGGACGCGCCGCGCCGCGCGAGCGCGAGCGCCGCCGCGACCCCGACGACCCCGCCTCCGACCACCACGACATCGACGTGCTCGGTCGTCATCACGCGCGAGGCTACCGCGGGGTAGGGTCGGCCGATGGGCCAGACGACGATCAGGATCGAGGAGCACATCGCCGCGCCGCCCGCGCAGGTGTGGGCGACGATCACCGACACCCGCCGCTACGCGGAGTGGGTGGTGAACACGCTGGAGGTCACGTACTCCGACAGCGACGTCGCGGACGCGGGGGTGCGCTACGAGGAGCGCAACCGGATCGCCGGCCCGCTCACCGGGAGCTCCCGCTGGGTGGTGTCGTCGGTCGACCCGGGACGCGCCACCGTCCACACGGGTGACGGGATCTGGCTCGCCGGCACGATGACGCTGGACATGACGGTGGAACCCGACGGGGCCGGGACGCGGTACGTGCACGTGTTCACCTACGAACCGGGCCTCGGGCCGCTGGGGCCGGTCGTGGACCTCGGGCTCCGGCCGTCGATCGGGCGCGACATGCGCGCCTCGGTGCGCAGGCTGCGGGAGCTGTGCGAGCGCGAGGCGGGCTGAGCGCCGCGGTCAGAAGCTGAGGCGCACGGTCTGCCGCGCGACGTTCCCGTACCGGTCGGTCGCGGTCATCGTCCACACCACGACCTCGCGGCGGGGCGTGCGCCGCATGCGCGCGATCGCGCGGCGTGCGCCGCTGTCGAAGTCGAGCCGGACACGCCAGGTCCGGGCGGCCGTGGTGTGAACGGTGCGGGCGGCGAGCGTGTGCCCGTTGCGCGAGAGCCGGTGCGCGACGTCGTACCGCCCGCCGACCTGGAACCAGAACCAGCCGTGGTCCGCGGAGATCCGCGGCGGCCGCTTCGCGCTCGCCACCAGCGGGCGGATCGTGTCGGTCAGCGCGCCCGTCGGCCCGTCGGGTGCCGTCGGCCGGATCACGCGCTCGACCGTGACGGCGTAGCGGCCCGCCCCCGACGGCCGCGAGATGCGGATCAGGGGCCGGCCCGTCGCGCGGGGGTAGGGGATGCTGAGCCGGTCGCGATCGCCGGCACCGACCGCGACCGATCCGGCGTAGTGGGGCCCGTCGGTCGCTCCGCAGCCGGTCTGTGCGAGCTCGTCGGCGAGCCCGGCGTCGCCGACGGGGGCGAGCAGACAGACCGTCAGGGGGCCCGAGCCGTCGCGGTTGTCGATGAGCAGCTGCGCCTTCTCGTTGCGGCGGACCTCGTCGGCCAGGCGCCAGAGGTCGGCGCCCGCGTCCGTCACCGTCCCGGTGAACGGCACCCCGACCGCGACGGCCGGGGCGGTTCCCGGCGTCGTGGCGGCGACGACCGCGACCGGGGCGGCGAGCGCGGCCGCCAGGGCGAGACACCAGACCGCGCCGATCCACCACAGCCACGGTCTGCGCGGCGTCAACCGCCGCGCGCGGCGGCCGTTCCGGAGGTTCTCCCCGGCGCGCCGCGGAATATGCCGTTGACCTTGGGGAACCACGACATCAATGGTACGCCCCCCAAACCTCTTGGAGGGCGGGGACGACACGCCCTCGGGCGGGTCCGCGAGCGCGGGGCGCCGGGGTCAGCGCCTGCGCCCGCCGCGCGGCGTGGCGGCGGGCGCCGGGACTGGCGCTGTGAACGCGGTGGCCGCGACGACAGGAAGGGCCCCAGTGGACTGGGGCCGCCATTCGTGACACCCTGTCAATCGCCGCCGCCGCCTTGGCCGGCGGTTCATCCCCCAAGTCCGTTGCGGGTCGTTCGCCGTCCTCCTCGTCCGTGAACCAAGAGAAGACACACGCGAATCGTAGGTGGGACGGACCTCTCCTGGAGGAGGGTCCGGCAAGCCCAGAGGCTGGTTTCGCAACGACCATGGAGGCTCTTGGGCGCGCCTTCTGGGCCGACCCGGAACACGCGGTCGCGATCATGGATCTCGCGGGGACGGTGACGGCCTGGAGCCCCGGCGCGGCGCCCCTCCCGGGGTCGGGCGGGCCCGCCGCGCCCGCCCGCGCCCTCCCCTTCCTGCGCGAGGACGACGCGGCGCCGGCGCCCGCCGAGCGCCTGCGGGCCGCGGCGCTCGAGCCGCTGGCGGGCTCGGCGTGGCACGTGCGCCCGGACGGCACGCGGTGGTGGGCGGAGACGACGCTCTTCCCATTGCGCGGCGGCGCCGGCGAGGGGATCGTCGCGTACGCCGAGATCTTCCGTGACGCCACGGACGCGCGGCGCGGGCGGGACCTGCAGGACGAGGCCGACGTGCGCTTTGCCGGCGCGCTGAGCGCCGGCCGCGTCGCGGTGTTCCGCCAGGACCGCGACCTGCGCTACACGTGGGGTTTCAACCCGATCCCCGAGCTGCACGCGACGATGGACAGCATCATCGGCGCCGCGGACGCGGACTTCCTGCCGGCCGACGTGGCGGTGCAGCTCACCGAACGCAAGCTGGAGGTCCTGCGGACCGGCGAGCGCGCCCGGTTCGACGTGACGGCGTCGGTCGACGGCTGGACGCTCTTCTACGACGTCGCGATCGAGCCGCTCGTGGACGCGGACGGCACCGTCGTGGGCGTCACCGGCGTGTCGGTCAACGTGACCGAGCAGCGCTGGGCGTCCGAGCAGCTGCGCCGCAGCTCCCGTCGCCTGGCGGAGGCCGAGCGGCTCGCGGCGATCGGCAGCTGGGAGCGGGACCTCGACCGCGGCACGTCGTACTGGTCGCCCGGCATCTTCGCGCTGTTCGGGCTCGACCCGCAGACGGCGCGCCCGAGCTTCGAGACGTTCCTGGACGTCGTGCACCCGGACGATCGCGAGGACGTCGAGTCCGTGATCCGCGCGGCCGAGCGGACCGGTGGCGCGTACGAGATCGAGCACCGGATCGTCCGCGCCAGCGGCCGGGTCCGCTGGCTGTACTCGCGCGCGGAGGTGCTCGCCGCCGGGCCGGACGGCCCGCGGCGCATCGCCGGCACCGCGCGCGACGTCACCGAAGCGCACCGGGTCGGGGTCGCGCTGCGCGACGCGGCCGAGCGGATCAGCCCGACCGCGCGCCAGGACCCCCAGGAGCTCAGGAGCAGGCTCAGCGCCCGCCAGCTCGAGGTCCTCGCGCTCGTCGCCGACGGGCTCGGCAACCGCGAGATCGCCGACAGCCTCTTCATCAGCGAATCGACGGTCAAGTGGCACGTGCGCCAGATCCTGCGCGCACTCGGCGTCGCCAACCGCGCCCAGGCCGTCGCGCGCTACCTCGGCGCCGGCCAGCAGGGTCACCGCTGAGTCGTGCTGCTCCCGGTCCCCCCGTGGGCGGCCGACGTTCGCATCGCCAGAGGCGCTACCGCGGCTGGCGCGGCCCCTCGGCTGGGGGCGTCTCGTGCTCGTCGGGGTTCGTGGCGGCGACGATCCAGACGGACCCGCGGCCGACGATGGAGTCGTCGGGCTGCTGCCAGGCGGTGTAGTGCTCTCTCAGGGCTTCGGCGATCTCGTCCCGGCGGCTCTCGCCGTAGGCACCGTTGAGGCGGATGAGCTCGGCGCCGGGTCCGATCGCGAGCAGGGAGTCGATCGCCTCGTCCATGTCTGCGCCCATGAAGTAGTCGAAGTCGCGCTGCTGCAGCTCGATGTCGGCGAACCCGGCGGCCTCGAGAATTCCGCGGGTGGTCTCGGGGTTGCCGAGCGAGAATGGTCCGGGTCCGCAGGTGTCGGCATCATGCTCCTCTGGGCGCGAGAGGAATCGCTCAACGACCTGTTCGGTCTCCGCCCAGAACGGGCTGTCGGCCTTGCGGCGCCAGCAGAGCTTGGCGAGCCTGCCGCCGGGCTTGAGCGCACTGCGGATCACGCGCATCGCCGGGACCGGCGCAGCGAAGAACTGCGTTCCCATCCGTGAGAAGGCGTAGTCGTAGACGGGATCCCAGTCCGCCGTCTGGGCATCGGCGGTCTCGAACGCGACGTTGTCGACCCCGGCCTCGGCGGCCTCACGGCGGGCGTCCTCGATGAACCGCGGCGAGGAATCGGTGCCGAGCACGGAGCCTTCCGGTCCGACGAGTTCAGCCAGTCGCTGCGTCGTCTCGCCGAAGCCGCACCCGACGTCGAGGCAGCGCCCACCCGTGGGCGGCGGGAAGTGCTCGAAGACCTCCTCGGTCACGTCCGCCAGCGCACCGACGAAGACCGTGCGGTTCGACTTCCACCGCTCGTAGAGGACGGTGTCCCAAGCTCGCACCGCCTCCTCGTTGGCCAGGGCCACCGCACCCGCACGTTGCCGTCGCGTCATCGCCCGACACTACACCCGCCACGCGGCCCCGAAAGGCCCGAACGCCGCAGACGTGCTCGGGGGGCCCGGAAGCACCCTCCG
>DAIPYF010000119.1:0-3658 GCA_036782855.1 Solirubrobacteraceae bacterium
TCCTTGACCTTCTCCTGCACGGCCGGCATGCGGGTCATGCCGCCGACGAGGACGACGTGGTCGATGTCCGCCGCGCCCTTGTCCTTCGCGTCGTCGAGCGCCTGGCGGACCGGGGCGACCACGCGGTCGAGAAGGTCCGAGGTGAGCTCGCTGAGCTTGCTCCGCGTGAGGCGGGTGTCGAGATGCTTGGGGCCCGACTGGTCGGCCGTGATGAACGGCAGGTTGATCTGCGTCTCCTGCGCGGTGGACAGCTCGATCTTCGCCTTCTCGGCGGCCTCGTAGAGCCGCTGGAGCGCCATCGGGTCCTGCGTCAGGTCGATCGCCTGGTCCTTCTTGAACTCGCCCGCGAGCCAGTCCACGATCGCCTTGTCGAAGTTGTCGCCGCCGAGGTGGTTGTCACCGGCGGTCGACTTCACCTCGAAGACGCCGTCGCCGATCTCGAGCACGGACACGTCGAACGTGCCGCCGCCGAGGTCGAAGACGAGGATCGTCTGGTCGGTGTCCTTGTCGAGGCCGTACGCGAGCGAGGCGGCGGTCGGCTCGTTGATGATGCGCTTGACGTCGAGGCCGGCGACCTTGCCGGCGTCCGCGGTGGCCTGGCGCTGGTCGTCGTTGAAGTACGCGGGGACGGTGATGACGGCGCCGTCGACGCTGTCGCCGAGGTAGGCCTCGGCGTCGGCCTTGAGCTTGCCGAGGATCATCGCGCTGATCTCCGGCGGGTTGTACTGCTTGCCCGCCGCCTCGACCCGGGCGTCGCCGTTGGGGCCGGCGACGACCTTGTACGGGACGATCGACTCCTCCTCCTTGACCTCGGCCTCCTTGCGGCCCATGAAGCGCTTGATCGAGAAGACGGTGTTCGTCGGGTTCGTGACGGCCTGCCGCTTGGCGACGGTGCCGACGAGGCGCTCGCCGGAGGCCGTGAACGCGACGACGGACGGGGTGGTGCGCCCGCCCTCGGAGTTCTCGATGACCGTCGGCTCACCGCCTTCCAGGACGGCCATGCACGAGTTCGTCGTGCCGAGGTCGATGCCGATGATCTTGCCCATGTGGTGGGGACTCCTTGCGCGTTGAAAAAATCTAAGCGTGAGACTAGCAGATCTTTTCTGCGACGGCCGCGGCCAGTCGCGCCGCCGCGCCCGGGGACGTGGCGAGGAACAGGGACGGCTCGGCCAGCTCGCACTCGAGGACCACGGGGGTCCCGGCGGGGCCCGGCACGACGTCGACGCGGGCGTAGGCCAGCGGTCCGAAGCGCTCCGCCAGCCACGCGGCGATCTCGTCGCCGACCGTCCGTTCGGCGCCCGTCGGCTCGCGCGCCGCGATGTTCTCCGGCTGGAACAGCCCGTACGGGCGCACGATCCCCGTCTCGGGCAGCATCGGCCCCTTGTGGATCGCGTGGGAGAAGGCACCGCCGAGGTAGATGAGCGCCGTCTCGCCCCGCTCGGCGATGCCCGGCAGGAACGGCTGGACCATCGCCGGGCGGCCCGCGGCGAGCAGCGCCGCGACGTGGGCCTCGGCGCCGACGGCGTCCCGGTGGCGGCCGGCGTCCACGGACCCGACCCCGACCGCCGGCTTGACCACGACGCCGTCCGGGCCCGGTGCGATCGGGTGGCCCGGCGCCTCCACGAAGTCCGTGTGCACCACGGGGAGCCCGGCCGCCTCGAGCTCGACGAGGTAGCGCTTGTCGGTCGTCCAGCGCAGGACCGGTGCCGGGTTGACGAGCCGCGGAACCCGGTCGGCCCACGCCAGGAACTCCTCGAGCCGGGCCGGGTAGTCCCAGGTGTTGCGCACGAGCGCGAGATCGAACGCCGCCCAGTCGGCTCCGGGGTCGTCCCACGCGACGACGTCCGCCGCGATCCCGAGCGCGGCGAGCTGCGGCGCCAGCGCCCGGTCGTCGGGGTCCAGGCCCGGCAGCTCCGCGCAGGTGACGATCGCGACGCGGCTCATGCCGCGCGCCCGGGGCACATGCGCCGCAGGGCGCATGCACGGCAGGCGGGGGTCCGGGCGTGGCAGGTGCGGCGCCCGTGGCGCAGCATGTTCACGTGCAGCTCGAGCTCCGCGCCGGGCGGCGTCAGCCGCAGCATCTCGTCGTGCAGCTCGTCGAACGGCGCCCCCGGGCGCAGCAGGCCGAGCCGTGTGCCGACCCGGCTGACATGCGTGTCCACGGGCACGTCGCGCAGACCGTAGGAGAACAGGAGCACGCACGCCGCCGTCTTGCGCCCGACGCCCGGGAGCGCGCACAGGGCCTCCCGCGACTGCGCGACGGGCGCCGCGCGCATCCACGACAGGTCGAGGTCGGGAGGCAGCGCCTCGAGGATCGCCTTGATGCGCCGCGACTTCTGGACGTGCAGCCCGCCGGGCTGGATCGCCGCCTCGATGTCGGCGACCGGCGCGCCGCGCACCTGCGCCCAGGTCGGGAAGCGCTCGCGCAGCCGCAGGAATGCGACATCGCGGTTGCGGTCGTTCGTGGACTGCGAGAGGACGGTGAGCACGAGCTCGCCCAGCGGGTCGGCGTGCGGCTCCATGAGCGGCGTCCCGTAGATCGCACGCAGGCGCTCGCGCACCCGCGCGACGCGCGCCGGCGTGGGACGCGTCCAGTCGCCGCGCGGGATCGTGGTCGTGCCGGCCTGCACAGGTTCCAACGGTATCCGGGTGCAGGATCGCAACCGGGTTCCGCCGGCCACCGCCTCCGCTACCCTCGCCCGCATGTTCTCTCGCCTTGCGCTGCTGCTCGCCCTCGCCGCACTGGCCGCCGCCCTCGTGGCGCCCGCCGGCCAGGCCAAGACGACCGTCGGGATCGCCGACCAGTCGGCCGCCACGTTCAGCGACCCGTTGTTCGGGGATCTGGGCGTGAAGCACGCACGGCTGAACCTCGCATGGGACGCGTTCGACTACAGCTGGCAGCTCGCCGAGCTCGACGCCTGGATGGCCGGGGCGAAGGCCGCGGGCGTGACGCCGCTCGTCATCTTCAGCCAGTCGCGGGTCAAGGGCCGCACGCGCCTGCTGCCGACGCCGGCGCAGTACACGAAGACGGTCAACTCCGTCCGCACGCGCTACCCGTTCGTCAAGGAGTTCGCCGGCTGGAACGAGATGAACTATCCCGGGCAGCCGACGTTCAAGCGCCCGCAGGCCGTCGCGCAGTACTACAAGATCCTCCGCGCCAGGTGCGCGGGCTGCAAGGTGCTGCCGGGGTCGCTCCTGGACAACCCCAACCTCGTGTCGTGGACCCAGCGGCTGCGCAAGGAGATCAAGAAGGCCGGGCAGCCCGACCCGAAGATCTGGGGCCTGCACAACTACTCCGACGTCAACCGGCTGCGCGACACCTCGACGAAGCAGCTGCTCAAGACCGTCAAGGGCAAGATCTGGCTGACCGAGACCGGCGGCGTCGTGCGCGCGACGAGCCCGACCGCGAGCAAGTTCCCGCAGGGCGCGCCGTACGCCGGGAAGGTCACCTCGTACATCCTCGGGAAGCTCGTCAAGCAGAACCCGCGCATCGATCGCGTCTACCTGTACGAGTGGAAGGCCCCGGACGGACCCACCAGCTGGGACTCGGGCATCGTCTCCCCCACGGACGCGACGCGCCCCGCCTTCGAGATCATCAAGCGGTACGTCAGGACGGGCAAGACGGCGGGCCGCTGAACCGCCGGCGGGTACAGTGCCC
>DAIPYF010000119.1:3668-5630 GCA_036782855.1 Solirubrobacteraceae bacterium
CGACATCGTCAAGTCGTACGTGACCACCGGCAAGATCGCCAAGCGCTGAGCTGAGCGGGCGGCCTGCGGGCCGGGCCGGGGTACAGTCCCCGCCGGCTCATGGCGTCCATCTCCGAGCACACCGACGAGCTCGACGGCCAGCCGCTGTTCTGGCGCACGGCACCGTCGCCGTCCGGCCGTGACACGCCGGTCCTGTACGTGCACGGCGTCCCGACGAGCAGCGACGACTGGGTCCCCTTCCTCGAGCTGACCGGCGGCCTCGCGCCGGACCTCCCGGGCTTCGGGCGCACGGGCAAGCGCGGCGACGGCGACTTCACCATGGCGGGGTACGAGCGCTTCATCGGGCGCTTCCTCGAGCACGCCGGGATCGACCGCGTCCGGCTTCTCGTCCACGACTGGGGCAGCGTCGGGCTGCTGTGGGCGATGCGCAACCCCGAGCGCGTCGAGCGGCTCGTCGTCATGAACGCCGTGCCGTTCCTGCCCGGGTACCGCTGGCACCGCGCGGCGCGTGTCTGGCGCACGCGCGGCGTCGGTGAGCTGCTGATGGGCGCCGCGAACCGCACGACGCTGAAGCTCGCGCTGCGGGAGGCGCGCGCCGACCACGGGCCGATGCCCCGGCACGTCATCGACGAGATCGTCGCCCATTTCGACCCGGGCACCCAGCGGGCGATCCTGCGCCTGTACCGCTCCAGCCCCGAGGACGTGCTCGCGGCCGCGGGCGCCGACCTCGGGCTCGTGCGCTGCCCCGCGCTCGTCGTCTGGGGCGACGGCGACCCGTACATCGGGCCGGCGTTCGCGGACGCCTATGCCGCCGCGCTCGGCGGCCCCGCCGCGGTGCGGCACGTCGCCGGCGCCGGCCACTGGCCGTGGATCGAGCGTCCCGAGCTGATCGGCGAGATCGCCGCCTTCCTCGATGACGACGGCGTCGGCGACTGAGACGTCCGCGGGCGTCCGGGCCGGCCGGCGCCTCCCGGCCTGGCCGCTGACCGCCCTGGGCGCCGTCGCGTGGCTGCTCGCCGCGCCCCCGACGCCCGACCTCGCGGCGCACGAGTACCGCGCCGCCGTCGTGCGCCGGGCGGGGCTCGGGATCTGGGAGCAGGGGTGGTTCGGCGGGCACCACCTGCCGGGCTACAGCGTCCTGCTCCCGCCGCTCGCGGCGATCCTCTCGCCGCAGCTGGTGGCGGCGATCGCCGTCGTCGTCGCGAGCTGGTGCTTCGAGCGGCTGGCCCGCGCCCACTGGGCGCCCACGGCGGCCCGCGCGGCCGCCGTGTGGTTCGCGCTCGGCGTCCTGTCCGCGCTCCTCGGCGGGCAGCTCGCGTTCGCCGCCGCGCTGGCGCCCGCGCTCGGCGCGCTGCTGGCCGGCGGCCGCGGGCGCACCGGCGTGGCGGCGGCCCTCCGCGCCGCCACGACGCTCACCAGCCCGGTCACCGCCGCGTTCCTCGTCCTGGCGTGCGCGGCCTGGTGGCTCGCCGCGCGCTCGCGCCCGCCGCTCTGGGTCGCGACGGGCACGATCGTCCCGGGGCTGACGCTGGCGCTCGCATTCCCGGAGGGCGGGACGATGCCGTTCTCGTTCACCTCGTTCGCCTGGGCGTTCGGCGTCGCCGTCACGCTGGCGGTCGTGCTGCCGCGGGAGGAGCGCGTCCTGCGGACGGGAGCCGCCCTGTACGCCGCCGCGCTGCTGGCGGGCGTCCTGATCGACACGCCGCTCGGCGGCAACCTCGTGCGCCTCGCCGCGGTGTTCGCCGGGCCGGTCGCGGCGGGCGCCCTGTGGGACCGGCGGCGCGCCGTGCTCTACGTGCTCGCCCTCCCGCTCCTGTGGTGGCAGTGGGTCGCGCCGGTGCGGTCCGTGGAACGCGTCGCCGGGGACCCCTCGACCGAGGCCGCCTACCACGCGCCGCTGATCGCCGAGCTCGACCGGCGCGCCGCGGCGGGCCGGACCCCGCGCGGCGAGGGGCCCCCCCC
>DAIPYF010000119.1:5640-8306 GCA_036782855.1 Solirubrobacteraceae bacterium
CGGGCCGGCAGCCGCTACGTGTCGCCCGGCACGATCTATGTCGAGGGCGATGCTTCGTCGGCTTCCTATTTTCTTGCACTTGGCGCCATCGGCGGCGGACCCGTGCGCGTCGAGATCCCCCTCACCCGCGGTCACTGGGAGACGCGGTACGTGCCGCCGGAGCATCCGCTCGCCCGCGGCTGGCAGCGACAGCTCGACGTGGCCCGCGGCGGCATCTTCTACGGCGACGCGCCGCTGACGGCCGCGAGCTACCGGCGCTGGCTGGACGACGCGGGCGTCACGTACGTCGCGCTGGCCGGCGCGCCGCTCGACGACGCGGGCGCCGCGGAGGCGCGGCTCGTGGCGTCCGGACGCGTCCCCGGGCTGCGGCCCGTGTGGCGCTCGCGCGACTGGCGGCTCTACCGGCTCGACGGGGCGGCGGGGCTCGCGCGCCCGCCCGCCCGTGTCACCGCGATCGGGCTCGACACCGTCGACCTGACGACCCCGCGGCCCGCGACCACCGTCGTGCGCGTGCGCTTCACGCCGTACTGGGCGCTGACGCGGGGCCGCGGCTGCGTGTCGCCCGCGGCGGGCGGCTGGACGCGGGTGCGGCTCGAGGCGGCCGGCCCGGCGCGCCTGGCGATCCGGTTCGCTCCCGGGCGGATCCGCGCGACGAGCGCCCGCTGTACGGGCTGACCGCTCTCCGTGGAACACCGCGGGACGGCGGCTGCGCGAGCCGTTAAGATCCCGTGACTCGCATGCGCGCCCGGCTCCAGAACGTCAGCGGGCGCGTCCTTCCCAACGGCGTCCTCGACGTCTTCGTGCAGGTCGCGCTCATGCAGGCCACGTACATGGCCTACCGCCTCGTCCGCGGGTGGATCGACGACCCCCAGGGGGCCGCGATCGCCTTCCAGAACGGACGCGACATCATCGGCCTGGAGCAGTCGCTGGGGATCTTCTTCGAGCCGCGGATCCAGGAGCTGCTCGGCCCGACGAGCCTGATCGCCGACGCCTCGTCCTGGGTCTACCTCAACGCGCAGGTGACGGTCACGCTCGCCGCCCTCACCTACCTGTACCTGCGTCACAACCGCAGCTTCTACTTCGTGCGGAACATGTTCGTCGTCGCCTGGGCGATCGCGCTCCTGGGCTACGCGCTCTTCCCCACCGCCCCGCCGCGTTTCTTCCCCGAATGGGGCTTCGTCGACAGCGTCGCCGACTTCACGGGCGTGGACCCGTCGGCCGACGACGGGGCGAGCGCCCTGTTCAACCCGTATGCGGCCGTCCCGTCGATGCACGTGGCGTTCGCCCTCATGATCGCCGTGCCGCTGGCGAAGCTCGCGAAGACCCGCCCGGTGCGCTGGTTCTGGACCGGGTACCCGCTGCTCGTCACGTTCGTGATCGTGATGACCGCCAACCACTTCGTCGTCGACGCCGTTCTCGGCGCGGCGACCGCGGCGTGCGCCGCGACGGCCGCCGTGTGGCTCGCGCGCGCCAGGCCGGTCTGGGGCTTCAACACCGCCCCGGCGCGCGCAACCGCCTGATGCCCGAGACACGCGCCCCGGGCGAGCGCCGTGAGGCGGTCCGCAACGCCCTGATCGAATCGCGGCTGACGCCGAACGCCATCTCGATCACGGGCCTGCTGCTCGTCGTGATCGGCTCGGTCCTCATCTGGGCCGAGCACCTGATCCTCGGCGGGGCCGCGTTCGCGATCGGCTCGATCTGCGACACGCTCGACGGGCGCTACTCGCGCATGTCCGGCAAGGGCACGCAGTTCGGCGCGTTCCTCGACTCCACGCTCGACCGCGTCGGCGAGGGCCTCGCGCTGTTCGCCGCCTGCTACCTGTTCGCCAGCGAGGGCCAGCCGACGAACGCCGCGCTCTGCGCGTTCGCGATCCTCGCCTCCGTCATGGTGAGCTACACGCGCGCCCGCGCCGAGGCGCTGAACGCCGACGCCGCGGTCGGCTTCGGCAGCCGGGCGACTCGCGTGGTCATCCTCTCGGCCGGCCTCATCCTCGCCGGCATCTTCGGCTACGACGACCCGGTGAACGCCCTCTCCGTCTCGGTCTGGGTGCTCGCCTTCATCAGCACGATCACCGCGATTCAGCGGATCCTCCACGTGCGCAGGGCGCTGCTCGCGCCCGCGTCGGGCACGGACGCCCCGGCCGACGACCTGTAACCCCGGGTGGGCACCGGTGTGCTTCCCCCCGGAACGACCGTGAAGAAGGGAAACCCTGTGAGTACCAATGGCAAGGCGACGACCGTCGCCGCCACGAACGGCAAGGCCCGCCACCAGCGCGAGAAGGTCCGCGTGGCCATCATCGGCGTCGGCAACTGCGCGAACAGCTTCGTGCAGGGCGTCGAGCACTACAAGAAGGCGAACCCGAAGGAGCCCGTGCCGGGCCTCATGCACGTGGACCTCGGCGGCTACCACGTCAGCGACATCGAGTTCACCTGCGCCTTCGACATCAACGCGACGAAGGTCGGCAAGGACCTCGGGCAGGCCATCTGGGCCAAGCCGAACAACACGATCAAGTTCGCGACCGTCCCGAAGAAGCTCGGCGCGCCCGTCCACCGCGGCATGACCCTCGACGGCATCGGCAAGTACGCCAAGGAGGTCATCACGAAGGCCCCCGGCGAGACCGCCGACATCGCGGCGATCCTCAAGGCGACGAACACCGACGTCGTCG
>DAIPYF010000120.1:0-8244 GCA_036782855.1 Solirubrobacteraceae bacterium
GCGTCGCGCAGGAACGTCATCTGGTTGGCGAGCGCGTTGAACGTCGTCGCCATCACCGACAGGCCGGCGATGCCCGGAACGATGATCTTCAGGTTCTCCTGGCTGGAGATCGCCCCGAACAGGACGAGGAAGATCAGCGGCAGGACGAAGCTGAAGAACGCCGCCGTCGGGTTGCGCCAGAACATCTTGCGCTCGAGCCGGAAATGGCGCCAGGCGAGGGTGGTGGGGGTCATCGTGCGGGCTCCCCGCTCCCGGTCGGTGCGGGCTCCTCGGCGGTCAGCTCGAGGTAGACGTCCTCGAGGCTCGGCCGGGTCACCGACAGGTCGCGCAGCGCCTCGCCGCGTGCAAGCGCCCCGCTCGTGAGCTGGTGCAGCAGCGGCGTGGGGTCGGGCTCCTCGCGCGTCTGCAGCTCGCCGTGCTCGTCGCGCCAGGTGACGCGGTAGCGCGAGGTCGCCGCGCCGAGCGTCGCGGGCGGCCCTTCGGCGAGGATCCGCCCGTCCTTGACGATCGCGACGCGGTCGCACAGCGCCTGGGCCTCGTCGAGGTAGTGGGTGGTGAGCAGCACGGTCTTCCCGAGTTCCTGCAGGCGGCGGATCGTCGCCCAGGCCGCGCGGCGGGCGGCCGGGTCGAAGCCGGTCGTCGGCTCGTCGAGGAAGACGAGCTCGGGGTCGCCGATCAGCGCGAGCGCGAGGTCCAGCCTCCGGGCCTGGCCGCCGGAGAGCGTGCGCGCCAGCGCGTCGCGCTTCTCGGTGAGGCCGACGATCTCGATGACCTCGTCCACGTCGCGCGGGCGCGGGTAGAGGCCGGCCCAGTAGGCGACCGCCTCGTGGACCTTCACGTGGCGGTACATCCCGCAGGACTGCAGGACGATCCCGACGCGCTCGCGCAGCTCGCGTGAGCGCTCACCGGGGTCCTGCCCGAGCACCGAGGCGATGCCGCCGTCCCGGCGCCGGTAGCCCTCGAGGATCTCGACGGTCGTCGTCTTGCCGGCTCCGTTGGGGCCCAGGAGGCCGAAGACCTCGCCGGTCGCGACCTCGAAGTCGATGCCGCGGACCGCCTCGAACGCGCCGTAGGACTTGCGCAGGTCGCGCACGAGGATCGCGGGGGGGCCCGGGGTCACGCCGCGCGATGGTATTGCGCCCGCGGTCGCCGCGTGGTGGACTGCGCGCGCGAAGGCGCGATAATGCGGGGTGACCGATGGCGAAGGCACGCGAGATCCCAGGACTGCACGGCTCGATGACGTTCGGCGAGGCCGCCGCCAGGACCGTGTCCGTGCGCGCCCAGGAGGTCTACGAGCACGCGGACGGGGTGCTCGACACCGGCGACATCGAGCGGGTGCACGCCATGCGCGTCGCCACGCGCCGCCTGCGGGCCGTGCTGGAGATCTACGAGCCGTGCTTCCCGCGCAAGGCGCTGCGCCCCGTCCTCGCCGAGGTCAAGGAGCTCGCGGACGCGCTGGGCGAGCGCCGCGACCCGGACGTCGAGCTGCTCGCGCTCGAGCAGTTCGCCGCGTCGATGGGACCCGACGAGCGGGTCGGCGTCGAACTGTTCGTCCAGCGTACGCGCGCCGAGCAGACCGACGGGAACGCTCACCTCGCTGCGGCGCTGGAACGCGCCGAGCGTATGGGCCTGCGCGCGCGCCTGGAGGAGCTCGCCGACCTGGCCCGCGGCCACGAGCGGGAGCCCGACGCGGACGCGGAGAAGGGCGGCGACGCGGCCGAGCCCGTCCCGCCGCGCCCCGCCGCCGGCGACCACCCGCACGGCCTCGGCGTCGTGAGCGGCCCCGAGCCCGCGTCCGCCAATCAGGACACCGCGTGGTGAGATGAAGGCCCGTCGCGTCAAGCACCTGGAGCCCACCGCCACGCTCGCCGACAACGCCGAGCGGCTCGTCCGCGTGCGGCTCGACGAGCTCTGCGGGTTCGTCCCCGCCGTGCTCGACCCGGCGCAGGTGACGGAGCTGCACGACATGCGCATCGCGGCCAAGCGGCTGCGCTACGTGCTGGAGGTGACGTCCGCGCCGTGCTTCGGCCCGTACGCCAAGACGGCCGGCAAGCGCGCGAAGGAGCTGCAGGACCTGCTCGGCGAGATCCACGACTGCGACATCCAGCTGCCGCGCGTGGAGGCGCTCGTCTCACAGCTGCGCGACGCGGACGCGCGCGACCTGCTGCACCGCGCGGGCGACGCGCCCGACCTCGATCCGGCACTCGCCGCCAGGCTCCCGCACGCCGGAGCCTGGCGCGGGCTGATCGCGCTCGAGGCCTACCTCCGCGCGCGCCGCGACCTGCTCTACGCCCGCTTCACCACGTTCTGGCGCGACCTCGAGCGCGAGGGGTTCCGCGCCCGCCTGGAGTACGCCGTGGCCGAGCGCCCCGAGTTCGCGCACGAGCCGGCCCCGCCCACGGTCCTCGTCCCGGTCACGGCGATGCCCCCCGCTCCGGCGCCCGCGGAGCCCGTCGCCGCGCCCGAACCCGCCCGCGACCACGCGTGAACGAGCCTCCGCTCAACGAGGCAGACGCGGCCCGGTTCCTGCCGACGGCCGAGGACCCGTTCCCCGCGCCGCGCGAGTCGCTCGACCTCGCCGACGCCGAGTTGTCGTTCAACCGCGAGGTCTCGTGGGCGGACTTCAACGATCGGGTGCTGCAGCTGGCCGAGGATTCCGCGCAGCCGCTGCTCGAGCGGGCGAAGTTCGCGGCGATCTTCACCTCGAACCTCGACGAGTTCTTCATGATCCGTGTCGCCGGCCTGCACGACCAGGTCGAGGCCGGCATCACCGAGAAGCGCCGCGCGGGCCTCAATCCGGCCGAGACGATCGACACGCTCCGCGCGCGCGTGCAGCCCCAGATGGAGCGCCAGGCGCGGATGGTCGACGAGGACCTGCGGCCCGCACTGGCCGAGCACGGCATCCGGATCATCGGCCTCGACGAGGTGCCCGGTGACCAGCGCCCGGCCCTCGGCGAGCGCTTCAAGCGCCAGGTGCTGCCGGTGCTCACGCCGCTCGCGGTCGGGCTGGGGCGCCCGTTCCCGTACATCTCGAACCTCTCGCTGAGCCTCGCGGTGCTCGTGCGCGACCCGGAGACCGACCAGACGGTCTTCGCGCGCGTGAAGGTGCCGAAGGAGATGCTCCCGCGGTTCGTCCCCGTGGTCGAGGGCGAGCAGACGGCGTTCGTGCTGCTCGAGGACCTCATCGCCGAGAATCTCTCCGCGCTGTTCCCGGGGATGCAGATCCTCGACCACGGGCTGTTCCGCGTGACCCGCGACGCGGACTTCGAGATCTCCGACGAGGCCGACGATCTCCTCGAGGCCGTCGAGGCCGAGTTGCGGCGCCGGCCGTTCGGCGAGGTCGTCCGCCTCGAGGTGCAGGACGGCATCAGCACGGCGATCCGCGAACAGCTCGTCGAGGCGCTGCGCGTCGAGGAGCGGCAGGTCTACGCGATCCCCGGGCTGCTGGACATGAACGACCTGTGGCAGATCGCCGGGCTGCCCGGGCACCCGGACCTGCGCGACGAGCCGTGGACGCCCGTGACGGCGCCGCGCGCCGCGGTCGCCGAGGCGGACGAGCACGACATGTTCTCGGTCATCCGCCAGGGCGATCTGCTCGTGCACCATCCGTACGAGTCGTTCCACACCTCCGTCGAGCGGTTCGTCACGCAGGCCGTGGAGGACCCCGACGTCCTCGCGGTCAAGCAGACGGTGTACCGGACCTCCGACGACTCGCCGCTCGTCCCGTCGCTCATCACCGCGACCGAGCGCGGCAAGCAGGCCGTCTGCCTGGTGGAGCTGAAGGCGCGCTTCGACGAGCAGGCGAACATCCAGTGGGGGCGGCGCCTGGAGGAGTCGGGCGTGCACGTCGTCTACGGCCTCCCGGGCATGAAGACGCACGCGAAGTGCCTGCTCGTGGTCCGGCGCGAGGGCGACGGCGTGCGCCGCTACGTGCACATCGGGACCGGCAACTACCACCCGAAGACCGCGCGGCTCTACACCGACTTCGGCCTGTTCACGTGCGACGACCGCCTCGGAGCGGACGTCGCGGACATGTTCAACTTCCTCACCGGGTACGGGCGCCCCACGCGCTACCGCGAAGTGCTGATGGCGCCGAACTTCATGCTCGACGGGATCGTCGAGCGCGTCCACCGGGTGATCGCCGCGCACGAGGCCGGCGAGCATGCGCGCATCCGGATGAAGATGAACGCGCTCGTCCACCCGCGCGTGATCGAGGCGCTCTACGCGGCCTCAACGGCGGGGGTCCCGGTCGAGCTGAACGTGCGCGGCATCTGCTGCCTGGTCCCGGGGATCCCGGGGGTGTCGGAGAACATCCGCGTGGTGTCGATCCTCGGGCGGTTCCTCGAGCACTCCCGCATCTACACCTTCGAGTACGGGTCCGAGACCGACGTCCTGATCGGCTCCGCGGACCTCATGCCGCGCAACCTCGACAACCGGGTCGAGCTGATCGCCCCGGTGAGGGACCCGGCCTGCCGCGGTGAGCTGCTCGACACGATCGACCGCTGCATGGCCGACAACACGCACTCGTGGGACCTCCGCCGCGACGGGACCTGGGTGCGCAACGTCCCGGCCGAGGGCGAGGAGCCGCGCGACGTGCAGCGGGAGCTGCTGGCCCTCGCCGCGCGGCGGGCCGCCGAGGTCGCCGCGGCGTGACCGGGCCCGCGGCCGACCAGCCGCTGCGCGAGCGGATCCTCGCGGCCGAGATCAAGGTGCCGGTCCGCGGGAACCGGCGGCTCGGGACGCTCGTCGAGCGCGTGAACGCGGACGAGCAGATCAAGGGGTGGTGGTACGCGACGGGGATGAACGCCCAGCGGCTCGGGATGTCCGACCACTCGTGGGTGCACATCCAGATCGTCACGAACATCGCGCTGCGCCTCGCCCGGCTGCTGTTCCGCGGCGGCGTCCAGCCGGCGATGGTGACCGACCACGGGATGACGGAGAAGGATGCGGAGGTCGTGATCGCGGCCGGAGCGCTGCTGCACTGCCTGGGCATGGGGATCCACCGTCAGGACCACGAGCGCTTCTCGCTGTTCCTCGCAGCCGACCGGCTCCCGGGGCTGCTCGAGGGCGTCTACGACGATCCGGAGCGGACGGTCGTGGTCGCCGAGGCGCTGCACGCGATCATCAGCCACCGGTCGAAGGGGCAGCCGTTCACGATCGAGGGCGCGATCGTCCGCGTCGCGGACGCGCTGGACATGGCGAAGGGCCGCGCGCGGCTGCCGTTCGAGGCGGGGGAGACGAACATCCACTCGCTGTCGGCGTACGCCATCGAGTCGGTCGAGATCTCGCAGGGCGAGGAGACCGCGGTGCGGGTGGAGATCGAGATGTCGAACTCGGCCGGGATCTTCCAGGTCGACGAGGGCCTCGGCACGAAGCTGCGCGGCACGCCGCTCGAGCGGCACATCGAGGTCGTGGCGCGCATCGAGGCCGAGCACGAGAAGCGCCTCGTGCCGGTCTTCCGCCTGTGAACTGACGCGGGTCGGCGGTTGCGCCGTCGCCGGCGGCGGCGCGAGCGTGGCGGGGTGCCGCGCGACGCTCACGAGACCGCACACGTCAGCGCGTGGCGGATCATGCACAACACTCGTGCAGAACCCGCCACGCTCGTCGGCTCGCCGGGCGACCACGGCGCAGCGTGGCGGATCGTGCATAAGGAACGTGCAGGATCCGCCACGCTGGCGAGGGAGCGGGCGCTGGCCGCGCTTGCCGGCCGCCAGCAGGGTGTCGTCTCGCGCTCACAGCTCGAGGCGCTCGGGCTGTCCCGGTCGGCCATCGGTCATCGGCTCGCGCAGGAACGGCTCCACCGCGTGCACCTGGGCGTCTACGCCGTCGGCCACGCTCGCCTGTCACCGGCCGGCCACCGCTGGGCCGCGGTGCTCGCGGGCGGCGACGGCGCCGTCGGCAGCCACCAGACAGCGGCGGCGCAGTGGGACGTCCGCTCGCTCCGCGGCGGCGCCCAGCACGTCACGGTCCTCCCGGGCGACGGCAGCAGATCCCGGCGCGGCCTGCGCGTCCACCGCACGAAGCTCACCGAGGAGGACGTCACCGAGCGTGACGGGCTGCGCGTCACCACCCTCGCCCGCACGCTCGTCGACCTCGGCGACGTCGTCCCCGCAGAACATGTGCGACGCGCGTTCATCCGCTCGGAGCAGCTGCGCCTGATCGACATGACGGAGGTCGATCAGGCGCTCCAGCGTGCCGGTCGCCGCCGCGGCGCCGCGATCCTGCGAGGGCTGCTCCGCGCCTACGACCCGCGCTGGCAGGCCACGCGCTCGGGCATCGAGGTGCGCATGCTCGACATCGTGCGCGACCACGCCCTCCCGCAGCCGGAGGTGAACGCGTGGATCGCCGGTCGGTGGGAGGCCGATCTCCTCTGGAACGCCGAGCGGCTCGTCGTCGAGGTCGATGGTGGCGTCGTGCACGGCACGCCGAGCGCGCACAGCCGCGACGCCGCCCGCGACCGCGCGCTGCGCCGCCTCGGGTACCGCGTGCTGCACATCGCCGAGCGCGACCTGGACGCGCCGGACCGCGTCGCCCGCCGAGTCCGCAGCGCCGTCGCGCACCGGCTGACCGGGCTGCGATCCTCCCGGCGTGGCCACCCCAGAGCACATCCGCGAACGCCGCGCGGCGGAGCGGCGCCGCCGGCGGCGCGCGCGCGGCGGGGTCCTGGCCGCGCTCGCGGTGCTCGCGGTGCTCGTGGTCGCGGTCGTCGCCGGGGCGTTCCGGGGCGGCGGGGACGGCGAGGTGACGCGGACGACCGCGGAGCGCCCGGCGGCGCCGGCACCCGGCCCCGGGCCCGGGGCCGCGAAGCCCGTCACGGCCACGGGCGACCACCGCGGCCCCGTCCCCATCCTCATGTACCACGTCGTCACCGCCCCGAAGCCCGGCGAGGCATACCCGGAGCTCTGGACTCCCCGCGAGCGCTTCACGGCGACGATGGAGCTGCTCAAGGCGAAGGGCTACACGGGCGTCACGATCGACCAGATCCACAGGGCCTGGAACGGCGGACGCGGACTGCCGCCGAAGCCGGTGGCCGTCACCTTCGACGACGGCTATCTCTCCCACTACACCCACGCGAAGCCGACCCTGCGTCGCCTCGGCTGGCCCGGCGTGCTCTACCTCAAGGGCGAGAGCCTCGGCGCGGGCGGGCTCACGACCAGGCAGGTCAGAGGGATGATCGCCGCAGGCTGGGAGGTCGGCGCCCACACCATCAGCCACCCCGACCTGACGACGGTGGACGACGCGACCCTCGTCCGCGAGATCGACGGCTCCCGCGAGCTGCTCCGGAGGCGGCTCGGCGTTCCGGTCGATGCCTTCTGCTACCCGGCGGGCCGCAACGACGAGCGCGTGCGCTCCGCCGTCGAGGCCGCCGGCTTCACGACCGCGACGACCGTCGAGCCGGGCATCGCCGGCAGACGGGACGACCCGTTCGCGCTCCCGCGCATCCGCGTCAACGGCACCGACAGCCCGCAGACCGTGCTCGAGCGCGTGCGGACGGGCGCCGGCGCGGAGGGCGCGTACGGCGCCTGACTCAGCGCCCGATCGCCACGCCCATCGCCGCGTCCGGCGAGTCCGCATCGACGATCACGTGGCCGAACGGGGAGAAGACGATCGGCAGCATCTTGAACGCGGCGAGCCCGAGCGGGATCCCGATGATCGTGATGCACAGCAGCACCCCCGCGACGATCGTCAGCAGCGCGAGCCACCAGCCCGCGAGGATGATCCACAGGACGTTGCCGATCACCGACCCGGCGCCCGCGTCCTCGCGCCGCACCACGGACCGGCCGAACGGCCAGATCACGTACGCGGCGATCTTGAACGCCTGCACGCCGAACGGGATGCCGATGATCGTGATGCACAGCAGCACCCCCGCGACGATCCAGCCGAGGAAGAGCTCCCAGCCCGCGAAGATCAGCCAGATGACGTTGCCGATGATGCGCATGCCTCAACCGTACCGTCGCGTGGTGGACCGGTTCTCGGCTCCGGTGCTCACACCAGCCCGCCGCCTCCGTCCTCCAGGACGGCCTGTGCCGCGTTGCGCCCGTTCAGCGCGATCACGCTGCCCGCCGGGTGCGTCGCCGCGCCGCAGAGGTACAGGCCCTCGACCGGCGTCCGCGACGACAGCCGGTGCTCCCACATCTGATCCGGGGTCACCTCGCCCTGGAAGATGTTGCCGCCCGTCAGGCCGACGCGCTCCTCGATGTGCGGCGGTCCGAGCACCTCGTGGTGGACGAGGATGTCGCGGAA
>DAIPYF010000121.1:0-8205 GCA_036782855.1 Solirubrobacteraceae bacterium
CGACCTCGTCGACGCGCTGGCTCCAGCTGTTGTGCTCGTGCAGGTCGGGGACGAGCCCGCCGGCGTCGATCGCCTGTCCGGACGCCACTCGCTCGGGCGACGCCGACCCGGCGGTGAGCGCGAGCGCGGTCAGCGCCTCGGGCGTGGGCGACCAGTGCGCGGATGCGGCGCGGGCGAGGCCCTCGCTCCGTCCGTCGCCCCCCGCCGGCCCGAGCGAGCGCATCTGCGGCAGCGGCCCACCGGGGAGCGGCGCAGCCTCCGCGGCGGCGAGCAGCGCGTAGGACTCGGGCGAGCGGCGCACCGTCTGCGCGGCGTTGTTGATCAGGATGTCCAGGTGGCCGTGCGCGGCGACCGTGTCGGCGAGCGCGATGACCTGCCCCGGGTCGCGCAGGTCGATGCCGATGATGTCGAGGCGGTCGAGCCACTGGGCGCTGTCGGGCATCGCCGCGAACCGGCGGGCGGCGTCGCGCGGGAAGCGCGTCGTGATCGTCGTGTGCGCGCCGTCGCGCAGCAGGCGCAGCGCGATGTACATCCCGATCTTCGCGCGGCCGCCGGTGAGCAGCGCGCGGCGGCCCGTCAGGTCGGTGCGCGCGTCGCGGCGCTCGTGGCTGCGCGCCGCGCACGCCGGGCAGAGCTGGTGGTAGAAGACGTCCACCTGCGTGTAGTGCTCCTTGCAGATGTAACAGGCCTGCGAGCGCAGCAGGTTGCCCGCGCTCGCACCGTCCGCCGCGGGACGCAGCGGCAGCCCCTGCGTCTCGTCGTCGATCCGGCCGGGGGCGGCCGTCGCGGTCTTCGCCAGGACCGCGGCGTCGGCCTCGCGCACCGCCTGCTGGCGCTCGCGCTTGCGGTTCTTGCGGACGACCTTGTAGAGCCGGCCCGTAGCGCGGCGCACGGTGACGACGTCCGGGTGGTCGGCCGGCAGGTCGTCGAGCTCGGCGATCACGCGCAGGCAGGTCGCGAGGTCGTCCGGATCGACGCCGGTGTCCGGGGTGGTGGCGCTGATGGTCGTGTCGGCCATGCCCCGAGGGTAGGCGCGTGCGCCGTCGCGCGGCTACCATCCCGCGCCGTGAGCACCATTCTCTACATCGTCGGCATCGTCGTGATCGCGTTCGTGATCGGCGGCATCGCCCAGCTGCTGCTTCCCGGCAAGGACGGGATCGGCCCGCTCGGGACGATGATGCTCGGCTTCGCCGGCAGCGTCGGCGGCGGCGTCATCGCGCTCATCATCTTCGGCGGCGTCAACGGCGCCGGCCTGATCGGCTCGGTCCTCTTCGCCGTGCTGCTGCTGTACGTCGTGCGCAAGCTCAACGGCGGCGGCCTGCGGGATCCCGGCGAGCTCTGAGCCGGTGCCGGCGTGACCGGCGACCTCGTCACGCTCGTCCTGCTGCCGCTCGCACTCGGCTGCATCATGGTCACGCTCGGCTTCGGGCTGACCGTGGCGGACTTCCGGCGCGTCCTCGAGGCGCCCAGGGGCGTGCTGATCGGCCTGGCGAACCTCGTGCTGCTCGCGCCGGCGCTGGCGTTCGCGATCGCGGAGCTGTTCGACCTCGAGCCGGCCTTCGCCGTCGGCCTCGTGCTGCTCGGCGCCTCGCCCGGCGGCACCCTCGCGAATCTCCTCACGCATCTGGCACGCGGCGAGACGGCGCTGTCGATCACCATGACCGCCGTCTCGAGCGTCCTGGCGGTCATCACGGTCCCGGTCTACCTCACACTCGCCATCGACCACTTCGGCGCGACGGGTCTGGACAACGATCCGCAGATGCTCGGCATCGTCGCCCGCGTGTTCGCGATCACCGTGATCCCGCTCGCGATCGGCATGACCGTGCGCGAGCGCTCACCCGTCTGGGTCGCCGACCACGAGGCGCGAGCGAAGCGGATCGCCTTCGCGGCGTTCGTCCTCGTCGTCGCCGGCGCCGTCGCGTCCGAGTTCCGGGAGACGGTGGAGCACGTCGGCGAGCTCGCTGCGGCGTCCATCACGCTGAACCTCGCGGCGATGGCGCTGAGCTTCGCCATCGCCCGCGGCGCCCGGCTCAGCGATCCCGCGGCGACGGCGATCGCGCTCGAGCTCGGCGTCCACAACGCCGCGCTCGCGATCGCCGTCGGCTCGTCCGTCGACACCGTCCTGACGATCCCGGCCGCCGTCTACAGCTCGTTCATGTTCCTCAGCGCGGGGGTGTTCGCCCGCGTGATGCACCAGCGCAACGGGCCGGCGGTCATGCCTTCCTGACGACGCTGGACTTCAGCTGCATGGCGCCGAAGCCGTCCACCCTGCAGTCGATGTCGTGATCGCCCACCCCGTTGACGAGACGGATGTTGCGGACCTTCGTGCCCGCCTTGATCGGCGCGGAGCTGCCCTTGACCTTCAGCGTCTTCACGACGGTGACGGTGTCGCCGTCGGCGAGCACGTTGCCGACGGCGTCCTTGACGACGGTCGCCGCGTCGGCCGCCTCCACGGACGCCGGATTCCACTCGTGCCCGCACATCGAGCAGACGAGCAGCTCGCCGCGCTCGTAGGTGAACTCGCTGGCGCAGTCGGGGCAGGTGGGCGCGGCGTCGGTCATGGCCCAACTATCGCGCACACCGCCGCCTACGCGGTGACTGCCCCGGCCGGTGCTCGTCCGGCGGCCCTCGAGAACCGGGCGACTCCGTCGTCGATCGCTCCGTCGCGCAGCCGGCGCAGGTCGTCGCGGTAGCTCATCGACACCGTCCACGGCCCCCGCGTGCCCTGCTGCGGCAGATCGCCGGCGGCTCGCCGGACGTAGCCGGCACCGAAGTCCAGCAGCGGCCGGCGCCCCATCGCGGGGTCGTCGTTCACCGGCACGCAGGTATCGCAGCCGCGCGCGTCCATGTGGGCGATGAGGCGGCACAGGTAGTCGCCGACGAGGTCGACCTTCAGCGTCCAGGACGAGTTCGTGTACCCGATCGCGTAGGCGAAGTTCGGCACGTCGCTGAGCATCAGGCCCTTGTAGGCGAGCGTGTCGTGCAGGCGGACCGGCGTGCCGTCGACGACGAGCTGCAGCCCGCCGAACGCCTGCAGCTCCAGGCCCGTCGCGGTGACGATGACGTCGGCCTCGAGCTCGCGCCCGGACTCGAGCAGCAGGCCCTTCTCGGTGAACGTCACGATCCGGTCGGTCACGACGGATGCCGCCCCGCTGGAGATCGCCGCGAACAGGTCACCGTCGGGCACCGCGCAGATCCGCTGGTCCCACGGGTCGTACGGGGGCGTGAAGTGGGTCCCGACGTCGTACCCCTCCGGCAGCTGCCGGCGGACCGCCGCGAGCAGGATGCGCCGCACGAGTCCCGGGCGACTGCGGCTCAGGCGATAGACGTTGCGCTGGAGCCAGATGTTCTTGCGCCGCGTCAGGTCGTAGGCGCGCTGCGGGTCGAGCCGGCGCCTGAGCAGGTTGGCGATCCAGTCCTTCTCCGGCAGCGCGACGACGTACGTCGGCGTGCGCTGGAGCATCGTCACGTGCGCGGCCCGGTCGGTCATCGCCGGGACCAGGGTCACGGCCGTCGCGCCGCTGCCGATCACGACGACGCGCTTGCCGGCGTAGTCCAGGTCCTGCGGCCAGAACTGCGGGTGCACGATCCGGCCCTCGAAGCGCTCGGTCCCGGCGAAGCCCGGGTCGTAGCCGCGGTCGTAGCGGTAGTACCCGCCGGCCGCGAACAGCCACGAGCACGTCATCCGGACCCGCTCGCCGCCGGGACGCTCGGCCTCGACGGTCCAGCGCGCGTGCTCGCCCGACCACGAGGCCGAGACGACCCTGTGACCCAGCCGGATGTGCCGCTCGACGTCGTTCTCGCGCGCCGTCTCGTGGATGTACTCGAGGATCGCGGGGCCGTCGGCGATCGACTGCTCGCCCTGCCACGGCTTGAACGCGAACCCGTACGTGTGCAGGTCGGAGTCCGAGCGGATCCCGGGATAGCGGAACAGGTCCCAGGTCCCGCCGATCGCCTCGCGCCCCTCGAGGATCGCGTAGCTCTTGCCCGGCAGCGCGCGCCGCAGATGGACCGCGCAGCCGATGCCGGACATGCCGGCCCCGACGATCAGGACGTCGACGTGCTCGGTGGCCTCGTCGACGACGGGCGCCTGCTGTGCGGCGGTGGCCATGCCCGCATGATCGCGGATGTCCGCAGGCGGCGGGTCAGCGACGGCGGGCGAGCACGGTGAGCGGCCCGGAGACCCGACCCGCACCGCCCGGCACACCGGTCGCGACGATCCGCGCGGTCGCCTTCACCCGTCCGCCGCGCGCCCGCGCAAGCAGGCTGCGCCCCGCCTTCGTGAGCCGCGGCCGGACCGTCGCCGAGCCGCCGCCGGCCACCGAGAAGCGCGCGCTCGCAAGCGTCACCGGGCGCGCGGCCGAGCCCTTCGGCCTGCGGGTGCTCGGCGCCTTCGCCGTGACCACCAGCGTCCCGGCGCAGGTCCCGCGGCCCGCGGGACAGCTCAGACGCAGCGCCAGCCGCCCCTTGGCATCCGCGCGCACGCTGCGTGTGACGAGTCGGGCCGTCCCGCGACCGGGCGCGGGCACGGGCGCCGCCGCGGGCGCCGCCGCCGGACCGACCGCGGGCGTCACCGGCACCGGCGGAACGATGGGGGACGCTGGCGCGCAGTCCGTGCCCAGCGAGCGCAGGTAGGCCTGCGGGAGATCGTCGGCGAGCGCGCCGATGACGCCACGGCCCGCCGCGTTGAAGCCCAGGCACTGACCGTTGCCGCTCAGCGCGACCGTGTTGGCGCCGCTCGCGCTCGACACGACGACGAGGCCACCGGCGACCCCGTCGGCGCGGGTCACCAGGTCGGTCGTTCCCGCCGGGATGTCCCGCACGTAGCCCAGCCGCGCACCGCCCGGCGCCGTACCGCCGAGGTTCGAGGCGAGGCTCGTGAACGCCGCTTGCGCTCCGTCGTCGCTCAACCCCGCGGGGGTCGACTGGCCGTTCGCGGGCGTCCCGTCGGAGGCGCGCGAGACGAGGATCGTCCGCGCGGTCGCCCGGTCTCGCAGGTACACGTCGTCCGCGACGGCCGTGTCGGCCGCGTCGAACGCCGCGCCGCTGAGGAACAGCACACGGCTGCCGTCCGCGTCGAGCGCGGGCCGGGCCGAGTCGACCTCGCCCGGCGCCCCGGCGCCGTCCGCACGGCTCACGAGCTCGGTGACGGCGCCCGTGACGTCGCGGACGAACACCTGACGCAGCGCGGGGTCCGGATCGGGCGTGAGGGCGGGGTCGAACGACTCGAACGCCACCGTCCCGCCGTCGTCGCTGATCGCCGCCGACTGCGAGGTGTCGGTCGCCGGGACTCCGGAGACACCGCCGGCCCGGCTCATCAGGCGCGTCGTCCCCGCCGCGAGGTCCCGCAGCCAGACCCGGGGCAGCGACCCCGCCTCACCGAGGTTCGGGGCGTCGCTCGTGAAGGCGACCCGGCTCCCGTCCCCGTCGATCGACATGTCGGAGATCGACCCGTCCTCCACGACCCCGCCCGGCCCGTCGGCGCGCGTGACGAGGAACGTCTGCGCGGTCAGCAGGTCGCGCACGAAGACGTCCTGCCCGCCGGTGTCGGCATCACCGTCACCGAGGTTGCCGGCCTGCGAGAGGAACGCGACACGCCGTCCGTCACCGCTGATCGCAACGTCGTCGACGCTCCGGTCGGCCGGGGCGCCACCCGCACCGCTCGCACGGGAGACGAGCGTCACCTGGCCGGTGACGGTGTCGCGCACGAACGCGTTGACGACCGCGTCATCGTCCTCCGGGGAGAGGGCATTCGAGCCCGAAAGGAACGCCGCCATGCGCCCGTCGGAGCTCAGCGAGTCGCGGCCGACGCGCGCCGAGGCGGTGCCGGTGTCCTGGAACGGCCCGGCACCCGTGGGCCGGGAGACGAGGTCGGTCGTGGCGGCCCCGAGCACCCGGCGATAGGCCTGGTTGGAGTCGAACGCGCCCTCCGGCGTGAGACCGCCCCGCTCGGTGCGGAACGACACCGCCGTCCCGTCGTCGCTGATCGCCGAGAACGCCGAGGCGCCGCCGATCGTGCCCGCCACGCCGGTCCGGCGGTCGGCGAGCGTCGTCGTCGCGCCCGCTACGTCGCGCACGTAGACGTGACGCGTCGCGGTCGTCGCGCCCGGGTCCAGGAGCACCGAGTCCGAGCTGAACGCGACGCGTGCGCCGTCATCGCTGATCGTCGGCGCGATCCCGACCGAGCCCGTCACGCCGCCGCCCGTCGAGGCGAGCACGAGAGCGCCCGCGGGGAGCGCCTTGCGCACCGCCTGGATGCCGCCCGTCGTCCCGCTGAGGTTCGTCGCGCCGGTCTGGAAGGCGACGAACGAGGCGTCGGCGTTCAGCGACGCCGCGCCACTGGAGCCGTTCCCGGAGGGACCGGCCCCCGCTTCCCGGCTGGCAAGGATGGTGTCGCCGGAGCCGACGTCGCGAACGAAGACGTCCGCGTCGGCGTCCGTGTCGGCGGGGTCGAGATTCGTCGCGATGCTCGTGTAGGCGACGTGCGAGCCGTCGTCGTCGACGGACGCGCCGCCGGAGAACGCGTCGGCGGCCGCCCCGGCCTGCGACGCGCGGCTGATCAGGATGGTCGTCGCGGCGTCGAGGTCGCGGAGGAACACGTCGGACGTGGCGCCCTCGCCTCCGGCGAGGTTGGTGGCGCTGGACTGGAACGCGATGTGCGAGCCGTCCTCGTCCAGCGTCGGGCTGTCCGACCCGCCGTTCCCCTTCGATCCGCCGGCGCCCGTCGCGCGACTGACGAGCGTCGTCGTCGCAGCGGCGATATCGCGCACGAACACGTCGGGCGGCGAGTCGGTGTCGTCGGGATGGAGGTTGGTCGCGGCGCACTGGAAGGCCACCGCATTGCCGTCGTCGCTGATCGCGGCGCCGCCGCAGTCGGCGTTGGCCGGGGCGCCCGCAGCCCCGGAGGCGCGACTCGCGAGGAAGGTCGTGTTCGCGCAACTGTCGCGCACGATGATCTGGGTGAAGCGATCGTCGTCGTCGGGCACGAGTGCGTCCGCGCCGCTGACGAACGCCGTGCGACAGCCGTCGCCGCTCAGGTTCTCGTCGCCGGTGACCGCCTGGCCGACGCTCGGCGGCAGCGCGCCGGGCGGGCCCGGGGCGCTGAGCAGGCTCGTGGTGCCCGCCGGAAGCGCCCATGCGCCCGGCGTGAACGCGACGACCGACAGCGACAGCACGACCACGAACATGGCCGCGACGCTCTGGACCGGGCGCACTGCTGATGACACGGTTCCTCCGAACCACGAACGACGGAGCGCCGACCGTATCCGCTGCGGCGGGTCCGTGCACGGGCGAGACGGGGGCCGCATCGAGAGGTCGGCGGGTAGGGTCGCGCGTCATGCGGATCCACGCGCTCAGCACCGGAACCGTCCGGCTCAAGGAGGCATTCGTCGTCGCGCGCTCGGGCGTCATGCGCCAGCCGGCGATCTTCCTGCCCGGGGCGTTCCGCGAGCCGATGCCGATCCATGTCTGGGGCGTCGAACACGGCGGCCGGCGACTGCTCGTCGACACCGGGGAGACGGCCGGCGTACGGGACATCCCGTTCGCGCGCTTCGACGTCGGGAAGTCGGACGAGCTGCCCGCGATGCTCGCGACGATCGGGCTCACCGTCGACGACCTCGACGACGTGGTGCTCACGCACATGCACGGAGACCACATCGACGGCGCGGTGCACCTGAACCGGCCCATCCTGGCCAACGAGCCCGAGATCGCCTTCGCCCACTCGGCGATGTCGCGGGTCTTCCAGCGCATCCTGCGCCAGCCGCTGCCCACCGGCGTCGACGTGCGTCCGATGCAGCTCGACGGCGGGCCGTTCGGCGCGTTCGCGGCCAGCCGGCCGCTCAGCGACGACGGTCGCATCGTCGCCGTCGCCACGCCCGGCCACACCCCCGGCCACATCTCGATCGTCTGCGTCGACGACGAGGGCCGCCACGTGCTGCTCGCCGGCGACGCCACCGACTCGCTGGAACAGCTCCACGCCCGCCGCCCCGACGCAATCGCCCAGAAGCCGAAGGCCTACGTCGAGACGATCGACCGCATCCTCGCGCACGGCCGTGAGCACCCGACGGTCTACCTCCCCAGCCACGACCCCGAGTCGGTCGCGCGACTGCGGGACGGTACGACGCTCCTCGTCGGCTGACCGGCGCGGACACACCCCACAACGAAACGAAGCGCCCCTGGCGAGAGGGACGCTCCGTATAGCGGGGG
>DAIPYF010000122.1:0-8205 GCA_036782855.1 Solirubrobacteraceae bacterium
GGCGAAGGCGAACGGTCAGGCGAGCGCTGGGTCGATGTGGATGTTCTCGACGCCTTGCTCGGCGGCCCCAAGCGCGCCGACGAGCCCGAGTCCAACCAACGGTGCAACGAACCAGCCGCTGAACTTGACGTTGTCCTGGGCGGCCGGCACGGTGACGTGCCCGATCGGCGCGCTCGCCGCCGGCTCCTCGCAGGCGCTCACCATCCGGGCGACGGCCCCGGTCGCGCTCGCCGATCGGACGCTGGTGAACACCGCCACCGTCGACGGCGACCAGGGCGACGGCGACCCTGCGGACGACACCGCGACGTCCTCCACGCTCGTCGGCCCGTCCGCGGACCTGGCGATCGTCAAGCAGGGGCCGCCCACGGCCGTCGCCGGCGGCACGATCACCTGGCAGGTCATCGTCACGAACCGGGGCCCGTCGATCGCCACCGGCGTCACGGTCGCCGACACGCTCCCCGCGGGTCTCACCCTCGTCTCCTCGACGCCCGACCAGGGCTCGTGCACCACCGGCGCGACGATCACCTGCGCGGTCGGCACGCTCCCGGTCGGCGCGAGCACGCAGGTGGCGATCGTCGCCCGCACGGCTGCCGGCGATGTCGGGAAGCCCGTCACGAACAGCGCCGCCGTGACCGGCGACCAGCCGGATCCCGACAGCTCGAACAACAGCGCGACGGCGACCGCCACGACGCTGACCGCGGATGTCTCCGGCGGCGGCCAGGGCGGAGGCGGGACTCCCGCGGCAGCGCCGAGGCTCACGATCCGCAAGACGGTCTCGGCCAGGCGCGTCGCAGCCGGACAGCGCCTGATCTACTGGGTGACCGTCACGAACACCGGAACCACGGACGCGACGGACGTGCGGATCTGCGACCGGCTGCCGGCGCGCCTGACCTACCTGAGGACTCCAGGGGCACGCTTCATCAAGGGCGACGCCTGCTGGACGCGGGCACGTCTGGCCGCCGGGAAGGCGACCACCGTGCGCTTCGAGGCGCGCGTGGCGCGCGACGCGCCCGGCGGCGTGACGATCACGAACGTCGCGACCGTCGCGTCGGCGACGACGACCCGGCGCGCCCAGGCGAGCAGCGTGGTCCGCGGCAGCCGGAACGTCGTGCGTCGCGGCGCCGGGGTCACCGGTTGACCGGTGCCCGCCGCGTGGCCGCCGCCGGTGCGCTGACGCTGACGCTCGCGACGCCGCTCGCCGCGGGCGCGGCGCAGCAGGATCCGCTTGCGCCGACGCGGGAGTCGTCGCTGATCGCGCGCATCGTCCGTCCGACGCCTGCTCACGCAGGACCCGACGGCACCTCACCCGTCCGCATGCGGCTGCGCGCGTACGCCGCGTGGGCGCACGGGCCGGTGGGCCTCATGGTGCTCGGGTCGCGCGCCTCCTCCTCCGGGCGTCTGTGGCTGCGGGTCGCGGTCCCGAGTCGCCCGAACGGGTCGACCGCCTGGATCGACCGCGACGCCGTCCAGCTCGTGCGCACGCGGTGGCGGGTGCGGATCAACCGCTCCGAGCGGCGGCTCACGGTGCTGCGCTCCGGACGCGCGGTCCGGTCTGCGCGCGTCGTCATCGGGGCGCCGTCCACGCCGACCCCGCGCGGGCGCTTCGCGATCTACGAGCGCGTGCGCCAGCCGCGCGATGCGGTCATCGGCCCGTGGGCGCTGCACCTCACGGCGTACTCGCGGGTCCTGCACTCCTACGACGGCGGGCCCGGCCGGATCGCCCTGCACGGCCGCGCAGGCGGCCTGCTGGCCGACCCGCTCGGCAGCGCCCGCTCACACGGGTGCGTGCGCATGCCCGACGCGCTCGTCAGCTGGCTCGCCCTGCGTCTGCGCGGGGGCGTGCCGGTCGACATCCGCTGAGCGTGGACACCGGCGCCCCCGGCCGGCGCCCGTCTTCGAGCGCACCGTCACGGCGTGCGCCGGAACGGGTCGGAGAAGCGGGGGTCCGTCACGAGCGTCCGGTCGGTGAGCGTCCCGAGGAACGCGACGAGGTCCGCGCGGTCGCGGTCGCTGAGTTCGATGCCGGAGATCAGTGGGTCCTTGTACCGGTTCGTGCGCCCGTCGCCGGCGAGCGGGCCGTCGCGGATGACCCGGCCTCCGGACGCGTAGTGGTCGACGACCTCGGCGAGCGTCGCGATCGATCCGTCGTGCATGTAGGGCGCGGTGAGCGCGACGTTCCGCAGCGACGGCGCCCTGAAGCGCCCCATGTCCGCACGCCGGCCGGTGACCTCGAAGACGCCGCGGTTCGGCTCGGGGAAGGCGCCGGTGCCGCCGAGGTTGTAGAGCCCGGTGTTGTGGAAGGCCGGCGGTTCGACGGCGGCGCCGACGTAGGTCGCCTGGTCGTTGAAGATGAAGCTGCCGTGGCAGTGGTGGCACTCGGCCCGCTCGCCCATGAAGAGGTTCATCCCGCGGGTCTCGGCGGTGCTCAGGCCGGCCTTCCCCCGCAGGTAGCGGTCGTAGCGCGAGTCGGCGGCGATCATGCTGCGCTGGAACGCGGCGATCGAGCGGATGATCGTGGTCCACGTGATCGGGCGCTGCCGGCCCGGGAACGCGCGCGGGAAGCGCCTGGCGTACCAGTCGTCACGCCGGACCCGCGACAGGACGCGGGCCTGGTTGGCGTCGGTGACGCCCATCTCGACGGGGTTCTCGCCGAACAGCGGCACCTCCATCTGGCGCTCGAGCGTGACGAGCGCCGGGTTGGCCCAGGTGAGGGTCGCGTTGTAGGCGACGTTGGCCAGCGACTGCGAGTTGCGCGGGTGCGACTGGCCGGTCGCGCCGATCGCCGTCGCGCGCCCGTCGGTGAACGCCAGCTCCTGGCGATGGCAGCTCCCGCACGACTGCGTGTCGTTCGCGGACAGGCGTGTGTCGTAGAACAGCCGGCGGCCGACCTCCACCTTGGCGGCGTTCATCGGGTTGGCCTTCGGGACCCGCGGCTGCGGGAACCCCTTCGGCAACATCCAGCGCCATGCGGCGCCCGCCGGCGCCCCGCTGCTCGTGGCCGCCGCGGTGCCGTAGACGGCGGCGCCGGCGACCACGAGCACCGCGCCCGCGAGCAGGCGCAGCAGGACGCGCCGCGGGGTTCCCGCCCGAGGGTCCGGCCGGGAACCCCGCGCGCCGGTCATCGCGCGGTCACGCGGAACGCCCGCTGTGCAGAGCCCGACGGGGACTTGCCCGTGCCGTTGCCGTCAGCGCGCCAGTCGATCCCGAACGCGCTGAAGACGCCGTTGCACTCCGGATCGGTCGGGCCGGACATGCAGCCCGGCGCACCGGCCTGGTTGGCGGTGATGTCGTTGCCGGCCAGCAGCGCGCGCACGTCGACGGCGATCTGCTGGCGCTGCGCGTCGAAGCGCGGCAGGCGGATCGTCGACCGGTTGGCCGCGCGGCAGCTGACCGTCTGGCCGGTCGCCGGGTTGCCCGTGCAGCCGGTGCTCCCCAGGTGCACCGTGAACAACTTCGCCGACCAGGAGCCCGTCGGTCCGCCGGGGTCGGTCACCTCGATCTTGGCGAACTTCCTGCCGGCCTGCCAGGACCAGGACATCGCGGCGATGTTCAGCGGGCGCGGCGCCGCCGGGACGTCGGTGTGGTTGAGCGCGAACGGCACGCCGACCGTCATCTGGGCGCCCACGTACCTGCCCTGCGGAACCGTGCCGCGGACGACCGGGTTCGTGTCACGCGTCCCGCCGGTGCAGGACCCCGCGCCGTTCTCGAGGTCGACGAGCGTCACACGGTCGTTCCCGCGGGTGACCCGGTACTGGGAGTCGGCCGCGAGCTTCAGCGCCACCGCGCGACCGTCGCTGCGCAACAGCTTCGCCTCCGAGATGTAGAAGCGCAGGTCGGCGAGCTGCGCGGTCTTCGCCGTCTTGCCCAGCCCGGCGATCGGCTTGCCACAGGCGACCGGCGTCTTCCCGGCGACCGCGGCGAAGCGGATGTCCACCGACTGGGTCTTGCTCTTGCCGGCCGCGGCACTCGGGGATGCGGCGGTGGCGGGTGCGGCCCCGACCACCGAGACGGCGAGCAGCCCGGCGCAGAGCGCGCCGGGACGGGCGTTCCTTCGATACGTCATGAGTGACCTCCTGGTCTTCGAACTGGTGTTCCGGCGCGCGAGCGCGCGCCGGGGAATCGCGATCGGCGTCGTCGCGCACACCGGCATCGACTGCGGCGCACGCGCGGCGCAGCTCAGGACGAGACGCCCGGCGAACGGGCGGCGATGGGGTGCGTCAGACGACCGCGGGCGCCGGAGGTGGACGCACCGCGCGATGGAACGCCAGCAGCGCGGATCCGAGCGGAGCCAGCGGGTGCGGCGGCCGGCCCGTCGAGTCCATCGCCCGCGCCGCCAGTGGGCGGCGGCGGACGAGGTCGCCGCGCCGGTGGGCGAGGAGCACCCGTTCGCCGGGGTAGTACCCCAGCGCAAGCCCGGCGACGAGCAGCGCCGCCGGAACGACGAACAGCAGGCCGGTGCTCGCACCCGCGAGCGCGGTCAGGCCCGAGAGCATCAGCAGCGCGATCCGGACGTTCCGCTTCATCGGCCGCCGGATCCTAGCGAGCGCGTCGGCCCGGGCGCGTCGACGGTTGGCTGCGGCGCCAAACGCACGCGAGGCCGGGTCACCGGCGGAGGATCGATGGCGCAGATCGCGCGACCGGAACCACTCCGAGGTCCTACGACATCTGGCGGACGCTCGTCGCCGTCGGCCTGCTCGAGGTGCTCGCAGGAGTCGTCGTGCTCGCCTATCCCGATCTCGGCCTGCGGGCGGGCGCGGTGCTCGCGGGGATCCTGGTCCGGGCGCGTCAGGAGTGAGCGCTGGGAGGCACCGTCAGGACGGCGCCTCCCAGGCTGCGGGTCCGCGGCTGGGCCTTCAGTCGCCCGAAGTTGAAGGGCGGCCGGTCTGCTCCGGGGGGGAGTGCGGAAACCGGCCGCCCGAGTGCACTCGGTGGCGCACGGCGAGACCGCGCGTAACGGGGCGGAGGGAAACCGCGTCACGCGCAACCTCGCCCTGCATCACGAGGTGGACTGCGAGGGGATCGGCCGAGCCGTGAGGCCGGCGACGAAGAGGGAGCGGTACAAGAAGACCTCCGGGTTCGGGAAGAAACCAACGGAAGTCAGGTTGAGCTGCCGACGACTGAGCCGACCTTCACAAGCTGCCCTCTCCCGAGAGCATAGCCGGAGGGTCAAGTCGCACGGCTCGCACGTAGTGGACGAGGAGCCGACACGATCCGGGCTGTCGGCGGGGCATCGACCGGATCGACTGCGGGCCGGGGCGCGATCGCGGTCAGAGCCTGACCTTCACGACGATCGGCGAGGTGAAGGTCGCCTGGTTGCCGCCGTTGTCGGACACCAGGTAGCGGTACTTGTAGCAGCGGGCGTTGCTCACCGAGGTGTCGTTTCCGCCCGTCAGCGTCACGGTGGTCGCGAACGACCCCGGGAAGCTCCCGCACTGGAGGGTGGTCGTGTTCAACGTCGCCTGGTCGCGCCTGATGATCCCTGAGGAGGCGTTCACGCCCGACGCGCTGTCGGAGCCGTCGACCAGGGTGATCGGGACCGACAGGACGGACGCGCTGGTGGGGTAGGAGATGCTGACGCCCGACGGCTTCCCCGAGTCCGCGATGAACGTGATCGTGCTGCTGCCCGTGTTCCCGAGACGGTCCAGGGCGCTGACGGTGTAGGCCCCGGGCTGGAACGGATACGGGTTGAACGTGAACGCGCTGGACACGTACGGTCCGCCGGCCGGGGTCGTCACGGTCTGGGCGGCATGGGCCCACCCGGGGGGTGCCAGCGCGGGATAGGTGGCCGAGACCGGCCCGGACCCCGCATCCGTCAGCGCATCGACGAGCTTGAACGTCCCCGCAGCGGTGTTCCTGTAGTACAGGCTGGTTCCGCTGAGGTACGCGCCGACGGCGCCTGCGGCGAGGCTCAGGGCGTGCCCCGGTCCCGTGTCGTCCTTGGACACGAGGAATGCGCCCGAGCGCTCCTGCGAGCGCCCGGCGTGGTCGGTCGCGGTGAGCGCCTGCGAGCCCGGCGAGGCGCTGGCGCCGTTGCCGGCCCAGCTGTAGGTGGACCGGAACGTCGTCCCGGTCCACGGGGTCGTGAGGACCCCGCCACCCGCGAAGCCCCCCATGGCGGGGAACGCCACGTTCGCGACGCCCGAGAAGGCGTCCGACGCGGATGAGGAGACGGTGAAGCTGCCGCCGAGCGCGGACCGGTAGTGGACCGACGTGCCCGCGACGTACTGCGCGGCCAGGCCGCTGACGGGGACGATCGTCGCGACGCTCGGCATCAGCGAGGCGGGCGCGGTCACCTGCACCTTGACGTCGGGGGTCGTGGCGGTCGTGACATTGCCGACCTTGTCGGTGACGGCGTAGGCGAAGCGGTAGCACCAGCGGTCCGTCGGCACGGTGTCCATCACCGTCGCGCCCGGGTCGTGGTCGCCGAACGGCGTCATCGCGCCGTAGGCCGCGCAGACGCCATTGGCCAGCCCGTCGCCCGATCCCAGCGGCGCCGACGCGCGCAGCGTCGTGGCGCCGCCGGGGGCGAGCCCGGACTGGACGTCGGTGCCCCTGTCGAGCTCCGCGGTGACCGTCAGCGAGCTCGCGTAGCGCGCCCCGGTCCCGCCGAGGCCGACGGCGTCGATCGCGACGCCCGCCGGCCCCGTCGAGTCGTCGACGAGTGCTCCCGCGAGGGTCGTCGTGTTGCCTGCGACATCGGTGAGCGTCGCGGAGCCGGTCGGCGTGCTCGTCGTGCCGGCGCTCCAGCTGAAGGGGTTCGTGATGTAGACCCCGGCGTCTCCGGTCGCGGTGACTCCCGGGGTGTGGGCGAAGCCGGACTGCGCGTCGATGAGCGACGAGGTGCTCACCGCCCCCGGTCCGGAGCCGCCGGTGTCGCTCATCGCGATCGTGAGCCTGAAGCTGCCCGCCGCGACGCCGCGGTAGTAGGCGAGGCCGGGCTGCTCGAGGACGCCGACAGCCTGGACCACGGCACCGCCCGTGATGTCGACGACGTCGATGACGCCCGTCGGCGGGTCCATGTCGATCTTCAGCGGCAGCACCAGGATCGAGCTCTCGTTCCCGGCCAGGTCGATCGCGTAGACCTTGAGCGTCATCGTCTCGGTCACCGTACCCGGGGCGGGGTTCACGAGCGTCGTCGGCGACGTTCGCGGGTCGCTGCCGTCGGAGGTCGCCCTGATGACGCTCACCCCCGATCCGCCGCCGTCGTCGGCGGCACCGGTGACCTCGACCGGGGTGCGGTTCCAGCCGGCAGCGTTCGCCGCAGGCGTGAGCGCCGAGGACATGGTCGGGGGCGTCGTGTCGGTGACGATCCCGGTGCTGGCCACGACCCCGGACGTGAGGCCCGTGACATACACCGTGTGGGAGCCGTCGGCGATGTCGGGGATCGTCAGCGCGGTGATCGTCGCGCCGCCGGAAGCGTCGACGACGGTCGGGGCGCCGGGGATGCTCGTCCGGTCGGGCCCGTAGCTGTAGGCGATGTCCTCCCCCGGGGAGAGGCCCGAGACGGTGCCGGTCGTCTGTGCCGGAAGTGGCGCGCCGAACAGGCGCCGGTCGAGGACCAGCGATGCCTCGGCGATGCCCAGGATCCCGCTCTCTGCGCTCTCCGCTCCGGTCCAGTGGTCGGCCACGAGCGGCGTGACCGTGTACCGCCAGTTTCCCGCGGGAACGTCGCTCTCCGTGCAGATGAGCGCGGTCAGCCGCCCGGAGCACCCGGCGCCCATGGTCTGCGCCGCGCCGGTGCCGGCCTCGTACCGGCGCACCTGGTAGTCACGGACCAGGGCTCCGTTCGTGAGCGTCGCCGTCCCCCACCGGATGGTGGCGCCCGCCGCCCCCGAACGTGCAGCGGTCGGCACCGGCCCGGACAGGACCGTTGCGGCGCCCGGGATGCCGCCCCCGCGGAGTGCCGCACCGCCGCTCCAGTACGCCCAGGCCACCGAGACGGGCGCACCGATCGCGAGCGCCGCCGCGACGAGGACCGCCAGCCTGTCGAGGCGCGACATCAGTCGCCCGCGATCAGGTGGATGGTGAAGACGGCGCCCTGGCAGGCGTTCGCCGCGTGCAGCCCCATCGTCACCGCGTGCGGCATGTCGATCGGCAGCGTGCCGTCGGTCGTGCCGGCCCGCGGCGGGACCAGCCAGCCGAGGCCGTCGTTGTCCTGGGCCTGGAACGCGACGTCGGCCTGATCGACGCAGCCGCCATGCGCTG
>DAIPYF010000123.1:0-8064 GCA_036782855.1 Solirubrobacteraceae bacterium
CGCGCGCCGTCTGCGCGACCGTCTGCGCCGCGTCGACCTCGATGCCCAGGCGGCGGGCAGAGTGGTGTGGTGCGCCGTCGACGACGGGTCGGTCGGCGCGGCGCTCGCGGCCGGCGCCGGTGTCCCGGTCGTCCTCGCGATCGCCGGCCCCCGCGGTGCGTGGACCGAGCCGCTGCTCGACGGCGCGCACATCGCCCTTGTCGCGGGCACTCCCGCCGACCCGCTCACGGCCCTCGCGCTCGCCGAGGTGCGATCCCGCGGGCTGGCGGCGGAGGCCGTCGGGCGCCTCGGGGGCACATCCGCCGTGCTCGCACGCGCAGGTCTCCCGGGCGGGCCGCGCTGGGAGCCCGGCCTGCACGCGGCGCTCGAGGGCGTCTCGTGATCGCGCGCGACGAGCGCGGGCAGGCCGCGCTCGTCCTCATCGGTGGCCTGCTGCTGCTCGTGGCCGGCGCCGTCGCGCTGACCTGGGTCGCCGCGGGCGTCGCGGCGCACGGCGCGCGGCAGCGCGCGGCGGACCTCGGGGCGCTCGCCGCCGCGCGCACGCTGGTGGACCTGCGCCCGCGGGCGCTCGAAGCGCCCGCCGACGCGCCGGCCTACGCCGGCATGGCGCGGGCGGCGGCGCGCCGCACCGCGGAGGCGAACGGGGGCCGGCGCGTCACCGTCCGACTCGGGGCCGGCGCGCTGCCCGATCGGGTCACCGTGGTCGTCCGCGACCCCATCCGCCTTCCCGGCGGCGTGCGGATCGGGGGGCGCGCCCGTGCGGTCGCCGCCGTCGCGGCCGGCCCGGCGCCGATCGGTGACGGCGAGTACCGCGGTCCGCTCGCCCGGCGCCAGGGGCGTCCGATGCGACCGGACGTCGCGCTCGCGTTCGATCGCCTCGCCGCGGCGGCTCGTCGTGACGGGCACCGCGTGCTCGTGGTCAGCGGCTTTCGGACGAACGCCGAGCAGGCGCGGCTGTTCGCGGCGCGTCCCGACCCGCGGTGGGTCGCGCGCCCCGGCACATCGCTGCACCGGCTGGGCACCGAGCTGGACCTCGGCCCGCCGTCGGCATACGGCTGGCTTGCGGCGAACGCGGGCAGGTTCGGGTTCATCAAGCGGTACGCCTGGGAGCCCTGGCACTTCGGGTTCGGCCGTTCGCCCGGCAGCGTCTCGGTGGGGTTCGGTGCGCCGGCAGGCTCCTCGGCGAGCGCCGTCCCGCCGTTCGTCCCGGCCCGCTACGCGCCGGCGCTGCGGCGGGCGTCCGCACGCTGGAGCGTCGGCGCCGGCCTCCTCGCCGCCCAGTTGCAGCAGGAATCGGGTTTCGACCCACGGGCGCGCTCGCCGGTGGGTGCGCTGGGCATCGCCCAGTTCATGCCCGGGACGGCGCGCCAGTACGGGCTGCGCGACCCGACGGATCCCGACGCGGCGATCGACGCCCAGGCACACCTGATGCACGACCTGCTCGCCCGCTTCGGCTCGGTGCCACTCGCCCTGGCGGCCTACAACGCCGGCCCGGGACGGGTCGCGTCGTGCCGCTGCGTCCCGCCGATCGCCGAGACCCAGGCCTACGTCCAGCGCATCGTCACGCTCGCGCGCGGGTACGGCGCCGACGGCGCCGCGGGGCCGGTCGTGCGGCTCGTCGGGTGAGCGCGCGCCGGCGGCCGGTCCGCAAGACTCCCGCGCGATGCCCGCCTTCTCCTGGACCTTCCGCGTGCGTTTCCACGAATGCGACCCGCAGGGGATCGTCTTCAACGCGAACTACTTCACGTACTTCGACATGACGATGACCGAGCTCTTCCGTGCGTCGTTCCCGGCCGCCGGATACACGGAGATGACGACCGTGCACGGGGTGGACGTCGTCGTCGCGGAGGCGACGGCGAGATTCGCGGGCTCGGCGCGGTTCGACGACGAGATCGAGTTGCGCGCGGCGATCACGCGCCTCGGCACCACCGGTATGACCACGGCGCTCGAGGTCGTCCGCGACGGCGACGTGCTCGTCACCGGGGAGCTGCGGCACGTGTTCGTCGACGCGACCACCTGGGACAAGCGGCCGATGCCCGATGCGGTGCGATCCGCACTCGCGGCATGGGCGTGACGAACCCGCCCGGAGACGGTCGGAACACAGTGGAAACCAGCGTGATGGCGCAACTTCCGGTGCTACCGTCGGTTCCTATCGTGGGCGCGCACGGAACGCGCGCCCCGCGATCCCTTCGGAGGAACCGACCCGTGCGCAGGACCCTCGTCGTTCTCACGGGCGCCATGATGCTGGCGCTCGCGCTCATCCCGGCAGCGGCCGGCGCCGCCGGCAGGGCACCGTCCGGCGGCTGCGACCCGCTGGACAAGCGGGGTTGTCTGCTGCCGTGGCCCAGCAACGCGTACACCGTCGCCGACGACCGGACCGACACGGGGCGCCGGGTGAATCTCCTCAAGGGCGACATGCCGAAGAACGCCAAGGGCGTGCGCGTCGACCCGACCGACTTCAACCGCGCGGACGGCTTCAGCCCCGGGTCGACGATCCTGACGTACGTTCCCGGGCTGAACCTCAAGAAGACCGGCGCGACGCCGGTCACCGACCTGCGCCGCTCGCTCGACCGCTCGCAGCAGGTCGCGATCGTGAACGCCACCACGGGCACGCGTCAGCTGGCATGGGCCGAGATGGACCCCTCGGCCACGGGCCGTGACCGGCTGCTCATCATCCACCCGGCGCGCAACCTCGTCCGCGGCGGGCGCTACATCGTCGCGCTGGGCCGCATGCGCGATGCGCGCGGGCGCATCATCAAGGCGTCGCCCGAGTTCCGCGCGATGCGCGACCAGCTGCAGACCTCGGACCCCCGGCTCGAGCGTCGGCGCATCAGCTTCGAGCGGATGTTCCTGACGCTCAAGAAGGCCGGCATGAAGCGCAAGGACCTCTTCCAGGCCTGGGACTTCACCGTCGCCAGCACGCGCAACATCACCGAGCGCGCCGTCGAGATCCGTGACAACGCCTTCACGGTGCTCGGCGACAACAACCTCGTCGACCGCACGCCCAAGGGCGGCGCCCCGCGGTTCGCGCTGGACGCGCCGCAGGAGTTCACCCCGTGCGGCGCCGACGGCTGCCAGGCCGGAGAGAACGACCTGCTCGCTCGGACCATCACGGGGACCATGACCGTCCCGTGCTACCTCGACGCGAAGGGCTGCCCCGTCGGGGCGCGCTTCCGCTTCAAGAAGCTCAAGAAGACCGCGAACTTCCAGGCCGACCGGTTCGTGTACTTCCCGGACCGCATCAAGGGCAACACGATGCAGGTGCCGTTCCGCTGCATCGTCCCGCGCGCCGCGCTCGCGGCGCCGTCGCGGCTCGTGCAGGTCGGCCACGGGCCGTTCGGCACGCAGGACGAGGTCCTGCGCTCCGATGTCCAGGAGCTCGCCCAGAGCTCCAACCTGACCTTCTGCGCCGCCCGCCAGGCCGGCACCGCCCAGGAGGACCTCGCGACCCTCCGCAGCGCCTTCGCCGACGCGAGCCGCTTCGCGCGCGTCGCCGACCGCCTCCAGCAGGGCGCGCTCAACAGCCTGATGCTCGGCCGCCTGATGATCCACCCGCAGGGGCTCGTGCGGCAGGGGGCGTTCCGGACACCCACCGGCGGCTCGGCGATCGACACGTTCACCGTGTACTCGGACACCATCAGCGGCGGCGCGTTCGGCGGCATGGTCACCGCGCTCAGCCCGGACAGCGTCCGCTCGTCACTCGGCACGGGCGGCATGAACCACAGCCTGATGCTCCCGCGCAGCACGGACTTCGCGCCGTTCGAGTCGACCTTCCGTGCGGCCTATCCGAGCAGGGTGGAGCGCGCGCTCGTCCTGTCGATGCTCCAGGGCCAGTGGGACCGCGGCGAGGCGAACGGCTACGCGCAGAGCCTCACACAGGACCCGCTGCCCAGCACCCCGCTGCACACGCTGCTCTTCCAGTCCGCCGTGGGCGACCATCGGGTCCCCAACGTGGTGACCGAGGTCCAGGCGCGCACCGTCGAGGCGGTCGGCCGTCAGCCCCTCTACGACGACGGGCGCTCCCTCGACAAGATCTCCGGCTACGCGATCTCGCCCGCCAGCCAGCTCGAGCTCGGCTCGGTCCTCACGATGTGGGATGGGGGGCCCGTCCGCGACGGCGGGCGTCTGGGCACCGGCCTCGCGCCGCTCGGACCCGCGCCGTCGACGGCCGGCGTGGACTCGCACGAGCTTCCGGCGCAGACGCCCGCGGCACGCAAGCAGCGCTCGGACTTCTTCAAGATCGACGCGCGGTTCGTCGACCCGTGCCAGCCCACGAAGGCGTGCCGCGCCGTGGGCTGGTAGCCACGGGTCCCCCCGCAAGGACGGGCCGGCGAAGCCGGACCGACAGCTCGTCTCAGCCCACCGGGACCGCCGATGCCACCGCGACCGGGATCCCGTTCAGCACCGCGTTCCCGGTGAGCGCCTCGAGGGTGCCGGCGTCGCCGAGGAGGTTCACGTTGACGCCCGCGTGCTCGCGCGCGACGTCGAGCGCCGCCCCGTCGAGGTCGTGGCCCCAGCCGTGAGGGATGGAGACGACGCCGGGCATCATGTCGTCCGTCACCTGCGCGGTCAGCTCGATCCGTCCGTGGGCGCTGGAGACCGCGGCCGGCTCGCCGTCCGCGATTCCGAGCCGCTCCGCGTCGAGCGGGTGGACGAGCACGGTGCAGCGCTCGGGGCCGCTGACGAGCTTCGGCAGGTTGTGCATCCACGAGTTGTTGGACCGCAGCTGACGGCGGCCGATGAGCACGAGGCCGTCGTCGTCACCGGCGTCGAGGTGCGCCTGCAGTCGCGGCACGTCGGACGCGATCAGCGGGGGCGCGAGCTCGATCGTCCCGCTCGCGGTGCGCAGCACCTCTGGGATGCGCGGCTGCAGCGGGCCGAGGTCGAGCCCGTGCGGGGCAGCCTCGAGCTTGGCGAGCGTGACGCCCTCGGTGCCGCCGCCGAACGGGCCGGTGCGCAGCATCAGGTCCAGGAGCCGCTCGGGCCCGACGCGATCCCCGACATCGGCGAGCAGCTCCTGCGGGTCACGCCCCTCGGCCGGCCCGCTCGCCGTGACGGTCGCGCGGCGCGCGAACTCACCGGCGACGAACGCGTCGATCGCCGCGACGTCCGCGTCCGGCCCCTGGCCGGTCACGATGCCGGTGAGGCGCAGCAGGATCTGCCACTCGTCGAGCGCGCCTTCGCGGAGCGGGAGCGCGGGGGGCGAGTAGTTCGCGACGTTGCGGACCGCGAACGCGTACAGCGCGACGTCGTAATGGGACCGCTCGAGCGGTGACGGCGACGGGAGGATCACGTGCGCGTGGCGCGTGGTCTCGTTGCGGTACAGGTCGACGCTGACCATCAGGTCGAGCGTGTCGAGCGCGTCCGCGAGCCGGTCGCCGTTGGGCGTGGAGAGCACGGGGTTGCCGGCGCTCGTGAACAGCGCCCGGATCCGGCCCTCGCCCGGCGTCTCGATCTCCTCCGCCAGACAGGCGGCCGGCAGCTCGCCGAACACCTCGCCGCGCCCGCCGACCCGCGAGGACCACCGGTGGACGTCGGTGCCCCGGCCGCGGCCGGGCGTTCCGGCGGTGTTCGACGAGCCCGCGACGGGCGTGGTGAACATCGCGCCGCCGGGACGGTCGAGATCGCCGATGAGGACGTTGATGACATCGATCAGCCAGCTCGCGAGCGTCCCGAACGCCTGCGTCGTGGTGCCGATCCGCCCGTAGACCGCGGCCGGGGAGCTGCCGGCCAGCTCGCGCGCCATCCGGCGGATCTCGGGCGCGGCGATGCCGGTTCGCCCGGCGACCGCCTCGGGCGAGAAGGGGTCGGCGAGCTCGCGGACCTCGTCGAGGCCGGACAGGTGCGGCGCGAGGTGCGCGCCCGGGTTCGCGAGGTCCTCGTCGAACAGCGTGTGGACGATCGCCATCAACAGGAGGGCGTCGCCGCCGGGGCGGATGAAGTGGTGCTCGTCCGCCTCGCGCGCGGTGCGCGAGCGGCGCGGGTCGACGACGACGAGCTTGCCGCCGCGGGCGCGGATCCCGCGCAGGCGCCCGCGCGCGTCGGGTGAGGTCATGAGCGAGCCGTTGGAGACGAGCGGGTCCGCGCCGAGCACCAGCAGGTGCATCGTGCGGTCGAGGTCCGGGACCGGGACGCTCAGCCCCGTCCCGAACATGAGCGCGGCGGAGAGCTGCTTGGGCATCTGGTCGACGGTGCTCGCCGAGAAGACGTTGCGGGTGCCGAGCGCCTTCAGCAGCACGCGCCCGTACAGCAGCGCCCCGAGCGCGTGGGCGGCCGGGTTGCCGACGTAGGCGCCGAAGGCCTGCCGGCCGTGCTCGGCCTCGACGGCGCGGAACCGCTCGTCGATGAACGCGAACGCCTCGTCCCACGAGACCTCGTCGAAGCCGCCGTCGGGGCGGCGCAGCAGCGGCGCGCGCACCCGATCGGGGTCGTCGTGCAACTCGGCGATCGACGCGCCCTTCGGGCAGATGAACCCCTTGCTGAACACGTCGTCCGCGTCACCGCGCACCTTCACGATGCGATCGCCGGCGATCGTCAGCTCGAGGCCGCAGGTCGCCTCGCAGAGCGGGCAGGTGCGGATGGCGGTGGTCGTCTCGGCGGGCATGGCCGGATGCTACCCGCCCGTATCCTCGGTCTCCGATGGAGTCCTCGACCCCCAGCGCCTCGGCGGACCGCGACGAGCGCCTGCGGGCGCTGCGCCGCGGCCTGCCGGACGGTCCGGGCGTCTACCTGTTCAAGGACGAGGGCGGCGACGTCCTGTACGTCGGGAAGGCGCGTTCGATCCGCAAGCGCGTCGCCTCGCATTTCTCCAACCCCGTCACCCGGGGCGACGTCGAGATGGTCGCGCTCGCCGACGACGTCGAGGTGCTGCTGCTCGCGAGCGACGCGGAGGCCCTGCTCGCCGAGAACGGGCTGATCAAGCGCCACCAGCCGCGCTTCAACATCCGGCTGCGCGACGACAAGAGCTACCCGTACGTCGCGATCTCGATGGACGAGGACTTCCCGCGGGTGTACTTCACGCGTGAGCGCCACCGCCGGGGCCGCCTCTACTTCGGCCCCTACTCGAACGCGAAGCGCACGCGGGCGACGCTCGACGTGCTCGGCAAGGTGTTCCAGGTGCGCTCCTGCCAGGGCGCCGAGCCGGGCCGGCGCTCGGGCTCGCCCTGCCTGGACTTCCACATCGACCGCTGCGGCGCGCCGTGCGTCGGCAAGGTCACGCGGGAGGAATACCGCGAAGCGGTGGACGGGGTGATCGCGTTCCTGTCTGGCCGCTACGCCGAGGTGGAGGAGACGATCGAGGCGCGCATGGCGGCCGCGGCCGCGGCACAGGAGTACGAGCAGGCCGCGCGCGAGCGCAACCGCCTGCGCGCGATGCGCTCGCTGCTCGAGCGTCAGCGGATCGTCAACGACGCGGTCGGCACGCTCGACGCGATCGCCCTGGCCGTCGACGGGACCGACGCCAACGCGCAGGTCTTCCAGCTGCGCGACGGTGTGCTCGCCGACCGTCAGTCGTTCTATCTCGAGAACGCCGGCGGGCTCGGGCTCGGCCAGGCCGCGCTCGAATTCGTCTCGCAGTACTACGCGGACCGCCCGTCGGTGCCGGCGCAGGTGATCGTCCAGACCGCGATCGAGGAGGACGACCGCGAGACGCTGGCCCAGGCGCTCGCCGTGCAGCGCGGCGGACCGGTCGAGGTGCGCGCGGCCGAGCGCGGCGACAAGCGCCGGATCCTCGAGCTGGCGGAGCGCAACGCGCTGCTCGCGCTCGACACCGAGCGCCTGAAGGCCGAGCGCAGCCGCCAGCAGCGGGTGGAGGCGCTCGACGAGCTGCAGGCGGCCCTGAACATGACCGTGTTGCCGCTGCGGATCGAGTGTTACGACATCTCGACCCTGATGGGCACGAACACGGTGGCGTCGATGGTGGTGTTCGAGGGCGGCGCCCCGAAGAAGAGCGACTACCGGCGTTTCACGATCCGGTCGCTGGGGGAAGGGGTGAGCGACGACTTCGCGGCCATGCGCGAGGTGCTCACGCGCCGGATGCGCTCCTGGGACAGCCAGCGCGACCTG
>DAIPYF010000124.1:0-4327 GCA_036782855.1 Solirubrobacteraceae bacterium
TGTGCGGGAACAGGGCGTAGCTCTGGAAGACGGTGTTGACGTTGCGCTTGTGCGGGGGCGTGCGCGACATGTCGACGCCGTCCAGCAGGATCCCGCCCGCGTCGGGCCGCTCGAAGCCGGCGATGAGCCGCAGCGTCGTGGTCTTCCCGCAGCCCGACGGGCCGAGCATCGTGAAGAACTCGCCCGAGGGGACGTGCAGGTCGATCCCGTCGACGGCGGTCACCTCCCCGAACCGCTTGCAGAGTCCCTCGAGCCGGATGTCGCCCTTGCCCTCGGTCACTTCGTTCCTCCTGCGTCGATGCCGGCCTCGAGGCTCGCGAGCTGGCCGATCGCCGAGCCGCCCTTCTCGCCGCGCGTGCTGAAGCGGAAGACGAGGTAGGCGAGCAGCAGCGCCAGCAGCGTCACGGCGAGCATGATCGTGGCGAGGGCGTTGAGCGCCGGGGTCGGCGCGGCGCGCGCCTGCGCGTAGATGCGCATCGGGACGGTCGTCGTGTCGGCGCCCGAGGCGAGGTACTGGCTCACGACGAAGTCGTCGATCGACAGCGCGAAGACGATCAGCAGGCTCGCCGCGATCGCCGGGAAGAGGAGCGGGATGAGCACGCGGCGCACGACCTCCCACGGCGGCGCACCGAGATCCGCCGCCGCCTCCTCCATGTCGCTGCCGATCGTCTGCAGCCGGCCGCGGACGATCACGACGACGAACGAGATCGAGAACGTCACGTGGCCGATCACCTGCGCGGTCGTGCCGAGCCCGATGAACTTGAACGCGGTGGTGAACAGCAGGAACAGGCCGACGGCGAACACGAGCTCCGGTGTGACGAGCGGGAGCAGCGTCAGCCCGTTCGCGGTGCCGCCGCCGCGCCCGCGCCAGCGCTGCAGGCCGAGCGCGAGCCCGATCCCGAGCGGCGTCGCGATCAGCATCGCGAAGAACGCCAGGGTGAGGCTCTGCTCGAGCGCCGACCGCAGCGACGGGTCGTTGAACACGCTGAGCGTCGGGTCGTCCCAGAACCAGCGCAGCGACCAGCCCTGCGCCGTGCTGCGCGAGCGCCCCTCGTTGAACGCGAACCGGATCGCCAGGACGACCGGCGCGAGCGACCAGACGATGTACACCCAGGTGACGAGCGCCAGCCCGCGCGGGTGTCCCCAGGGATCACGGCGCAGCCTCACATGGCCTCCCGCTGCTCGCGCCGCAGGCTGCGCAGGTAGAACGCCATGAAGATCAGCAGGAACGCCGACAGGACCATCGTCATCGCCGCGCCGAGCGACTTGTCCGGGCCGCCCTGGACGTAGCCGTTGATGACGTTGCCGATCATGTTCGTGTTCGGCGAGCCGGACATCAGATCCTGGGTGAAGTAGTCGCCGAACATCGGCAGCGCGATGAGCACGAGACCGGCGTAGATGCCCGGCCGCGAGACCGGGAGGATCACCCGGCGGAAGGTCTCCGAGGCCGAGGCGCCGAGGTCGCGCGAGGCCTCGATGAGCCGCTGGTCGAGGCGGTCCAGGGACGCGTACAGCGGCAGGATGAAGAACGGCACGTAGCCGTAGACGAGCGCCAGGATCACGGTGATCGGCTGTCCGCCGAGCCAGTCGCCGCCGTCCATGAGGCCGAGGGCGTTGAAGATGCTGTCGATCGACAGCGCGTTCAGCGCCTCCGCCGCGTACCCGTCGGACGCGAGCAGGTTCGTCCACGCGAACATCCGCATGATGTACGAGATCCAGAACGGCAGCACGAGCAGGACGAGGATCAGGCCGCTCCAGCGTCCGGCGTAGCGGGCCGCGTAGTAGGCGACGGGGTAGCCGATCAGCAGCGACAGCGTCATCGCGATCGCGATGTACAGGATGGTGCGCACGACGACGGGCCACGTCTGCCCGCCGGGCGCCAGGTCCTCCAGCGCCTGGGCCAGGTAGCCGACGTTCCAGTCGAGCGGGTTCCAGTACGGGACCGGCTCGAAGAGCGTCGTGACGTTCCCCATCCCGACCGCGACGACCGCGTAGAACGCGACGAGGAAGAAGACGCCCAGGAACAGCAGCCCGGGCGCGGAGAGCGCGCGCCAGATCCAGCGGGGCGTCACGTCAGCCCGCCCGGAACTCCTGCCAGCCCCGATCCCACAGCCGCTGCCCCTCGACGGTCAGCGCCAGGTAGGCGTTGGCGTTCGCGAAGGTCTCGGGCGTCACGAGCACGTTGGCGAGGTTCGGAGGGATGATCTCGTCCTTGATGAGCGAGTCCGCGGTGATCCCCTTCATCGGCGGCTGGTAGCCGACGTAGTCGACGAAGTTCTCCAGCGCGACGGCCTCGTCGAGCATGAAGTCCAGGAACCGGTGCGCCATCACCGGCTTCTGCGCCGCGGCGGCGACGGTCATGATGTCGTTGGCGACCGGACCGCCCTCCTCCTGGAAGGCGTACGACAGCGCCGTGGCGGGGACGTCGTCCGGCAGGTAGCTGATCGCGGCGGCGAGCATGTCCCCCGACCACACCTGGCCCAGCACGATGCGACCGGTCGGCAGCGTCTCGTAGCCGTTGATCGCGACCTTCACGCGCACGTCGTCGTTGAGCTTCACGAGGTCCGCGATGGCGGCGTCGATCTGCGCCGCGTCCTCGGTGTTGAGGTTCACGCTGCCGGCGCGCATGATCGCGGCGCCGATTCCCTCGCGGGGGTCGTTGAGCAGCTGCACCTTGCCGCGGTAGCGCTCGGCGTCCCAGAGCGCGTCCCAGACCGGATCGAGCTTCGCGGGGTCGTAGTCCACGAGGTCGTTGCGCCACCCGATGCCGGTCGTGAAGACGACGTAGGGCACCGTGTACCGCGGCCCGACGTCGTAGAACGGGCTCTGCAGCTCGTCCCACACGTTCTTCATGTTCGGGATCAGGTCGTAGTTCAGCGGCTGGAGGAGCTTGCGCCCGACCAGCCGCGAGATCTGGTCCGTGGTCGAGAAGATGACGTCGAACTCCAGCCCGCCGGTGGAGAGCTTGGAGAACGCCTCGTCGAGCGTCTCGAACGTCGTGACCTCGACCTTGACCCCGTTCTCCTTGCCGAACCGCTTGAGGACCTCCGGGTTGAGGTAGTCGGCGTAGTTGTAGATCCGCAGCACGCCGCCCTTCTCGGGCGCGCCCGCCGTCACCGGATCGCCGATGCGGGGGAGGGTGACCGGGTAGTCGCGGCGGGCCAGGGGGATGCCCGCCGCGTCCACCGGCCCGCCGGCCGTCGGGTCGCCGAGGATGCCGCCCTCGCCGCTCCCGCCGCCCGCAGCCTGGGGTGTCGTGGTGTTCTCGCAGCCGGCGAGCCCGCCGAGCGCACCCGCACCGAGAGCGAGCGCGCCGGCGCTCGTCAGGAGCGCGCGCCGCGACACGCCCGTACGCGGCTCCGGGAGTTCCTCAGGCGGGATCGGAACTGAAGGGTCGTTCAAGGTGTGTCAACGAATACCCGACGCCGTGAGGCGCTGTCAAGCCGTCCGCCGCCGGTTTGGACCGAGCGGCGAACGTCGTTGGACTGAACGGCGCTTCAAACGGCGTGCGGACCGGTCACGAGCCCGCGGTTGCCGGGCGGCGCATGAGCTTCGCCCTGCGGCGCCTGCTGCGCTCGTCGGACAGCACCCGCTGCGCGGCGTTGTGCCCCGACGCGGAGATCACGCCCCCGCCGGGGTGCGTGCCGGCGCCGCAGAGGTAGAGGCCGTGCACGGGGGTGGCGTAGCGCGAGAGCTCGGGCGTCGGGCGCATGAACGCCATCTGCGCGAGGTCCTGCTCGCCCTGGAAGATCGACCCGCCCTCCAGGCCGAAGATGCGCTGCAGGTCCGGCGGGGCGAGCACCTCGACGTCGATCACCGCGTCCTTCACGTTCGGCGCGTGCCGGGCGAGGAGGTCGAAGCAGGCGTTGCCGTACGCCTCGCGCGAGCCCTCCGGCCAGCCCTCCTCGTTCCAGGGGCCGAACTGGGTGAACATCGTGACGATCGTCGTGCCGTCGTCGGTGAGGCCGGGGTCCACCGCGGTCGGCACCTCGACCTCGATGTAGGGGCCGGCGGCCGGGACGCCGCGCTGGGCGTCCTGCCATGCCTGCTCGAGGTACTGCAGCGACGGGCAGATCGCGACGCTCGCGTGCCACAGCTGCTCACCGACCGCCGGGTCCGCGTTCACGTATCGCGGCGGCTCGGACAGCACGGCGTTGACCTTCACCGACGCGCCGCGCGTGCGGTAGCGGCGCATGTCGTCGGCGACCTCGGCGGGGAAGTGCTCGGCGCCGACGAGGTCGAGCACCGTGCGCTTGGGGTGCGCACCGGAGAGGCCGAGCGGCGCCGTGATCGTCTCGCCCGTCTCCCCGCTGGCGCCCGTCGCGCG
>DAIPYF010000124.1:4337-8046 GCA_036782855.1 Solirubrobacteraceae bacterium
GCGGTGAGCTGCTCGCCGCTGGCGAGCGTCACGCCCGTCGTGCGGCCGCCCGCGACGTCGATCGACGCCACCGGGGCGTCCGTGCGGATCTGCGCGCCGTGGGCGCGCGCGCTCGCGGCGATCGCCTCGGAGATCGCGCCCATGCCGCCGCGCACGTGGCCCCAGGCGCCCTGGACGCCGTTGACCTCGCCGAGCGCGTGGTGCAGCAGGTTGTAGGCGGTGCCCGGGGTGTACGGGCCGGCCCAGACGCCGACGACGCCGCTGGAGGCGTAGGCGCCCTTCAGCTCGTCGGTCTCGAAGTAGTCGTCGAGCAGGTCGCCGACGGACATCGTCATCAGGCGGAAGATCTCCGAAACGTCGCGGCGGCTCATGCCGGCGGCGCGGCCGGCCTCGCGCAGAAGCTCGAACACGTCCCCGGGGCGCTTGGAGCCCAGCGCGGGGGGCGGCTTGAGCATCAGCGGCTTGAGGAACTTCGCCGCCTTGTCGAACAGCGCGTCGAACGCCTCGAGGTTGTCGGCGTCCTTCTGGGAGACGCGCGCGACCTGCTCGTAGGTGATCTTCTTGTCGTTCGGCAGCAGGATCGGCTTCCCGTCGGCGGCGAACGTCGCGAACTCGGGGTCCAGGGGGATCGCCTCGAAGCCGAAGCGCGCGAGCTCGAGGTCGGCGATGACCTTCGGCTGCAGCATCGACACGACGTAGGAGGCGCGCGAGACGCGGCGGCCCGGCCAGACCTCCTCGGTGACGCACGCGCCGCCGACCAGCTCGCGGGACTCGAGCACGCAGACGCGCATCCCGGCGCGGGCGAGGTACGCGGCCGCGGTGAGGCCGTTGTGGCCCGCGCCGACGACGATCGCGTCGAAGGACGAGCCGTGGCCGGCGGTCGGCGTGCCGTGGCCGTTGACGCTCGGAGTGGCGGAGGTGGTCATCGGCCGGCACCCACCGTGCGCAGGGCCTCCAGATAGCGATCGGCGACCATCTTGTCGAAGTCGTGGACGTCGTCCTCCTGGGCGGTGTAGCGCCCGGCGATCGCCCCGTGACCTTGCAGGCCGAGCTGGGTGATCCGGCAGACCTCCCAGTCCTCGCGGTTGACCTGGTCCCAGAACTCGACGGCGTCCTGCGGGTCGAAGCCCTCGGCCTCCATCGTCGCGGGCTCGAAGAACCACTCGCACACGACCTCGGTGCGGCCGGCGCCGCGCGGCCAGAGGGTGTGGAGCATGACGTAGTCGGGGTGCAGCGAGACGAGCGTGTTGGGGAAGACGAGGTAGTAGAAGACGGAGCGGATCTCGTCCTCGGTCAGCCCGCTGATCGGCGGGCGGTGGTTCTTCCCGCCCTCGCGGGCCATCGTCTCCGCGTCCTCGCTGAGCGTCATCGAGCCGCCGCACCAGGCACCGGCGCCGTACTTGCTCTCGCCGCTGAGGTAGTGCGAGAGCCTGTTCAGCTCCGGGTGCACGCCGGGGCAGTGCAGGCACTCGTTGTAGTTCTCGGCGATCGCCTTCCAGTTCGCCTCGACCTCGTAGACGATCCGCGCGCCGCGGCGCAGCTCGGGCAGGCGGTAGTGGGCGAGGTCGGCGGCCAGCTCGCCCACATGCTCGGTGGGGGAGGGCGCCTCACCGCTGAGGTCCAGCAGCACGAGCCCCTCGACGACCGCGAGGCGGATGGGCTGCAGGCCCATGCAGGCCGGGTCGAAGTCCTCGAGCTCGTCGGTGAACGGCGCGCTCTTCAGCGAGCCGTCGAAGCCGTACGTCCACGCGTGATAGGGGCACTGCAGGCGCGGGACGGTCCCCTCGGGCGTGTCGACCAGGCGCGCGCCGCGGTGCCGGCAGCGGTTGGCGAACGCGCGGGGGAGACCGTCGTCGTCGGCGACGACGAGGACGCTGTCGCCGCCCAGCTCGACCATGACGAACTGCCCGCGCTCGCGGACCTGGTCGGTGTGACAGGCGCAGACCCAGGTGCTGCGGAAGAGGTGCTCGAGCTCCCACTCGAGGACCGCGGGATCCGTGAAGGCCTGCGGCGGCAGCTGCGTCGCGCGCTCGAGCGGCAGCAGCGTGCGCTCGACGTCATCGGCCGTGAGGGGGAGAGTCACGTTGCCCATGTCCGGCTCCTTCTGGTCGTCGTACTCGGCGGGGCGTGCGCGCGAAGGTAGCAGAGAGCTTGTGCACCTGGCAACAAAGTCAGGAATGGCGCAAACCGGTGGCGCGCGCACGCTCACGCGCAGCCCTCCAGGGCGCGCGTGGCGGATATGTGTCGCGTGGCGGAACAGATCCGCCACGCGACGCTGGGGAGGGTCGCGGCGCAGCCGCGACCCGGCCTACCAGTGCACGCCCTTCATGAGGTTGGCCATGGCGATCTGCTCCATGGACGCCTTCTCGTTGGGGTCCTTCTCGCCCTTGGCGGCCGCCGAGTCGGGGAAGACCTTGTAGGCGGCGTGCAGGATCTGGTCCACCGCCTTCGGCGCGAGCGCGTAGCTCACCTCGCCGAACGTGCCCAGGCGCGTGTTGATCGACTTGGGCTTGCGGCGGATCGCCTCGCACACCAGGTCGCCGGCCTCGCCGGGCGAGAGCGTCGGGATCGAGTCGTACATCTTCGTCGGCGCGATCATCGGCGTGCGCACGAGCGGCATGTGGATGGTCGTGAAGGTGATGTTGTCGCCGATCAGCTCGGAGCTCACGACGCGCGTCCACGCGTCGAGCGCGGCCTTCGACGCGACGTACGCGCTGAACCGCGGCGGGCTCGTCTGCACACCGATCGAGCTGACGTTCACGACGTGCCCGAACTTCCGTTCCTTCATGTGCGGCAGCAGACCCATCACGAGGCGGATCGCCCCGAAGTAGTTCAGCTGCATCGTGCGCTCGAAGTCGTGGAAGCGGTCGAGGCTCAGCGAGATCGAGCGGCGGATCGAGCGGCCCGCGTTGTTCACGATGACGTCGATCGACGGATGGTCGGCGAGCATCCGCTCGCACAGGTCGTCGATCGACTCCATGTCGGAGAGGTCCGCGGTGTACACGTACGCCGTGCCCCCGGCGGCCTCGATCTCCGCCTTCGTCTCCTCGAGCTTCTCCAGCCCGCGCGCGACGAGCAGCGGGATCCCGCCGGCGGCCGCGATCTTCAGCGCGGCCGACTTGCCGATGCCCGACGAGGCGCCCGTGATCACGACCGTGCGGCCGTTGACCGCGGCGCGCAGCGAGCGGTCCTTGAAGAGGTCCGGGTCGAGGTTGCGCTCCCAGTAGTCCCAGATCTTGTCGGCGTAGCTCGGGAGCGGCGGGATCTCGATGCCCGTCCCCGCGAGCGCCTGCTCGGTGTCGCGCGTGTCGAACGAGCAGTTGAACCCGACGTGGTCGACGATCTCGTCGGGGATGTGGAAGTCCGCGAGGATCGCCCGGCGCACGTCCTTGAGCTGCGGCAGCTGCATGACCATCGAGAACACGCCCTTGGGGAGCGCGTCGAGCAGCTTGCTGTCGATCCGCATGACGAGCTGCGGGCCGTGCGCGGCGCGGGCGAAGTGGTTCAGCGCCTCGCCGGAGGGGACCATCTTCGGGTCGGCGAGGTGGAACGCCCGCCCGTCGAGCCCGTCCTGGTGGGCGATGGCGTCCATCGCTGAGGCGACGTAGTCGACCGGGACGAGGTTGGTCGAGCCGACCTCGGGGCCGATCAGCGGGAACCACTGCGGCAGCGCGTTGCGCGCCCGCTGGATCGCCTTGAAGAAGTAGTA
>DAIPYF010000125.1:0-1098 GCA_036782855.1 Solirubrobacteraceae bacterium
AGTTGCCGGGGAGGAGGTCGAGGAGTGCATCCCATGCGCTTTCCATCAGCGTGCCGATCTTGGCGAAGGTCGTGGTCCAGTCGACGACATTCGGCGCCGCCTTCTTCAGCGTGGCAAAACCGGGATCGATGTTGGTTTCGCTGCCGCCGCCCATGCGCATCCGGTCCTGCACCGCGCGGCGGCGCACGGGGAGGTCCGGCTCGAAGGCGATGCCCGCGCACAGCGGGGGCGGCAGGGCGACGATGACGTGCGCCGCCCGCGCCGTCGTGCCCGTCGCGTGCACCGTGACCCCGGCGGCGTCGGCCGCGATCCGCTCGACGGGGGCGCCGAGGACGATCGCGTCGCCGAGCGCCGCCGCCATCCGCGCGGCGATCCCGTGCGCGCCGCCCTCGAAGCGCTCGTGCTGGGCACCGCCGTCGGTGTCCAGCAGCGCGTCGAGCCCGCCCGCACCGCTGACGTACTGCAGCGTGTACAGCAGCGACAGCTCGCGCGGCTCGGCACCCCAGATCGTCCGGCCGGCGATCGCCAGCAGCGTGCGGGCGCGGCGGCCGTGCCGGCGCGCGCGCAGCCAGTCCTCGAGCGTCCGGGCATCGAGCTTGGCTGCGCCGCGCGCCTCCCACGGGGCCTGCGACGACACGCGGCGCGCTGCGCGGCCGACGCCGAACTGCATCCGGCCGAGGTCCAGAAGTGCCCCGATGCCGACCCGCGGGATCGTGCCGCGGTAGCGGCGCAGGCGGCCGTCGAGGTCGACGACGTTCTCCCCGTCCGCGTGCTGGGGGATCGTCGCGACGCCCAGCTCGCGGGCGAGTGCGCCGATCCGCTCCTGCCCGGGCCCGGCCCACGTGCCGCCGAGGTCGAGCGTGACGCCCTCGCGCGGACGGGCGACGTCCACGCGGCCGCCGACCCGATCGCGCGCCTCGAGCACGAGGACGTCGGATCCCGCCGCGGCAAGGGCCCGCGCGGCCGCCAGGCCGCTGAGCCCCGCGCCGACGACGACGACGTCCGCCTCGCGCGTGTCCGTGACGCCCATGGCGCGACGCTAGAGCATCATCGTGCCCGCCGCGCTCATGCCCGCCGGGACCGCGCCGCCGGCTTCTT
>DAIPYF010000125.1:1198-8011 GCA_036782855.1 Solirubrobacteraceae bacterium
GCGGACTTCTTCGCCGCCGGCTTCTTCGCCGCCGGCAGCACGGCGGAGAGGTCCTTGCGGACGGCCTTCTCGAGCTTCGCGGCGTCGCGGCGCGCGTCCTTGATCAGGCGCTCCAGATCGGCCGTCATGTCCCGGCGCCCGCGACCGAGGTCGCGGCGGACGCTCGTGGCCGCGTCCTGCGCGTGATCGAGCGCCTGCTCGAGCCGCTTCAGCGCTCGTGTCACCTCGGCCCCCGCCCGGTCGGCCGTCGATGCGGCGCGTCCCTTCGCCGCGGCCGGCTTCCTCGTACGCGTGTTCGCCATGCTGGTCTCCTCATCGTGGGTGGATCGTGCCGACGCTATGCGCAGCCGGCCCGTCGCGCATCGGGGGTTTCCCGCCCGCGACGAGACGGGATCGTCAGGCCGGAAGATGCCGGGTGAACCACGCGCCGGCGAGACGTGCCACCTCGTCGAGCGCCCCGGGCTCCTCGAACAGGTGGGTTGCCCCGGGGACGACGGCGATCTCGCACGGCGCCCGCACCTGCGCCGCCGCCTCGCGGTTCAGCTCCAGCACCGTGCGGTCGTTCCCGCCGACGATGAGGAGCACCGGCGCCCGGACCGCCCCGAGGTGCGGAGCGGCGAGGTCCGGGCGACCGCCGCGCGAGACGACTGCCCTGACGGCGTCGCCCGCGTGCGCCGCCGCGACGAGGGCGGCCCCACCGCCCGTGCTCGCGCCGAAATAGCCAGCCGGCAGCCTGCCCGTCGCCGGCTCGGCGGCCGCCCAGCGCGTCGCGGCGAGCAGACGCGCCGCGAGCAGATCGATGTCGAACACGTTGCGCCGGTCGAGCTCCTCATCCGCCGTCAGCAGGTCGAGCAGCAACGTCGCGAGCCCGGCGCGCTGGAGCACCTCGGCGACGCGGCGATTCCGCGCGCTGTGCCGGCTGCTGCCGCTGCCGTGGGCGAAGATCACGAGGCCGCAGGCGTGTGCCGGGACGACGAGGTCGGCCGCGATCGCCTGGCCGTCGCCGACGGGGATCCGCACGGACCCGCCGACTGCGCCTGCGGCGGCGGGCGGGTCGCCGGCGGGCGCACCGGCCTCCGTGCGAGCCCGCTCGAGCAGCTCGGCGACCTCCTCGTCCGTCGTCTGGCTGAAGTCCCGGTACCACGCCCCGACACCGCCCAGCTGCTCGGGCTCCTGGACGCACACGACCTCGTCGGCCAGCGCGCGCAGACGCGCGGAGCTCTCCGGCGCGGCGACCGGGACGGCCACGATGATGTGCGCCGCCCCCCGTTCGCGCAGCGCGTGGACCGCGGCGGTCGCGGTGCCCCCCGTCGCCAGGCCGTCGTCCACGACGATCACCGTCCGCCCGGCGACCTCGGGCGGGCCATCACCGTCGCGGTAGCGCCGACGGCGTTCGTCGAGCTCCGTGTTCGCGCGCAGGATCGCCGTCTCGAGCTCCTCGGCGCTCACCAGCAGCGCGCGGACCATCGCCGGGTCGAGCACCCGCACGCCCCCCTCGGCGACGGCGCCGATCCCGAGCTCCGGATTGCCCGGCGCGCCGATCTTGCGCACGATCAGCACGTCGAGCGGCGCGCCGAGCGCCCGTGCGACCTCGTAGCCCACGGGAACGCCGCCGCGCGGGAGCGCCAGCACGAGCGCGCGCTCCGGCGCGCTGCGGAGCAGCAGCGCTGCGAGCGCGGCGCCCGCCTCTCGGCGATCGCGGAACGGGTGCGGGTCACGGGTCGTGGTCATCTGGTGTTCACAGGGCGCTCGGATAGGTCGCGGGCGGCTCACCGCTCAGCCACGCCTCGTCGCGTTCGAGCGGCTCCACCGCACGGGTGCGATCGATGTGGACGATCGCATCGAACTGGGCCGCCGCACGCGTGGCGAGGTAGTGGCTCTGGCGCTCGGTCTCCGGACGGTAGATCACGCCGATCGCGCGAGCGATCCGTGCACGGTCCAGGACCTGGGCGGCGGCGCCTCCAGGTTCCAGGACGAGGGAGTAGGCGGGCAGGCGGACGGCGTGGAGCAGGGCCTCCAGGCTCCCGGGCAGCCCGGGCCGGACCTGGCGACGCAGCGCAGCACCGCCCCAGTGCGTGGCGGCCGTGACGGTCCCGTCGTACGTGGTGAAGCCCACGAGCACGGCGTCACGGCCGTGGCGCTCGCGCGCGAGGCGCCCGAGCGTGAGGTCGCCGCGGTCGCCCAGCTCCGTGGCGCGCGCATCGCCGACGTGCGAGTTGTGGGCCCAGACGACGACGCGCCCATCGCCGACATGGCGGTCCAGGTGCGCCAGCAGGTTGTCGAGCGTGTCGGCCATGTGCCGGTCCCGCAGGTTCCACGACGCGGCAGGGTCGCCGAACATGGATCGGTAGTACTCCTCGGCGTCGACCACGGCACGCGCGTTCTCCTCCGCGAACAGCACCTCGTCCTCCGCGTCGAAACCGTCGCGCTCGAGGTCGCCGGCCGCCCTGCGCCGGAGGTCCACGAGCTGCGCGACCGCCTCCCGGCGGCAGGGCTCGCTGACGCCCAGCGTGACCGCACGGCCGTACGCCTGGCTCTCGGCGCCGTACGGATCGAAGCACGCGTACCGCTCGCGCGCGCGCTCGGCCGCCGCCGGGTCAACACCGTCGAGGTAGTCGACCACCGCCTCGATCGACTCGTAGAGGCTGTACAGGTCCAGGCCGTACAGGCCCACGCGCCGTGCGGCGTGCCGGACGCCGTCGTTGTGCGCGCGCAGCCATCCGACGAGCTCGAGGACGTCGGCGTTGCGCCACATCCAGGTCGGGAAGCGGCGAAAGCCGCGCAGTGCCTCCTCGGCGTCGCGGTCACGCCCTGCGCCCCGCAGGTAGCGGCCCACGCGGTAGGCGTCCGGCCAGTCGCCCTCGATGGCCACCGCCGTGAACCCACGCTCCTCCACGAGTCGCCGCGTGATGCGGGCGCGCTCGGCGTAGAACTCGTGCGTGCCGTGCGAGGCCTCGCCGAGCAGCACGACGCGCGCGTCGCCGATCCGTTCCAGCAGCGCGTCGTGGTCACCCGGTGACCCTGTCAGCGGACGCGCCTGCGAGCGCAGCGTGACCGCCGCGTCGAACAGCTCGTCCTCACGCTCGATCGTTTGAAGGTGGCGGACCATCGCGATGCCTCAGGACATCGTGGACCCTGGGAGGCCCCGCGCCGTCCGTGCCCGCACCGATTCCCGCGCGGCCGATTGCGGATGCCCCGTCGGCGCCGTCCCCGTACGGTCCGTCCCCGCAGATGTGGCACATGATCCTCGTGGACCTGCGGCGGCACGCCGCGCGGACGGTCCTCACCGCACTGGGCATCGCGATCGGCGTCGCGACGATCGTCGCCCTGCTCGCGCTCAGCTCCGGGATCGACCGCAGCGCCGCGGGCCTCGTCAACCTCGGCGGCGCGGAGCTCGGGATGTTCCAGGCGGGCGTCGGCGAGCTCACCGCGTCGTCGCTGCCGGAGACGCTCGTGCCGCGCGTGCGGCGGCAGCCCGGCGTGGCGGATGCGACCCCGATCGCGGTCGCGACCGGTGCGCTGCCGCGGCGGCCGTCGTTCCTCGTGTTCGGCGTCGAGCCGGACGGGTTCGTCTACCGCAGCCTGGTGTTCATCGGCGGGCGCGGCGCCACGGGCCCGCGCGAGGCCGTCCTCGGCGACGCGGCCGCGTCGGAGCTGGGCCTGGACGTCGGTGACGACCTGCGGCTGGCGGACGGCACCTTCCGCGTCGTCGGGATCTACCACGCGGGCGTGCCGTTCGAGGACCAGGGGGCGGCCCTCCCCCTCCGTGTCGTCGAGCGCATCCGCGGGCGCCCGGGCGACGCGACGACGATCGCCGTGAAGGTCGAGCGCGGCGCCCGCGCCGGCGACGTCGGCGAACGGCTCGGGCGGGCGTTCCCCGGGACGATCTCGATCAGCCAGCCCGGGCAGGTCGCGCGCGTGGACACCAACAGCCTGCTGATCCGCAAGGCGGCGACGCTGTTCGTCGCCCTCGCGCTGATCATCGGCGGGATCGCCGTCATGAACACGATGCTGATGGCGGTCTTCGGCCGCGCCTCGGAGTTCGCGCTGCTGCTCGCGGTCGGGTGGCCGCGCCGCCTGCTTGCGCAGCTCGTGCTCGGCGAGGGCCTCCTGTTGAGCCTCGCGGGAGCGCTCGTCGGCGTGGTGCTCGGGATCGCCGGCGGCGAACTGCTCGTGCGCGCGTTCGACGCCTCGGCGCTCGTACAGCCGCAGTTCGAGCTGTGGGGCATCGCGCGGGCCCTGCTCGTCGCGGCCGCGATGGGAACGCTCGGGAGCCTCTACCCCGCCTGGTGGGTGACGCGGCTCACGCCGGCGCGGGCCCTGGGATAGCTTCGAGGCGCCCGTCGCGCATCCGCAGGACGCGGCCGACGTGGCGCTCGGCCTCGGGCTCGTGGCTCACGAGCAGCACCGTCGTCCCGTGGCGCGCCGAGAGCTCGGCGAGCAGCTCGAGCACCTCGTCGCTCGCGGCCGAGTCGAGCGCGCCGGTCGGCTCGTCGGCCAGGAGCAGCCGCGGCCGCCGGACCATCGCGCGGGCGATCGCGACGCGCTGGCGCTCGCCGCCGGAGAGCTGCGCGGGGAGGTGCGTGCGGCGCTCCTCCAGCCCGACGTCCGCGAGCGCCGCGCGCGCCCGCCGCAGGCGCTCGGACCGGCGGCGGACGTCCGGGATCAGCGGCACCTCGACGTTCTCCTCGGCCGTCAGCCCCGGGATGAGATGGTGCAGCTGGAAGACGACGCCGATGACGTCCCGGCGGAAGCGCGCGGCGTCGTCGAGGTCCGCGACGGACAGCCCGCCCACGACGATGGTGCCGGCGTCGGGGCGGTCGAACCCGGCGACGAGGTTCAGGAGCGTGCTCTTCCCGGATCCCGAGGGCCCGGTGAGCAGGACGAACTCCCCGGGGGCGAGCGTCAGCGACACGTCGTCGAGCGCGCGGATCCTGTCGCCGAACGACTTGCCGACGCCCTCGACCACGACGGCCACGCCCGCGGGAGCGCTCAGATCCCCAGGAGCAGCCACTGGTCACCCGACTTCGTGAGCTCGGTCCGCCCGGTGAAGCCGAGCTTCGCCAGTGTCGGGGTCGTCGCGTAGCGGACGAGCGCCGTGCCCCCGGTGACCGTGACGGCCGTGATCCGCGCGCCGCGCACGGCACGGCGATCGGCCTCGGTCAGCCGCGAGGCCAGCAGCCGGATCGTGTCCTCGCACGGCAGCTGCGTCTGCGCGGTCAGCCGTGCCTTCCCCGCGGGCGCGACCTTCGCGCAGAACGCCGTCCCGTCGCCCGCGGCAGCGGCGTTCGCGGCGTTCCGCCACACGGTGCGGACCTGCTGCTCGGCGGTCGGGGGCGGAGGCGGAGGATCGTCGCCCCCGCACCCGGGGAGCAGCGCCAGGCACGCCAGCGGCGCGGCGAGGCGCCTCATGACGTGCGCCCCCGCGAACGCAGGTACTGCGCGGCGGCCGCGCGCGATTCCGGGTCGGCGACGGCGGCGAGCAGCACGTCCGCGTCGCGCACCGCGCCCGCCGTCGACGCGAGGTCCTCAGCGGCGGCGTTGACGTGTGTCTTGGTCGCGGTCAGCGTGAATGCCGAACGGCCCGCGAGCTGCGCCGCGAGCGCGTCGACGGCGTCCCCGAGCTCGGCCGGCGGGACGACGCGGTTGAGGAGGCCGAGCGCCCGGCCCTCCTCGGCCGTGAACGGCCGGCACGTGAGCACCAGCTCCTTCGTCATCGCCGGGCCGATCTCGCGCACCAGGCGCGGGATGCCGCCCCAGGCGAGCGGGATGCCGAGCTCCACCTCGGGGATCGAGAAGACCGTGTCTGCGGCGGCGACGCGCAGGTCACAGGCCGCCGCGAGCACGAGGCCCCCGCCGACGCAGTGCCCGTGCACCCGCGCGATCGTGAGCGCCCGCATCCCGGTGATGGCCTCGGCCATCCGGCGCCCGAGGTCGGCCGTCGCGCGCGTGTCGCCCTGCGCGTCCTGCGCGGCGAAGGCGCCGAGGTCGAAGCCCGCGCAGAAGGCGCGGCCCTCGCCGGAGACGATCACCACCTTCACCTCCGGCAGGGCGTCGAGGTCGCGCGCGGCCTCGATCAGGTCCCCCAGCAGCGCCGGGCTGAGCGCGTTGAGCTTGTCCGGCCGGCTGAGCGTGAGCCGCCCGACGGCGCCGGCGGTCTGGATCGAGAGCAGCGACATGCCCGCGACGCTACCGAGCCGGCGGCGAGTCGTGAACGTTCCGTTGCGGCCGTGACGCTCGTCACAGATGAATCCGCCGGGCGGCCCTACCACCTATGGCATGGCATTCATCGCAGCCGTCATCGCCGTCTTCGTGGGCATCGGCCTCGCCGTCGATCGTCTCGGTCCGACCCGGTCGGGCGACGAGCCCGAGCCGCGCTGATCAGCGCAGCCGCAGTCTGACCGTGCGGGTCGTGGCGTTGCCCGCCGCGTCCTTCGCGGTCACGAGCACCCGGTAGCTCCCGCGCCGCAGCGCCCTGCTGCGCGCGCGCGTCGACACCTTCAGCACCGTTCGCCGCCCCGCCGCGACCCGTCTGCCGGACAGGGTCAGGACGACGCGTGAGCGGCGGTCGAGCATCCGCAGGCCGATGGTCGCGTTCTCGGAGACGAGCACACGCAGCCGTGCACGGCCGCCGCGGCGGATCGCGCGGCGGGTGAAGGCGGCGGCGAGGCCGGGGGCCGAGCGATCGCCCGGCGGCCCGGTCGCCGCGGGCAGCGCGCCCGGCGCGGGCGGACCGGCTGCCGGCGGAGCGAGCGGCTGCGGCGGAGCGAGCGGCTGCGGCGGAGCGCCTCCGGCGGTGCCGGGCGGCGTGCC
>DAIPYF010000126.1:0-1685 GCA_036782855.1 Solirubrobacteraceae bacterium
CCACGGACCTCGTGCTCGGTGAGCGGTTCGCCGCCGACGCGACCCCGCAGGAACTCGACGGGGTGGACGTTCCCGACGGCCTGATGGGCCTCGACGTCGGCCCGCGCACCGCGGCCGCCTACGCGGCCGAGATCACGGCGGCCGGCAGCGTCTTCTGGAACGGCCCCATGGGCGCCTTCGAGCTGCCGGCGTTCGCGGGCGGCACGCGCGCGGTCGCGGAGGCCGTCGCGGCCTGCGCCGGCGTCACCGTCGTCGGCGGCGGCGACAGCGCCGCGGCGCTCACCCAGTTCGGCCTGGAGGATCAGGTCACCCATCTCTCAACAGGTGGCGGCGCGACCCTCGAGCTCATCGAGGGGAAGACGCTGCCGGGCGTGGAGGCCCTGAGTTCATGAGTCGCACACCGTTCATCGCCGGCAACTGGAAGATGTTCAAGACGCAGGCGGAGGCGGAGATGTTCATCTCCGGGCTGCTCCCGCTCGTCTCGTCGTCGGACGGCGTGGACGTCGCGATCTGCGTGCCGTTCACCGACCTCGAGGCGATGGTGAACTCGACCCGCGGCTCGCGCGTGCAGGTGTTCGCGCAGAACATGCACCACGCGGCCGAAGGCGCGTTCACCGGCGAGGTCAGCGCGCCGATGCTGACCGAGCTCGACGTCCACGGCGTCGTCCTCGGGCACTCCGAGCGGCGCGAGTACTTCGGCGAGACCGACCGCGAGCTCGCGCTGAAGGTGCCGGCCGCCCTCGAGGCGGGCCTGCAGCCGATCCTCTGCGTCGGCGAGACCGAGGCCGAGCGCGAGGCGGGCGAGACCGAGCGCAAGCTGCGCCACCAGGTGCAGGAGGGCCTCGAGCGCGTGCCGCGCGAGCGCCTCGCCGAGCTCGTGATCGCCTATGAGCCGATCTGGGCGATCGGCACCGGCAAGGTCGCGACGCCCGAGCAGGCGCAGGAGGCGTGTGCCTTCGTCCGCGCGCTCGTCGCCGGCATCGATGCGGACGCGGCGCAGGCCGTCCGCGTGCAGTACGGCGGCAGCGTCAAGCCGGACAACGCCGCCGAGTTGCTGGGGCTGCCCGACGTCGACGGCGCGCTCGTCGGCGGGGCGGCGCTCGAACCCGCCTCGTTCGCCCCGATCGTCGAGGCCGCGCGCGGATGAATGCTCTCCCGGCCCCCAGCGCCGTCCCCGTCGTCCTCGACGGCTGGGGCCTCGCGCCGCCCGGGCCGGGCAACGCCGTCGAGCTCGCGAACACGCCCGTCTTCGACGACCTCTGGGCGCGGTACCCGCACACCCAGCTCACCGCCTGCGGGCGCGCCGTCGGCCTTCCGGACGGCCAGATGGGCAACAGCGAGGTCGGCCATCTCAACCTCGGCGCCGGCTCCGTCGTGCGCCAGGACCTCACGCGCATCGACGACGCCGTGCGCGACGGCGTGCTCGACGAGAGCCCGGTCCTGCGCGAGGCGCTGACCGCGGCGCCGCGCGTCCACCTGATCGGCCTCGTCAGCGACGGCGGCGTCCACTCGAGCCTCGAGCACCTCGGTGCGCTGATCCGCCTCGCCGCGGACCTCGCCGTGCCCGACCTCGTGATCCACGCGTTCACCGACGGGCGCGACACGTCGCCGACCGGCGGGGAGGACTTCCTCGCGACGGTCGAGGACTGGTGCACCGTCGCCGGCAACGCGCGCGTCGGCACCGT
>DAIPYF010000126.1:1695-3914 GCA_036782855.1 Solirubrobacteraceae bacterium
TTCGCGATGGACCGCGACAAGCGCTGGGACCGTCTGCAGCAGGCCTACGACCTGCTCGTCCACGGCCGCGCGGCCCACCACGCGCCGAACGCGCCCGCCGCGGCGCGCGACGCCTATGACCGCGAGGAGACCGACGAGTTCATCACCGCGACGACCGTCGGCGAGGAGGCGCGGATCCGGCCGGGCGACAGCGTCATCGGGATCAACTTCCGGCCCGACCGGATGCGCGAGATCACCCTGGCGCTCGCGGACCCGGCGTTCACGGACGTCGACCGCGGCGGCGCGCCGGTCGTCGAGCGCTACGCCTGCCTGACCGAGTACGAGGAGGGCTGGCCCTACCCGGTCGCCTTCCCGCCCGAGCGCCCGAGCATCACGCTCCCGCACGTCATCGCGGCCGAGGGCGGCCGGCAGCTGCACGTCGCGGAGACCGAGAAGTACCCGCATGTGACGTACTTCTTCGGCGGCGGCGAGGAGGTGCCCGAGGACGGAGAGCGGCGCGAGCTGGTGCCGTCTCCGCGCGACGTGCCGACGTATGACTTCAAGCCGCAGATGAGCGCCCGCGAGGCCGCGGACGCGTTCATCGGCGCCTGGCGCGAGGACGCCCCGCGCTTCGGGATCATCAACTTCGCCAACCCCGACATGGTCGGGCACACGGGCGTGATCCCGGCAGCGGTGACCGCGATCGAGACCGCCGACGCGTGCCTGGGCGACGTCGTCGCCGCGGTGCGGGAGTCGGGCGGCGTGCTGCTCGTCACCGCCGACCACGGCAACGCCGACCACATGCTCAACGACGACGGCAGCCCGAACACCGCACACTCGCTGAATCCCGTGCCGTGCATCGTCACCGTCGAGGGACTCGAGCTGCGCGACGGCGGCATCCTCGCCGACGTCGCCCCGACGATCCTGCAGCTGCTCGGGATCGCCCAGCCGGACGGGATGACGGGGCGGACGCTGATCGGCTGAGGCTGGAGGGCACGGGCCGCCCGGGGTACGCCCCGCCAGGCTGCTTCAAGCTGTGACGGGCGGGCCGCCGACCGCCCGCTCGATCCAGCCGGGCAGCTCGCTGATCGAGCGCGGGTCGACGTGGTGGGCGGCGTCGCTCTCGTCGTAGGTGACGTCGAGCCCGCCGCCCGTCAGCAGGTCGCGCGCGGTGCGGCCGAACTCGACGTCGATCACCGGGTCGCGCCGGCCGTGGGCGATCCAGACCGGCAGCCCGGAGCGCGCGGAGAGGTCCGGCGACCAGCCGTCGACCGTCGGGACGAACGAGCTCAGCGCGACGATGCCCGCCGGCCGCGGGCGACCCGGGCCCAGCCCGGTCGCGTAGGACATGACGCCGCCCTGCGAGAAGCCCCCGAGGACGATCCGCTCCCACGGCACCCCGACCGCCTCGGGCAGCACGTCGAGGAACGCGCAGAGGAGCTCGAGGCTCGCGTGGAACGTGTCGTGGTCGGGGAAGCCCACCCGCTCGACGACGTACCAGTGCCGCCCCCCGGGCGGGAGCGCCAGCGGCCCCCCCGGCGTGATGCCCACGAGCCGGCGGTGCGGGTCGAGCATGTCGAGGAACGGGAGCAGGTCGTGCTCGTCCGCGCCGCGGCCGTGCAGCAGCACGATCGCGCCCCGTGGCTCGCCCGCGGCGGGCCGGACGACGTGGGGAAGCGTGTCCGGCAGCCCGTGGCTCACGCCGGCGCGCGCGGGTTCGCGATGGGGGTGAGCGCCTGCTCGAGGCGCGGGCGCAGGCGCTCGTGCTGCGGGGGCAGCTTGAGCTCCTGACCGAGCGTGATCGCCGGCTCGTCGACGGTGAATCCGACGTCGCGCGAGGCCAGCTCGAACAGGACGCCGCTCGGCTCGCGGAAGTAGACCGAGTGGAAGTACTGGCGATCGATGATCGGCGTCGTGTGGGCGCCGGCGCCGGCGGCCTTCGCGGCGTACTCGCGCAGCTCGGCGTCGTCGGCCGCCGACCACGCGACGTGGTGCACCGTTCCGGCGCCCTGGATCCCGCGGTCCGGCGGCGGCCGGTCGTAGCAGAGGTGCGCGTGCCGCCGTTCGCCGTCGAGGCGCCAGTGCGCGCCTGCGTCGTCCCCGGCGGCGAAGCCCAGCGCCCCGAGCAGGTCGGAGCTGCGGTCGGGGAGCGCCGCGTATGTGCGGATGCCGTGAAAGCCCTGCAGCGCGTGCTCGTCGGGGATGTCGGCGGCGTGCGCCGCGAGCGGCGGGGCGGCCCC
>DAIPYF010000126.1:3924-6983 GCA_036782855.1 Solirubrobacteraceae bacterium
GCAGCTCGTGCGCGAGGCCCTCGGGATCGCGGAACAGCAGCACGTCGCCGTCCCGCTCTGCCGCGACGCCCTCGGCGGCGAGCCGCCGCTCCCAGAACTCGATGGCGGCGGCGGATCCGACGCGCCAGCGGATCGCGTGGATCATCCCGTCGCCGGCGCGGCCCGGCGCGGCGCCGGGGAACTCGAAGAACGTGAGGATCGACCCGGGCGCCCCGATCTCGTCGCCGTAATACAGGTGGTACACGGTCGGCTCGTCGAAGTTGACGGTCTTCTTCACCAGCCGCAGGCCCAGCAGCCGGGCGTAGAAATCGACGTTCCCGGGGGCGTCGGCGGTGATCGCGGTGATGTGGTGAAGACCCTCGAGCGCCATGGGCTGGACGCTATCAGTGCTATATTTGCATGTGCAACCACTCTTCCGCAGGCGCCGCCTCCACTGGTACCTTCGACGCTTCCGGACCAGCCCCGAGGACGTCTTTGCCATGGCCACGACTCCAGCGCACACCACCGTCACCGCCGCCGACAGCCTCACCGATCGTGAGCTGCACGCATGGCGCGGGATGCTGCGGGTGCACGCATCGCTGACCAAGGCCCTCGACGCCGATCTCGAGGCCGAGCACGGGCTGCCGCTCAGCTCGTACGAGGTGCTGCTGCACCTGGCGAACGCCGACGACGAGCGCATGCGCATGAGCGACCTCGCGCACAGCGTGATCCTCAGCCGCAGCGGGCTGACGCGACTGGTCGACCGGATGGAGCGCGAGGGCCTGCTGGCGCGCGAGTCCTGTCCCAGCGACGCACGCGGCGCGTTCGCGCGCCTCACCGACGTGGGGAGGGGGAAGCTCGACGCCGCCCGCCGCACCCATCTCTCCGGCGTCCGCGAGCGCTTCCTCGACCGGCTCACGCCGGACGAGCTAGTGGTGCTGGGGGACTGCTGGTCCCGGGTGCTCCCGCCCGGCTCGGACCCCGGGCCCGCCTGCGGCTCCGTCGAGTCGTGAACAGCCTCGGCCTCTACGTCGTCTGCCTCGGCATCCCGCTCGTCATCGGGCTGTGGACGCAGCACCGCGTGAAGAGCACGTTCCAGCAGTGGTCCGAGGTGCCGGAGGACACGGGCATGACGGGCGCGGAGGTCGCGCGGCGCATCCTCGACGCGAACGGCCTCCAGAGCGTTCCCGTGCAGGGCGTGGCCGGCGCGCTCACCGATCACTACGACCCGCGCACGCGCAGCGTGAACCTGTCGGAGCCCGTGTACGCGGCGGCGACGATCAGCTCCACCGCGGTCGCCGCGCACGAGGTCGGGCATGCGATCCAACACGCGAAGGCCTACGTGCCGATGACCGTCCGCTCGGCGCTGTGGCCCGTCACGTCCTTCGCGTCGAGCACCTGGACGATCCTCCTCCTGATCGGGGCGATCATGGGCGCGCTGAACCTCGTGCTCGCGGCGATCGTGCTCTACGCCGCGGTCGTGCTCTTCCAGATCGTCACGCTGCCGGTCGAGTTCGACGCCTCGCGCCGCGCGGCCGTCCAGCTGAAGACGCTCGGGATCGCCAACGCCGACGAGTCCGTCGGCGTGCACAAGGTGCTGACGTCCGCGGCGCTCACGTACGTCGCCGGCGCCCTCGCCGCGCTGTCGCAGCTCGTCTTCTTCGCCCTGACGTTCCTCGGCGGCCGCAACTGACCCTCGAGATCGTCGGCCGCGACGCGCAGTCGCAGGCGCGCGCGGGCGTCCTCACCACCGCGCACGGCGCCGTTCGCACCCCAGCGTTCGTCCCGCTGGCGACGAAGGCGACCGTCCGCGGGCTGCTGCCCTCCGAGGTCGCGGACCTCGGCTACGACATGGTGCTCGGGAACACGTTCCACCTGCACCTCGAGCCGGGGGATGACCTCGTGGCGCGCCAGGGCGGGCTGCATCGGTTCATGGCGTGGGACGGGCCGATCATCACCGATTCCGGCGGTTTCCAGGTCTTTTCGATGGGTCACGGCACCGTCGCCGACGAGGTCAAGGGCCGCGCGCCGCGGGGTGGCGACCGCTCCGGGCGGATCCTCGCGATCGAGGAGGAGGGCGTGCGGTTCCGCTCCTACCTCGACGGCGGCGAGCGTTTCATCGGCCCGGAGAAGGCGATGGAGATCCAGTCTAACCTGCACTCCGACATCGCGCTCGTGTTCGACGAGTGCACGCCGTTCCACGTCGAGCGGGAGTACACGCTGCGCTCCACCGAGCGCACCCACCGCTGGCTCGACCGCTGCCTCGCCTGGCACGCCGAACACGGCCCGCGCGATCAGCTGGTCTACGGGATCGTGCAGGGCGGCGTCTACGAGGACCTGCGCGTCGAGAGCACGCAGGCGGTGGCCGCCCGGGCGAGATCGACGATCTCGTCGCCGGCGTCCAGCGCGGCATCGACACGTTCGACTGCGCGATGCCCACGCGGCTCGCGCGGCACGGCATGGCGCTCGTCGCGGACCCCGCAGCACGCTGGCGCGTGGACCTCGCCAAGGCCTCCCATCTCGACTCCGAGGAGCCGATCATGGAGGGCTGCCCGTGCCCGACCTGCGCGATCGGGTGGACCCGCGGCTACGTCCGCTACATGGCCTCGAATCGCGAGCTCACGATGATGCGCGCGCTGACGCTGCACAACCTCGCGTTCGTCCAGCGGGTCGTCGCCCGGCTGCGGGCGGCGATCCTCGACGGAACGCTGGCCGACACCGCCGCCGCGCTGCTCGGCGGCGAGGCGCCCTAGCCGCGGGCGAGCCGCATCACTGCGTGTTCTGGCGGATCATGTCCTGCATCTTGCTGACCGTCTGATCGACCCGTTCCTGGACGACCTTCTGCAGGCGCAGGGTGTTGCTCTCGCGCGAGATGACCCCGGCGATCACGGCGCCGCCCGCGATCAGCACGACGAGCAGGACGAGCACCGGGGCGAGGCGGCGCTTGCGGCGCTCGCTACTGCAACTGGCTCAGGATCGCGTCGTAGCGCGCGCTCGCCTGCTGGTAGGCGGCCGCTGCCGCATCCCGCTCCTGCACGATCGCAGCGCGCGCGTCGCCCTGCGGATAGCCGCGCGTCAGC
>DAIPYF010000126.1:6993-7963 GCA_036782855.1 Solirubrobacteraceae bacterium
GGCCGGCTGCGCGGCCGGGGCGACCGGGCGGCTCGGCGGCAGCGGCTGGCGCTGCTGGACCGGCGTGCCCGGACCGGCCGGCACGGCGACGGCCCGCGTGACGCTCGTCGCGGGCTCGGCGGCGCGCGGCGCCCTCGCCACGGTGCCGGCGCCGCGGGCGCCCGCGACGAGCGCCTCGCGCAGCTCCTCGGCCGTGGCGTAGCGGTCGGCCGGCTCGAGCGCGAGCGCGCGGTCGACGGCGGCGGCGAGCTCGGGCGTGACCTCGGGGTTCACGTGGTCGAGCAGCGGCGGCGCCTCGCGCTGCTGCTTGAGCGCGAGCTCGGTCAGCGTCGTCGCCTCGTACGGCAGGCGGCCCGACAGGAACTGGTAGCTGACGACGCCGAGCGAGTAGATGTCCGAGCGTGCCGTCGCCTCCACGCCGGTCGCCTGCTCGGGCGCGAGATAGGCGGCCGTGCCGAGCACCGCGCCGACCTGCGTGATCGACGACTCCTCGCTGAGCGCCTTGGCGATGCCGAAGTCCGCGAGCTTCACGACGCCGTCGGTCGAGCGCAGGAGGTTGCCGGGCTTCACGTCGCGGTGGACCACGCCGTTGCGGTGCGCGTAATCGAGGCCGCGGCAGGCCTGGGCGACGATGCCGAGCGCCTCGGCCACGGGCAGCATGCCCTGCTCGCGCAGGATCTCCGCGCCGGATTGGCCCTCGACGTGCTCCATCACGATGTAGTGGCGGCCGGAGGCCTCATCGAGTCCGAAGTCGAACACCTGCACGATGTTCGGGTGGACGAGGCGCGCTGCGGCCAGCGCCTCGCGGCGAAAGCGCGAGACGAACTGCTGGTCGTCGGCCAGGTGCTCGGCGAGGAGCTTCACGGCGACGTGCCGCTCGAGCCGGCGGTCCAGCGCGAGCACGACGGTCGACATGCCGCCGCTGCCCAGGCGCTCGCCGAGCTCGTAGCGACCGGCGAGGAGCTGCCCG
>DAIPYF010000127.1:0-6673 GCA_036782855.1 Solirubrobacteraceae bacterium
AGCATCGGCGCCATCAGGTGCGAGCCGCAGCGATCGTGCTCCTTCGCCGCGTCGCGCGCGTCCCCGGCGTCCTGCTCGTAGGCGGCGATCGCCTTGTGCTCGACGCCGTGGTAGGCGGCGACCTCGCCGGCCTGCAGCGCCACGACCGACGGCAGCAGCGACAGCGCCACCCCGGCGAGGTCCCCGCGCCCGCCGCCGAACCGGCGGCGCAACACCGCGCCGCCGAGGCTCGCCGCGACGGCGGCGCCGATCACGGGCGCGCTCTGGAACGGCAGCCGCGCCTGCGGCAGCGCGCGCTTGACGAGCGGGATGACGGCCATCGCCTCACCGAGCTTCACGACGCCGCGGGCGCCCGGCACGCGGTCCACCGCCGCCGGCGCGCGCGGCTTCGAGCCGGAGGCCGTGCGGATCGACCCGTCGGCCGTGCGGATCGCCGCCGCCCAGGACGTCGGCCCGTGGACGAGCAGCCCGTTCCCGAGCGCCATGCCGCCGAGCCGCAGCGGAGCCTCGCTCACCCGAGCAGCTCCCGGGTCAGGTCGCGGTAGCAGCGGGTCGCGAACGCCAGGTCGCGCACGTCGATCCGTTCGTCGGGGGCGTGGATCAGCGGCCACATCTCGTAGAGCGACGTGTGGTACATCGGGAAGAAGCCGTAGGCGACGCACTCGGGGAACGCGTCGCGGAACGTCCGCGAGTCGGTGAACGCCGGCAGGACGATCGGCACCACGCGCGCGTCGGGGTCCTCGCGCGCGATCCAGCCGCCGATCGCGTCCATCAGCGGCGAATCGATCGCCGAGCCGTTGCCGACGTTGCGCTCGGTGAACTCCAGGTCGTAGCCCTCCGGCCCGAGCATGTCGGCGATCCGGGCGCGCACGACGTCCTCGCCGATGCCCGGCGGGGTGCGGCAGTCCACGTTCACGCTCGCGGTCGAGGGGACGACGTTGATCTTCTCCGAGGCGCTCGCCATGGTCGGAGCGAACGTGACGCCGAGGGCCGGTTCGACGACGAGCGCGAGGATCGGGTCGCGCTCGCGCAGCGCGGCCATCGCAGCGACCGGGTCGGTCCCTTCGAAGCCGAGGTCGGCGAGGAGCCGCATCGGCCCCTCGGTCGGGTCGTACGCGGGCAGCCCGTCGCTCATCGCGCTGATCAGCGGCGCGAGCTTCAGCAGCGCGTTGTCGCCCAGGCGCGGGTTGCTCGCGTGGCCCGCGGTCCCGTGCGTGGTGACGCGGAACTGGTGCACGCCCTTCTCCGCGACGCAGACCCCGTACACGCGGCCGCCGTCGTAGGGGATGACCGCGCCGCCGCCCTCGTTGAGCAGCATGTCGCAGCGGACGAGGTCCGGGTGGTTGGCGGTCAGCCAGATCGCGCCCTCGCCGCCGCCGACCTCCTCGTCGACGACGACGATCACCAGCAGGTCGCCGCAGGCGGGACGCCAGCCCTCGCGCGCGAGCGAGACGGCGGCGGTGACCTCGGCGGCGGTCTGCGACTTCATGTCCAGCGAGCCGCGGCCCCAGAGCTCCCCGTCGATGACGTCGCCGCACCACGGGTCGTGCCGCCACTCCGCGGGATCGGCGAGCACCGTGTCCACGTGCGAGAGCAGGCCCAGCACCGGGCCTTCGGCGGCGCCGCGCAGGCGCGCAACGAGATTCGGGCGCTCGGGCGTGCTGCCGACGAGCGTCACCTCGAACCCGGCTTCGCGCAGCAGCGCCGCGAGCTCCTCCTGGGCTGCGCGCTCGTTCCCCGGGGGGTTCACGGTGTTGTGGCGGATGAGCTGCGCGAGCAGCCGGGCCGCCTCCTCTCCCAAGGGGTCCATCGGGCGATCCTACGGCCCCCCTGACACCATGGCCACCGGATGACGGGGAAACGGGTCGGACTGGGGACGGTGCTGCGCGAGTGGGGGCGCCTGGGCGTCGTCGGCTTCGGCGGGCCGCCCGCCCACGTCGCCCTGCTGCGCGAGCTGTGCGTCGAGCGCCGCGGCTGGATCGACGAGCGGGAGTTCGAGGATGCCAACGCGGCGACGCAGCTGCTGCCCGGTCCCGCCTCCACGCAGCTCTCGATCTACTGCGCCCAGCGCGTGGCCGGCCGCCCGGGCGCCGTCGTCGGCGGACTCGCGTTCATCCTCCCGGGCCTCGCGCTGATCATCGCGCTCGCGGCGCTCACGCTCAGCAGCTCGCCACCGACGTGGGCGCGCGGCCTGGAGGCCGGCGCGGGCGCGGCGGTGCTCGCGGTGATCCTGCGCGTCGGATACGACCTCGCGCGGTCGAGCCTCGCCCCGCACGCGGGCTTCCGGCTCTGGCGCGCCGTCGTCTACCTGCTCGTCGGCGCGGCCGCGGTGATCCTGATCGGCGCCGGCGTCGTGCTCGCGCTGCTCGTGTGCGGCGTGGCCGAGCTGTCGTTTCGCCGGCTGGAGCGCGGCGACGCGCCCGCGATGAGCGTCGGGCTCCCCGCCTTCATCCTCGCCGCGACGACCGGCGCGGCCGCGCTTCCGGATCTCGCGTGGACCGCGCTCAAGGTCGGCGGGCTCTCGTACGGCGGCGGCTTCGTGATCGTCCCGATCATGCAGGGCGACGCGGTGGACCGCTTCGGCTGGATGACGAACACCGAGTTCCTCAACGCCGTGGCGCTCGGCCAGATCACGCCGGGGCCGGTCGTGCAGACGGTCGCGGTCGTCGGCTACGCCGCGGCCGGGCTGGGCGGTGCGCTGCTCGCCTCCGCCGTCGCCTTCGGCCCGTCGTTCGCGCTGATCATGCTGGGCGGCAGGCGCTTCCTTGCGCTGCGCGAGAACCTCGACGCGCGCGCGTTCCTCGACGGCGCCGGACCGGCTGCGGTCGGCGCCATCTTCGGCGCGTTCGTCCCACTCGCGGGGGGTGTGGACCTCGCGTGGCAATGGGCGCTCGCCGCCGTCGCCGCCGTCCTGCTGCTCGCGGCACGCCTGGGGGTGGCACCGGTGATCCTCGGGGCCGCGGCGGCGGGCGCGTTCGCCGCGCTCGCGGGCGCGCCGCTGCCCTGAGCGACGGCCCGCCCACCTCCCACGATCGTCCCTCGCGACCCCGCGGTGCGCGCGGTGCGGGACGTTCGTGCGTGGTGGGCTCGTGCTGCGCCGTGCGCCGGGGGATACTGCGCTGCCCGTGGACCAGCTCTTCGACACCCCGGATCCGGACCCGCAGGGCCACCACTCGGCCGTCCCGCCGGGCGAGGCGCCGCTCGCGGCGCGCATGCGGCCGGCGACGCTCGACGACGTCGTCGGGCAGGCGCACCTGCTCGCCGAGGGCACCTCGCTGCACGCGGCGATCGCGCACCATCGCCCGCACTCGATGGTGCTCTACGGACCGCCCGGGTCGGGCAAGACGACCCTCGCCCGGATCGTCGCCCTCGCCGCGGACGCGGCGTTCGAGGAGCTCAGCGCGGTGGAGGCCGGACGGGCCGAGGTGCGCGGCGTGCTGGAGCGGGCGGCCGCGCGGCGCACGTCGGGCGGCGCGCGCACCGTGCTCTTCCTCGACGAGATCCACCGCTTCAACAAGGCCCAGCAGGACGTGCTGCTGCCCGCCGTCGAGGAGGGGCTGATCACGCTCATCGGGGCGACGACGGAGAACCCGTACTTCGAGGTGAACGCCGCGCTGCTCTCGCGCACGCAGGTCTACGAGCTGCACACGCTGACGAGCGACGACGTCGAGACGGTGCTGCGCCGCGCGATGGCGGCGGGCGGCGCCGGCGAGCGCGGCGTGGACGACGAGGCGCTGCGGTTCCTCGCCACGCGCGCCGGCGGGGACGCGCGCACCGCGCTGCAGGCGCTGGGGCTCGCCGCCCCGACGGCGGGCGAGGGCGAGCCGGTGACGCTCGCGCTCGCCGAGGACGCGCTGCAGCGCCGGGCGGTGCGCTTCGACAAGCGCGGCGACCAGCACTACGACACGATCTCCGCCTGGATCAAGGCGACCCGCGGATCGGACCCCGACGCCTCGCTCTACTACCTCGCCGTGATGATCGAGGGCGGAGAGGATCCGAAGTTCATCGCCCGGCGCATGGTGATCCTCGCGAGCGAGGACATCGGGAACGCCGACCCGCAGGCGCTGGCGCTCGCCGTCGCGACCGCGCAGGCCGTGCAGCAGATCGGCATGCCGGAGGGCGCGTGGGCGCTCGCGCAGTGCGCGATCTATCTGAGCCTCGCGCCGAAGTCGAAGGAGGCCTACCGCGCGATCGGGCGTGCCCGCGGGAGCATCCGCGAGCGCGGGGCGCAGCCCCCGCCCGCCTACCTGCGCTCCGCCGCCTACCCGGGTGCGAAGGAGCTCGGCCGCGGCGACGGCTACGACGACCCGCACGCCCACGACGGCCACTTCACCGGCCAGGAGCTGCTGCCCGACGCGCTGGTCGGCGAGCGCTTCTACCGCCCCGACGAGGCGGAGGCCGCGCTGCGCGGGCGCCTGGAGGAGATCCGCCGCGGCCGTGGCCGCGCGTAGGATCGCTGGCGTCATGGCCGACGCGACGAGCGCCCCCGCGCCGATCGAGGCGCGCAGCCCCGCGGGCGGCGCGCTGCTGGGATCCGTCCCGCGCGCGACCACGCGGGACGTCGGCGCCGCCGTGGACCGCGCGTCCGAGGTGCAGCGGCTGTGGGCGATGCTGCGCCTCGAGGACCGCGCGCGGTACATGGCGCGCGCGGCGCAGGCCGTCATCGACGAGGCCGACGAGCTGCTCGACCTGATCTCCCGCGAGCAGGGCCGGCCGCGCGCAGAGGTCGAGACGATGGAGCTGCTGCCCGCGGTCGAGACGCTGCAGTGGCTCGCCGACTCGGCGCCCGGCATCCTCAAGGGGGAGCGGATCGGCTTCTCCCGCACCCAGCATCCCGTCAAGCGCGGGCGCTGGGCCTACGAGCCGCTCGGCGTGATCGGCGTCCTCGGGCCGGCCGCGGAGCCGTTCGCCACCCCGCTGGGTGACGTGGCGGTCGCGCTCTCGGCGGGCAACGGGGTCGTGCTGAAGCCCTCGCCGCACGCGGCGCTCGCCGCCGAGCGGATCGCGCGGGTGTTCGCGCGCGCCGGCATCCCCGAGGGGCTGCTGCGCGTCGTCCACGGGCACGCGGACGTCGGCGGCGCGCTCGTCGACGCGCCCGTCGCGCAGATCCGCTTCACGGGCAGCATGCGCGCCGGCCGCGCCGTCGCCGAGTCGTGCGCGCGCCAGCTCAAGCGCACGGTGCTGGAGCTCGGCGGCGACGACGCGATGATCGTGCTCGCCGACGCGAACCTCGGGCGCGCCGCGCGCGGCGGCGCCTGGGCGGCGTTCGCCAACGCCGGGCAGTCGGGCGGGAGCGTCGGGCGCGCCGTCGTCATGGACGAGGTGCACGACCGGTTCCTGGAGCGCCTCGTCGCGATCACGGGCGCGCTGCGGGTCGGCGACCCCGCCCGGCCGGGGACCGAGATCGGCCCGCTCGTCTCGACCGAGCGGCTCGACCGGCTGACCGCGCTCGTCGACGACGCGCGCGAGCAGGGGGCGACCGTCCACTGCGGCGGCCCGGTCTCGCCGAGCGGCGTCAGCGGCGCGTTCTTCGCCCCCGCAGTCGTCACCGGCGTCGGGCCCGGGATGAAGCTCTGGAACGAGGAGGCGCCCGGCCCGGTCCTCGTCGTCCACCGGGCGCACACCGAGGAGGAGGCGATCCGGCTGGCGAACGCCTCGCCGCTCGGCCTCGGCGCCTCCGTCTGGACGGCCGACCGCTTCAAGGGCGCCCGTATCGCCCGTGAGCTGCAGGTCGGCATGGTGTGGATGAACGACCACCTGGTCGCGCGCAGCGCGCCGCAGGTGCCGTGGGGCGGCGTGAAGGGGTCGGGCATCGGCCGGGCGCGCGGCGCGGTCGCGCTGCGCACGTGCGCCGAGCCGAAGGTCGTCACCTGGGACCCGCCGGTCGGACGGCCGGCCTGGTGGTTCCCCTACGACGAGACGCTCGAGCGGGCGGCGCGCGCGGTCGTCGGCCTGCGATCGGCGCGCGACAGCGACCGGGAGCGGGCCGTCCGCGAGGGCGGCCGCGCACTGTTCCAGCAGACGGGCCGCTGGGCGCGGGCGCTGCGCAGCGGACGCTGAGCGCTAGGCGGCCACGGCCCTGGGCGGGCCGGGGAGCAGGCGCCCGCCGACCACCGGCGTGTTGCGCACGAGGCCCGGAAGCAGCGGCAGCAGGATGCGCTTGGTGTACTCGGCGCCGCCGCGCCGCAGCGCCTCCCGCAGCGGGTCCCACGAGAGGCCGTAGCCCTTGCGGATGTGCCCGGGCAGCGAGCCGACGATGACGAAGTTCACCGTCTCGACGAGCCAGCGCATGTGCGCCGGAGCGGGCGGATGGAACACGACCGCCGTCCCGAGCTCGCGCGCCCGCGGGGTCACCCACAGCTCGCCGCCGAAGAGCATCTCCTCGAAGTACTCGTCGAACTCCTCGATGCTCGCGGGCATGTCCGCGGACGCCAGCCCGAAGAGCCGGCCGACGAGCCGGTGGTCCTGCCACAGCGCGTCGCGCTCGTCACGGTCCAGATCGCCGACGTAGAGCCGGTAGATGAGGTCGGCGGACTGGAACAGCGGGGCGAGCGTCCACAGCAGGTACTTCGGGTCGTCGGCCGCGTAGGGCGTGCCGGCCGGGAAGCGCCCGGCCCGCTCGGGCAGCTCCCCGCGGATCCGCGAGTGAACCCGCCGCACCCGCGCCGTCAGG
>DAIPYF010000127.1:6683-7841 GCA_036782855.1 Solirubrobacteraceae bacterium
AGGGTCGGGATCCAGATGAAGGCCCCGTAGTAGGACAGGTTGATGCAGAACCACACCGCCCACAGCGCCGCGGTGCGGGCGCGGTAGGCGGGCGACCAGATCGAGTCGGGGCCGGCCGCGCGGGCCCGCCCGGGCCCGGCCCGGCGCGGCCCCCCCGCGGGCCTTCCGCGGGTGTCCCCGCCGCACCCGCGCCGTCAGGGCGTCGGCGTCGTCGCGCCGCCCGAAGTAGATGGTGTTCATGACGGTCGCCGTGCGCGCGAGCCGCCCGTGCGGGTCCGCCAGACCGGACGTGCGGTCGTAGAAGCCCTCGAACATCACGGGGTGGGCGGCCTGGAGCAGCAGCGCCCGCGCACCGGAGAACGCGACGATCAACTCGCGGTGCACGCGGCGGATGAGCGCGTCGTCGTCGAAGTACCCCTCCCCGGGGGCGGCGGCGCGGAACGGGATCGGCGTGAACCGGGACTCGGCATCCATGCGTATCGCAGAGGCTACGTCCGACTACCCTTCGAGGGACCATGCCTGCCGCCGCCTACGCCGGGAAAGAGTGCGTCTGCCAGTTCAACCGCGGGATCTGCGACCAGACCTGCGTGAGGGACATGCTGGACACGCCGTTCTACATCGCCTGCCTGAAGCTCAAGGGCCGCAGGTGCATGGTGATCGGTGGGGGCGCGATGGGCCTCGAGAAGACCGAGGGCCTGCTCGCCTGCGGCGGCGCCGTCACCGTCGTCTCGCCCGAGGCCGGCCCGGAGCTCGAGGCGCTCGCCGCCGAGGGCTCGATCACCTGGGAGGCGCGCGAGTACGCAGGCCCCTCGGATCTCGAGGGCACGTTCATGGTCATCGCGTGCACCGACAGCACCGAGACGAACATCCGCATCTACGAGGACGCCGAGCGCCGCGCGATGCTCGTGAACATCGTCGACGTCCCGCCGCTGTGCAACTTCATCCTCCCGGCGATCGTCCGCACCGGCCCGCTCGCGATCGCGATCTCGACGGCCGGCGCCTCCCCCGCGCTCGCGAAGCGCATGAAGCGCGAGATCGGCGACCTGTTCGGCGAGGAGTACGCGCAGCTGGCGATCATGCTCAACGACGCCCGCGGCTGGGCGAAGGGCACGCTGCCGACCTACCAGGACCGCAAGGCGTTCTTCGAGGAGATCGTGA
>DAIPYF010000128.1:0-7793 GCA_036782855.1 Solirubrobacteraceae bacterium
CGGGTTACGGCGACGAGGAGATCGCCGCGCTGCTCGAGTCGGGTGCGGTGGGCGGCCTCGCGGCCGGACGGCCGGGCTCGTTCCTGACATGAGCACGCGGGCGCCCGACACCGACGGGCTCCTGAAGATGTCCGAGCTGGCCGACCGCTCGGGCGTCAGCGCGGGCACGATCAAGCACTACCTGCGCGAGGGCGTGCTCGGCGCCGACGCGGGCATCGTCCGCACGTCGCGCAACATGGCCTGGTACCCGCCGGAGTACGTCGACCGGATCAAGCTCGTCAAGCGCCTGCAGGAGGAACGGTTCATGCCGCTGCGCCTCATCAAGGGCGTCATGGAGCGCGGTCCGGAGCAGGCCGCCGCGATGGTCGAGGTGGAGGACCGCATCCTCGAGCGCGCGCTCGCCGGGCAGCCCGGCGACCGCCTGTCGAAGACGCAGGCGCGCGAGCGCTACGGGGTTCCGCAGAACGTCCTGGACCGGCTCGCGGAGATCGCGGTGCTCACCCCGGACCGTCGCGGCTACGACCGCGACGACGTGCAGATCATCGAGGCGATCTCGCGCTTCCGCGCGTCCGGGTACGACGAGGCGCTCGGGTTCACCGTGTTCGACACGCTGCGCTACCGCGAGGCGCTGCAGCCACTCGTCGAGGACGAGGTGCGAACGCTGCTCGACCGCCTGGTCGGGGAGGTCCCGGTCGAGCGCGCCGCCGGGATCATCGCCTCGGGCGCCGAGCCGCTGCGCGGCCTGATCGGTGCGATGCACGCCAAGCTGCTGCTGGCGGAACTGCGCCGGCAGCGCGGGGGCTGAGCTGCGGGGGCTACCCCCCGCAGGCGCCCGGCGGCCCGCTGTACGGTGAGAGACCGGGTCGCGGCATTGGCGAGCGCGCCCCGGCGCGGGACCATGCATCCATGACGACGGCCACGTTCGAGCCCCCGACCACCGAGGTCCCGGCGACCCCGCACCCGGGAGCCAGGCACCCCACGGGGGGCATCGCCGGACAGCTCCTGCGCGACACCGCGTACCTGCTGCTCGCGCTGCCGATGGGCGTCATCACGTTCACCGTCGCCGTCGCCGGCTGGAGCACCGCGCTCAGCACGCTGCTGACGTTCATCGGGGTTCCGCTGACGGTCGTCACGATCGGCGCGACGCGCTGGCTCTCCCGCGTCGAGCGTCACCGCACCGCGATCGTGACGGGCGAGCCGGTCGCGGAGGCGTACCGCACGCCGCTGCCCCTCCACCGCGAGGACTGGGCATCGCTCGGCGTGATCTGGGCCTGGTTCAAGGGGCTCTTCCAGGACGGCCAGACCTGGCGCGACCTGCTCTACGCGCTGCTCTTGCTGCCCGTGGGCGTCGTCGGGTTCACCGTGGTCACGGTCGCGCTGACCGTCACGCTCGGTTTCATCACCTTCCCCGCCTGGTGGTGGGCGCTCCCGGAAGGCTGGGACACCGGCATCTGGCTGATCGACACGTGGGCCGACGCGGCGATCGTCGCGGGCGCCGGCATCGTTCTGCTGCCCGTCATGGCGCTGCTCGTCCGCGGCACGTCCGCGGCCTCCGCGTCGCTGGCATGCGGCCTGCTGGCGCCGACTCGTCGCGACCTCGAGCGCCGTGTTGAGCGCCTGAAGGAGACCCGCGCGGGCGCCGTGGACGCCGCCCGCCTGGAGCTCGAGCGCATCGAGCGCGATCTGCACGACGGGGCGCAGGCGCGGCTCGTCGCCGTCGCGATGGAGCTCGGCCGCGCCGAGCAGAAGCTGCAGGCCGGGGACACCGCCGGAGCCGCGACGCTCGTCGGCGAGGCGCGCGAGGACACCCAGCGCGCGCTGGCCGAGCTGCGCGACCTCGCCCGCGGGATTCGCCCCGCCCTGCTCTCCGAGCGCGGGCTGGATGAGGCGATCACGTCGCTCGCCGCTCGCGCCGGCGTCCCGACGACGGTCAGCTGCGACCTCGGAGGGCCCGTCCCCGGCGCCGTCGAGACCGCCGCGTACTTCGTCGTCGGCGAAGCGCTGGCCAACGTCGGCAAGCACGCCCAGGCCTCCGCGGCCGCGGTCCGGGTCGAGCGGCGCGGCACGCGCCTGGAGATCGAGGTGCGCGACGACGGCCGCGGCGGCGCCGACCCCGCGGGCGGCGGGCTCACCGGACTGCGCAAGCGCGTCGAGGCGCTCGACGGCACCCTCTTCCTGTCCAGCCCGCACGGCGGGCCGACCATCCTGCGAGCGGAGCTGCCATGCGCGTCGTGATCGCCGAGGACCTCGCGCTGCTGCGCGACGGGCTCACCCGGCTGCTGGAGGACAACGGCTGCGAGGTCGTCGCCGCGGTCGAGGACGCCGAGGCGTTCCTCGAGGCCGTGAAGCGCGAGCGGCCCGACGTCTGCGTGGTCGACGTGCGCCTCCCGCCGTCGTTCAGGGACGAGGGCATCCGCGGCGCGCTGGCCGCGCGCGAGGCGCTCGACGGCCTGCCGGTGCTCGTGCTCTCGCAGTACGTCGAGCGCGTCTTCGCCAAGGAGCTGCTGGCCGACGGCCGCGGCGGCGTCGGCTACCTGCTGAAGGACCGCGTGGGGGACCCCGCGGAGTTCGTCGAGGCCGTCCGCCGCGTCGCGGCGGGGGGCACGGCTATGGACCCCGAGGTGGTCGCCCAGCTCGTCGCCGGACGCGGCCCCGCGCGCCTGGAGGAGCTGACGCCGCGTGAGCGCGACGTCCTCTCGCTGATGGCCGAGGGCCGCTCGAACAGCGGCATCGCGCGCGAGCTCGTCGTCACCGACGGCGCGGTCGAGAAGCACGTCTCGAGCATCTTCGGGAAGCTCGGCCTGCCACCGAGCACGGACGACCACCGCCGGGTGCTGGCGGTCATCGCCTGGCTCGAGGAGTAGGTCGCCGCGCCCCGCGTGGCAAGCTGTCGGGCGATGACCGACACGTTGCCGTCCAGCGAAGGCCACCACTACACCGTCTATGCCGCCTACGCCGCGCCCGCGGCCGCCGGCACTCCGGCGGGCGACCCCGGGGCCGGGGCCGAGGCCGAGGCGGTGCTCACCGGCACGCCCGACGTGACGCTCCGCGGTGCCTACCACCTGACGGGGTTCCGGGCCGAGGCCGACGTGCTGCTGTGGGTGACGGGCCACAGCTCCGACGCGATGCAGGACATGATCGGCGCGTTTCGCCGCACGGCGTTCGGGCGCAGCCTCGTGCCGTACTGGAGCGCCATCGGCGTGCACCGCGACGCGGAGTTCAACCGCGCGCACATCCCGGCGTTCCTGGCCGGAGAGGAGCCGCACAAGTACCTCTGCATGTACCCGTACGTCCGCTCGCTGGAGTGGTACCTGCTCCCGGACGACGAACGCCGCGACATGCTCGCCGAACACGGGAGGATGGGCCGCGACTACGCCGACGTGCGCGCGAACACCGTCAGCTCGTTCGCGCTCGGGGACTACGAGTGGCTGCTCGCGTTCGAGGCCGACGAGCTGACACGCATCGTGGACGTCATGCGTCACCTGCGCGGCGCGCGGGCGCGCGCCCACACGCGCGAGGAGCTGCCGTTCCTCACCGGCATCCGCAAGCCGCTCGCGGAGATCGCTTCCGCCCTGGGCTGAGACGCCTCGCGTGCGCTACCAGCGCACGTCGTGCCACTCCATCACGCCGTATCCCTCGGCGAGCTCGACGTCGCCGGGCAGCGTCCCCGCGAACGTCCCGAACGGCTGACGGTAGTCGCTGACGAAGAGCTTCAGATCGTCGCGGCGCGCGCGCTCGGCCTCGGCGCGGAAGCGCAGCCGTGCCCCGTCGTCGGCGGCGGAGAAGGCGACGCCGTCGAGGTCGCCGGGGAACGTCACGGGCCCGGGCTCCCGCGCGACGCCGTCGACCCAGACGGTCCGCTCGCTCTGGGTCGCCGCGTCGTGCACGCCCGTCACGAGGTTCCACGCGAGCGCCCGTCCGTCCGTCGCCGTGCCGACGCCGGCCGACCAGCGCCACGCGGTCTCGCGAGCGTGGTACCCGGCCGACGCGTCGATCAGGCCCGCGTGGTCGATCTCGTGCGTGCGGCCCATCGCGGTGACGCGGCCGACGGCCCGGATCGGGTCCTTGCGCGTCCAGATGAACGACCCGCCGTGCGGGCTCGTCACCTCCATCGGCTCCCCGGCGGGCTGCAGCGCGAGGTCGATCTCGACGCCCGTCCCGCGCACGGACAGGTGGCCGTCGGCGATCGCCACGAGGCCCGGTGTGAAGGCGGTCCGGTCCGCGAGCCGCCCGGTGCCGCGGTCGAGGACCGCCCAGAAGGCCTGCGGGATGCCGGCGATCCGCACGCTCGCGGCGCACAGCATGATCTCGGGTCCGTACACGCCGACGTAGCGCCAGCGCTTGAGCGGGCGCCCGTCGCGCAGCAGCGGCATCCGGCCGGGCGGGAGCGGCAGGCCGGGAGGGCGGGCCGTCCCGTCGCCGCGCAGGGGCAGGGCTGATGGCGCGTTCACGGGGCTATCCTTGCCGGAACCGAGATTGACTGACGAGTCAATGTCGGTTCGAGAGGGTCATTCGCCGTGCGCGCCGCCGCCATCCAGCTCAACGCCACGCCCGATGCGGCAGCCAACCTGGCCGCCGCCGACGCCCTCGCCCGTCGCGCCGCCGCGGACGGCGCGACGCTCGTGCTGCTCCCGGAGAAGTGGAGCGTCCTGGGCCACGGCGCGGCCCTGCGCGCGGGCGCCCAGGCACTCGACGGCCCCGCGATCACGTGGGCGCGCGAGCTCGCGTCCGAGCTCGGGATCGACCTCGTCGCCGGCTCGATCGCCGAGCGCGTGGCCGGCGAGGAGAAGCTGCGCAACACGAGCGTGCACATCGGCCCCGATGGCGCGGTCCGCGCGACCTATCGCAAGATCCACCTCTTCGACGTCGAGGTGGACGGCACCGTGTACCGCGAGTCCGAGAACGAGGCACCGGGCGACGTGCCGGTCCTCAGCACCGCCGCCGACGGCACCCGGCTCGGCCTGACCATCTGTTACGACCTGCGGTTCCCGGAGCTCCACCGGACGCTCGCCGTCGCGGGCGCCCGGATCCTGCTCGTCCCCGCAGCGTTCACCGTCGCGACGACGCGCGACCACTGGGAGGTCCTGCTGCGCGCCCGCGCGATCGAGAACCAGTGCTTCGTCGTCGCCGCGAACCAGATCGGCGAACACGAGCCGGGCCTTCGGTCCGGCGGCCGGTCGATGATCGTCGACCCCTGGGGGATCGTCATCGCCCAGGCGACAGACCAGGAGACCGTCATCACCGCCGATCTCGACACCGCCCGGCAGGACGACATCCGGCGCCGGCTTCCCGCGCTCGCGGGCCGCCGCCCGGGCGCGTACGCACTGCGTGAGGAGCACCCCGCCTGATGGCCACGCGCAACGCCCAGCAGGCGGCGGAGAAGCGCCGGCTCATCCTCGACGCGGCGGTCCGCGTGTTCGCCCGCCAGGGCTTCCACACCTGCCGCGTCTCGGACATCGCCGACGAGGCCGGCGTCGCCTACGGGCTCGTCTACCACTACTTCCGCTCGAAGGACGAGATCCTCGACACCCTCTTCCTGGAGCGCTGGAACGTGCTGCTGGAGGCGATCCGCGAGGTCGACCGCGAGCCCGCCCCGGCCCGCGACAAGCTCTACGCGATCGTCTCGTTCATCGTCGACTCCTACCGGCACGACCCCGACCTCATGAAGGTCATCATCGTGGAGGTGACGCGCGCGGCGAACACGTTCGGCCGCTCGCACCTCGCGGAGATCCGCGAGGCCTACGACGGCATCGCCGTGATCGTCGAGAAGGCGCAGGCCGCCGGCGAGTTCAAGACCACCGTGACGCCGGCGTTCGCGGCGATGGCGTTCTACGGCGCGATCGAGCAGGTGCTGACCGGCTGGATCTTCGATGTGCTCCCCGGGGCGCCCGAGGACGTCGACCAGGCGAAGAGCTTCGTCGTGGAGACGATCTGCGGGGGGCTCGAAGTCGCCCCCGCGGCCGTCTGAGCCGCGCCTCCTTGCGCTAGGGTCCGCCTCCAATGCCGCAGAACGACGTCGTCAAGCGCCTGATGTGGATGGGCCTGGTCGCGGGCCTGGAGTCCGTGGCGAGCATCATCGCGATCCGAGCCGCGATCCAGATCTGGAAGCGCATGTACGGCGAGGACCCGCCGGGGGTCGACGGATGACGACCGAGCCCGTCGATCCGGTCCCGCCGGCCGAGCCTTCCCCGCTCCCGCCCCCGGTCGAGCCCGACCGTCCGGTCATCGAGACGCGCCCCGAGCTGCTCGTGGGCGCCGCCGCCGCGGGCGGCTTCGTGCTCGCCAAGGTCCTGAGGGCGCTTCGTGGCGTCTGATCCCCGCCAGGTCGCTCCGCCGACCACGCCGCCGAGCTCCAACGAGGCCGCGATCGCGCAGGCGATCCAGAGCGTCACCGCCAGCACCCAGGCACTGGTCAAGGACCAGGTCGACCTCGCCAAGATCGAGATGCAGACCAAGGCGTCCGTCTTCGGCAAGGGCGCCGCGGTCGGCGCCGCCGCCGGGGTGTTCGTGCTCGGTGCGCTCATCCTGATCCTGCACGGCTTCGCCTGGCTCGCGTGGTACCTGATCTTCCCCGACGAGCAGTTCTTCTGGGGCTTCTTCCTCATCGCCGTGCTCCTCCTGATCATGGCCGCCATCGCCGGGTTCGTCGCCTACAAGGCGCTCCAGAAGGCGCAGTCGCCCGTGCCCGACCAGGCGCTCGCGGCCGCGCGTGAGACCCAGGCGACGATCCAGGGCGAGACCACGCTCATGAAGGAGCAGGTCCGCGAGGCCGTCGTCAAGCCGGAGGACCAGCGCCAGTGAGCAGCCAGCCCCGTACGCCCGAGCAGATCCGCGCGTCGATCGCCGCCAACCAGTCCGCACTCGCGACGTCGCTCACCGAGCTTCGCGGTGAGGTCGTCGCGATCGCCGACTGGCGCCGGCAGATCAATCGCAACCGGCCGAAGGTCCTCGCCGGGGCGGCGGTCGCCGGCTTCGTGATCGGCGGCGGCATCGCCGCCATCATCGGCCGCCGCCGACGCTGACCGCGACCGCTACTGCAGCAGGCTCGGCGGCAGCGCGCCGATGCCGAGCATGCCCGGGCCGGCGTACGTCCCGAGGACCGGGCCGAGCTCGGTGACGAACAGCGGCTCGTTGCCGAAGATCTCCCGGCCGCCCTCGACCACCCGCTCGGCGACGTCGGGCGCCTGCGCGTGCTGGACGAACCAGGCGGTCGCCCCGTCCTCGTTGCGGGCCCGCAGGTAGTCGAGCATGCGCTCGAGGGCACGGCGGCTCGTCCGCACGCGCTCCACCGGCTGCAGTGTGCCGTCGGAGAACGACAGGATCGGCTTGACGCTGAGCGCGCTGCCGATCCACGCCTGCGCCCGGCCGATCCGTCCGCCGCGCTGCACGAACTCGAGCGTGTCGAGCGAGAACCAGACCTCGGTCGCGTCGACCGCGTCGTGGGCACGCTGAGCGACCTGCGCGACGTCGGCGCCGGAGTCGGCCGCGGCCTGCGCGGCGAGGACCACGACGGCCAGGCCGCCGCAGGTGCTCATCGAGTCGACGACCTCGATCCGGCGCTGGCCGCCGAGCTCGGCGGCGGCCTGCCGTGCCGACTCGACCGTGCCCGAGAGCCCGCCCGAGAGGTGGACCGAGACGATGTCGTGGCCGGCCGCTGCGAGCGGCTCGTAGACCTCGAGGAAGTCGCCGATCGACGGTTGCGAGGTCGTCGGCAGCTCGGCGGAGGTCCGCAGGCCGTCGTAGAAGGCCTCGAAGTCGGGCATGTCCGACTCCTTCGTGATCACCCCGCCCTG
>DAIPYF010000129.1:0-4751 GCA_036782855.1 Solirubrobacteraceae bacterium
CCTGCGCGCTCGAGCCGATCGAGATGTTCACCGCGAGGTCCATCTTGTCCTTGCGCGCGACGAGGACCGCCACCCAGTGCTCGGCGGCGTTGCCGACGATCGCGACGACGATCGCGCCGATGAAGAACTCGCTGATGCCCGCCTTCTCCGCGGTCTCGGAGATCGAGCCGACGAGGATCTCGGACATGACGGCGACCGCGATGCCCGCGAGGGCGAGCATCCCGACCGCCTTGCGCACGCTCCAGGGCTCCGCCTCGTGCTCGGCCTCGGCCTGCGGGTTGAAGAGGTCACGGTGCGTGCGCAGTGAGAACAGGAGCCCCGAGCCATACGCACCGATCAGGACGATGGCGGTGATCAGCGACAGCTGCTCCACCGTCGAGCCGTAGTTGACGAGCTCGTCCGTCGGTGACGGGAGGCCCTGGCCCTCGACGAGCTCGAACACGGCCGGCATGACGACCGCGGCGATCGCCAGGAGCAGCATCGACGACTGCGCGCTCGCCGCCGTGGCGTTGAAGCGCTGCCGGTCGCGGCCCAGCCCGCCGAAGTACATCGACGCGCCGAGGACGAGCAGGACGTTGCCGATGATCGAGCCGACGATCGAGGCCTTGACGACCTCCTGCAGCCCGGCGTTGAGCGCGAACAGGGCGATGATGAGCTCCGGGGCGTTGCCGAACGTCACGTTCAGCAGGCCGCCGATCCCCGGCCCGCTGCGCGCCGCAAGCTCCTCCGTCGCCCTGCCCATCAGCGCGGCGGTGGGGATCACGCCGAGCGCACTGGTCGCGAACAGCACGACCGGGCCCGCGTGGGTCAGCTCGAGCGCGAGCGCGAGCGGGATGAACGGCACCAGCAGGTACGGCCAGCCGTCCGACCGCAGCAGGAAGGGACGAGCGCGGTGCTTGGGAACCTCGGCGGGCACGAGGCCGGGAGGATAGGCGGCGCGGTGGGCGGAGTGGCGGCGGGGGTCAGTCGAGCAGCGACGCGCAGGCCTGGGCCTTCGCGAGGTCGCCGCCGGCCGCCGTGACGCAGTCGTCGTAGGTCTGGCCGGACGCCCCGCCGCCCGAGGTGCCCGGATCGGCCTGCGGCGCGCCGCCGGCGGTCGCCTGCTGCTGCGCACGCTGCTGTCCGAGGACCGCGAGCGCGGCCGTCAGCTCGGAGAGCGGCCGCGGGTTGTCCGGCGGGCTGATCGTCTGGGGCTTGTTGATGCCGGAGACGGCGAGGTCGAGCGCGACCGTCCCGTCCTTCTCGGTCGGGGTGTCGACGTCGAGCTTGATCGTGATCCGCCGCAGCTGGTGGTCCTTCTCCCCGGTCCAGATGTCGACGCCGGCGCTCTTGACGGCCTTGGCGACGGCGCCCTGCTCGTCCCCGCCGATGCCCGCGGGAAGACCGGCGATGGCGTTCAGGCCGGTGCCGCCCGTGCTCGAGAGGAGCTTGTCGAGGTCCTTGATCAGGCCCGGGAGGTCGACGTCCGCGCTCAGGTGGACGACCTGCTCCCCCGCGAGCGTCTCGACCCCCTCGTCCTTGACGTTCGTGATCCAGCCGCGCGGGTCGACGCCGAGCGTGCCGAGGTCGCCGGGCGCGCCGCCCTTGGACCCGGCGTTCTGCGGGCCGAGCTGCTTGAACTGCGCGGGGGGCAGCGTGAACGCCCGGTTCCCGAGCTTCACCCAGCCCTGCTCGCCCGTGGACACGATGCCGATCGTGAAGCGCCCGTCCTTCGTCGCGAGCGCGACGTCGAAGTCGAACTTCGGCGTCGCCTTCTGCGAGGTTCGCGCGAACGGGCCGCCGAGCCGCACCGTCAGCGGCGAGGGCAGGCCCGCGATCCCTGCCGCTCGCACGTCGATGCCGAGCTTCAGGCGCCCGCTGTCGACGGCCTTCGTCGAGCCGAAGGTGTCGTTCAGCAGCTTGTCGGTGTCCGCCCCGGAGCCGGAGTCGCCGGAACCGCACGCGGCCAGGACGAGCACGGCGAGTGCGGTCAGCGCGAGGAGCGGAAGTCGGAAGGTGCGGCGCATCGGCTGCTGCAAGCCGGACTGCGACCGGCGAGCGGACCGGACCGTAGCATCGGGATCGTGCCCCGGCACCCGGTTGCCCTGCCGGCGTTGATCCTGCTCGCGCTCGCACTCCCGGCCGCTGCGCAGGCCTCGGCGCCCGACGTCCTCGTGCTCGACGCGCGGGGCCAGGTCCGCACGCAGCAGGACCGGTTCCTGCCGCCGCCGGCCCGCAGCGAGCTGCCGCCGCCCGGGCTCGTCACGCCGAAGCCCGTGGCCCCGCCGGCCGCCGAACGGGCGGGAACCGCGCTCGTCCGCTCCACCGTGCCCAGCCGGCTGCGCGCGCTCGCCCGTTCCGGGAAGCTCAGCGCCGGCGACGCGCGCGACTATGCGAGTGCCTACGCGAACGCCCGGCGCACCGTCAGGCGCCTGAAGGGCAGCCCGCGCGCCGAGCTCGCCGCGGTCCTGCGCAACGCCGAGGCCCAGGCCTCCGACGGGCTCCTCACCGCCTCCCGCGTGAAGGTCGTGCTGATGACCGTCAAGCGCAACGCGCAGTGGTGGGGCACGAACGGGCCGCTCGCGTACGGTCGCCGCATCCGCTTCGACGGCAGCCGCCTCGTCTGGCAGTCGTACCCGGGCCAGGGCGTCCAGATCCAGTGGCTCGGCACCTTCGGCCGGATGAACCAGCTGTTCCTCGCCAAGGGATACGACACCGAGGTCGGCGCGATGGCGCGCGAGATCGAGTCGTACGCCGTGAACCGCGCCGGCGGAAAGGCGTGGGAGTACCAGTTCGTGTTCGGCGGCGGACGGCCGCCGTGGGTCAGCGGGCTGGCGCAGGGCACCGCCCTCCAGGCGTTCTCGCGCGCCGCCGTGCGCCTGAAGGACCCCCACTGGTTCGACGTCGCGCGCAGCGGGCTCGGCATCTTCCGCACCCCGCCGCCGTCCGGCGTGCGGATCCGCGCGCGCGAGGGCGCGCACTACCTCGCCTACTCGTACGCCCCCGGGCAGCGGATCTACAACGCCTTCCTGCAGTCGGTCGTCGGCCTGCACGACTTCGCGGTCTTCGCCAACGACCCGCTCGGCCGGCGCCTGTACCTCGACGGCGTGCGCCGCGCGCGGGTCGAGATCCGCTGGGCCGACACCGGCTCCTGGTCGCTCTACCAGCCGGGGATCGCGTCCGACCTCGGCTACCACAAGGTCCTGCGCGACTTCACCCGCGGCCTCTGCTCGCGCCTGAACGTCGACCGTCAGAAGGCGGCGTTCGCGCTGCGGGCGCGGCGCAAGGACCCCGGCGCCGTGCTGCGCGCGTTCGACCGCTACCCGGACTCCGGCCCCTTCTGCATCGCCCAGCAGCACTTCAACCGCTACCTCTACGCCCGGCTGAAGGCGCTCGGGCTGCCCGGGCCGTGGAGCTGAGCGGCGTATCCTCGCCGCGGTGGCTCCGAGGACGATCCTCTACACGGGCAAGGGCGGCGTCGGCAAGACGTCCGTCGCCGCAGCGACCGCCCGGCGGCTCGCCGCGAGCGGCCGGCGCACGCTGCTCGTCTCGACCGACCCGGCCCACAGCCTCGCCGACGTCCTCGGGGTGACGGCGGGCTCGCGCCCGGCCCCGGCCTCCCCCGGCCTCGACGTCCAGCAGATCAGCGCGCAGGACGAGCTGGACCGCCATTGGTCGGAGGTGCAGGACTGGCTCGGCGACCTGCTCGTGCGCAAGGGCGTGGACCGGATCGCCGCGGAGGAGCTGACGGTCCTGCCCGGCATGGACGAGCTGTTCGGCCTGCTGGAGATCGGCCGCCACTACGACGACGCCTTCTACGACGCGATCGTCGTCGACTGCGCCCCGACCGGGGAGACGCTGCGCCTGCTCTCGTTCCCCGACGCGGCGCGCTGGTGGCTCGACAAGGCCCTGCCGCAGCAGAGCCGCATGGTCGCGGCGGCGCGCCCCTTCTCGCGTGGCATGCCCTCGGAGGGCGCGCTGGACGACGTGCAGCGCGTCGCCCGCGGGGTGATCGCGATGAACGAGGTGCTGCGCGACCACGAGCACGTCAGCATCCGCCTCGTCCTCACGCCCGAGCGGCTCGTCGTCGACGAGACGCGCCGCACCTTCACGTACCTCAGCCTCTACGGCTTCCTCACCGACGCGGTGATCGCCAACCGCGTCCTGCCGCCGGAGTCCGGCGACTGGCTCGCGGGCTGGCGCGCCCACCAGCAGCACCTGCTCGGGGAGGCGCGCGACGCCTTCGCCCCCGTCCCCGTGCTGAACGCCCCGCACTTCGCCGAGGAGGTGCTCGGGCCCGCCATGCTCGACCGCCTCGGGGACGAGATCTTCGGCGGCGTCGACGCTGCCGCGATCCTGCACGACCGCGTGACGCAGGAGCTGACCGTCGGCGCGCGCGAGGCCGAGCTGCGACTCGACCTGCCGTTCGCCCACAAGGGCGATGTGCACGTGAAGCGCATCGGGAACGACCTCGTCGTCCGGGTCAACGGGTCGCGCCGCACGCTTGCGCTGCCGCCGGCCCTGAGCGACTATCAGCCGACCGGCGCCGCGCTGACCGACGGCGTCCTGCACGTGACCTTCGACCGCCCCGATCCCGCCGATGCCTGAGGAGGCCCGTCCCGCTCACGACCCGCTCGGCGACCTGCGCGAGCGCCTGGAGGCGACCCGCGCCGCGGCCGAGCAGCTCGCCGGAGAGGCCGCCGGCGCGATGCGCGCCGAGCGCGACGGCGAGGACCCCGGGCCCGGCTGGCGGACGACGCGGGAGCGCGAGG